>JAICKR010000062.1 GCA_025927835.1 Jatrophihabitans sp. | reverse complement strand
GTCGTCCAGGTGCTGGCCGGCAACGGTGACGACCGCGTCATGGTCGGGCTGTACCTGTGGCTGTACGTGGGCTGGATCGTCGCGCTCGCCTGTTTCCTCGACCTCGCCGCAGCCGCCGGTTGGGGCGCCCTCGGCATGGGTGTGATCGCGGTGCCGCTCGGGCTGCGGCTGATGCGCCGATGATCCGGCTGGTGGCAGCCGGTTCGTGGCTCGCCGCGGCCGGCGCACTGCACGCTGCGGTGAACGCCCGACTGCTGCGCCGAGCTCCCGATGGCCCCGCTGCGCCGCGACACACCGCAGCCATCGCCGCACCCGGCCCACGACCCAGCTCGGTCGCGATCCTGGTGCCGGCCCGCGACGAGGCGGCGCACATCGGCGCGTGCGTTGCCGCGCTGCGCGAGCAGGGCGAGGTGTCGGTGCTCGACGACGAGTCGGCAGATCGCACCGGCGAGCTCGCCCGCGCGGCCGGCGCCACGGTGCTGCGCGGCACGCCGCCGCCGGCCGGCTGGCTCGGGAAGCCGTGGGCGTGCGCGCAGCTCGCCGCCGCCACCGGGGCCGACGTGCTCGTGTTCGTCGATGCGGACGTCCGCGTCGAGCCCGGCGGTGTCGCGGCCGCCGTCGCCCTGCTGCTCGACGCGCAGCTCGACATCGCGTGCCCGTTCCCGCGCCAGCTCGCGAGCACGCCGGCCGAGCGCCTCGTGCAGCCACTGTTGCAGTGGTCGTGGCTGACGACGTTGCCGCTGCGCGTCGCCGAACGATCGCCGCGGCCATCGCTGACCGCGGCGTGCGGGCAGTTCGTCGTGGTGCGTCGCGACGCGCTGGAACGCGCCGGCGGTTTCGCGACGGTGCGCGATGCGGTACTCGACGACATCGCGCTCGTCCGCGCGGTCAAGGCAGCCGGCGGTCGCGGCGGGGTCGTGGACGGGACGGCGCTCGCGTCCTGCCGCATGTACGCCGGCTGGCCGGAACTGCGCGACGGGTACGCGAAGTCGTTGTGGGCCGCGGCCGGCCCACCCCCGCGCGCCGCCGCGGTCGGGGCGCTGCTCGGTGTGGCCTACGTGCTGCCGCCCCTGGCCGCGCTGCGCGGCTCCCGCACCGGCCGGCTCGGCTACCTGGCCGGCGTCGCGTCCCGGCTCATCACCGCGCGGCGCACCGGCGGCCGCGGGCTGCCGGACTCGCTCGCGCACCCCGTGTCCGTGCTGGTGCTCGGCTACCTCACCGCCCGCTCGCACCTGGCCCACCGCGCGGGCACGCTGCGCTGGAAGGGCCGCCGGGTCACGGCCTGAGCAACTGCCCCGACGCGAACGCGCCGAGCGCGAGCCACACCGCGGCGCACGCCAGCACCGGCCACTGCGCCGGCGTCACCGCCGCGCTGCCGCAGGCGAGCGCCGCGCAGATCGTCCAGCTGGGCCGCTCCCCCGCCGTGATCCGGGACCGGACGCGGCGCACCCGGCGCAGCACGTCCACACCCCACGCGGCTGCACCGCAGGCGAGCGCGACCGGCCACGGCACCCCGCAGCGCCACAGCACCGCGGCGAACGCGGCATCGGACAACCGGTCTGCGACCGCATCGGCGCGCGCGCCGAACTGCGAGATCCGCGATGCGATGACCGCCACCGCGCCGTCGAGCGCGTCGCACAGCGCGGCCAGCACGACCGCAGCCGCGGCCGCCCACGGCGCCGGGCCGGCGAGCAGCACCGCGTCGGCGGCCAGCAGCACCCCGAGCGCAGTGAGCGCGACCGGCGGCACCGCCCGCAGCGGGCGCGCGAGCACCCATACGAAGCGCAGCCACGGCAGCAGCAGCGGGACGCGGGCGGGGTCGATCCCGTGGTGCAGCGCCGACCAGCGCTGCGCCGGCGAGGCCACCGGGACTCAGACGCGGGTCGGAACGCTGACCTGCGACATGACCTCGCGGGTCGCCTTCGAGAAGTTGAACGTGATGAAGTGCAGTCCGGGTGCCCCTTCGTCGAGCAGCCGCTGCGCGAGCAGGACGGCCTGCTCGATGCCGAGCGCGCGCACTGCCTTCGGGTCGTCGGCGCCCAGGAAGCAATTGGCGAGCAGGTGCGCCGGGAAGGGTGCGCCGGAAAGCTGCTCCGAGCGAGCGCTCGTGTTCATCGTCGTCACCGGCATGAGCGCGGCGAGTATCGGCGTGTCGCAGCCGGCCGCGACGACACGGTCGCGCAACCGCAGGTAGTCGTCGGCGTCGAAGAACATCTGGGTGATCGCGTAGTCGGCGCCCGCCCGGCACTTGGCGACCAACTGCTCGGTGTCGAACTCGATCGTCGCCGAGCGCGGGTGCTTGTAGGGGAACGCGGCGACCCCGATGCAGAAGTCGCCGTGCGCCGCGAGCAGTTGGACGAGGTCCGACGCGTACTCGACACCCTCGGGGTGTTTGACCCACGGCCCGTCGACGTCTCCTGGTGGGTCGCCGCGGATCGCGAGGATATTGCGGATGCCGGCGTCGGCGAAGCGGCCGACGATCGCGCGCAGCTCGGCGATCGAGTGGTTCACGGCGGTCAGGTGGGCAACGGGCAGCAGGGTCGTGTCGTGCGCGATGCGCTCGACGACGTTGATCGGGTTGTCCCGCGTCGACCCGCCCGCGCCATAGGTCACGGACACGAACGACGGCTGTAGCGGCTCGAGCTCGCGGATCGTCTGCCAGATCCGACGCTCGTCCTCAGGTGTTTTGGGCGGCATGAACTCGAACGAGATCGTCGGTCGGCCTGAACCGAGCTGCTCGCGAACCGTTCTAGTCACATGTGCAGCGTAATGTCCCCGCCGTGACGGACCGGCTCGACACGGTGATCAGCCGCGTCGATGCCGATCTCGCCGCCTTCCTCGACGGCCGGGCCGCGGCGCTCGCCCCGCTCGGCGCCGACATCGACCCGGTGCTCGCCGCGGCCCGCACGCTCGTCCTCGACGGTGGCAAACGGCTGCGTCCGATCTTCGTCTACTGGGGCTGGCGCGCGGTGCGCGGCGCGGAAGACGACGACCGCGCCCTGGTCAGCGCGGCGGCCAGCCTCGAGCTGCTGCACGCCTGCGCGCTCGTGCACGACGACGTGATGGACGCCTCGGCGACCCGGCGCGGCCGGCCGTCGGCGCACGCCGCGTTCGCGTCGCTGCACCGCGACGAGGCGTGGACGGGTGACCCCGACGTGTTCGGCACCGCCGCGGCGATCGTGCTCGGCGACCTGTTGCTGTCCTGGGCGGACGCGATGTTCGCGCAGGCCGGCGTGCCGGGCGCGGCCGCGCGCAGCGTGTACGACGAGATGCGCCAGCTCGTGATGGCCGGGCAGTACCTCGACGTGCTGTCGCAGGCCCGCGGCGCCTACGACGTCGACGAGGCGCTGCGGGTGATCCGGTTCAAGACGAGCAAGTACACGATCGAGGGACCGTTGCACCTCGGCGCGGCCGTCGCGGACGCGCCGGGCGTGGTGTTCGACGTGCTCACGACCTACGGGCTCGCGCTCGGCGAGGCGTTCCAGCTCCGCGACGACGTGCTCGGCGTGTTCGGCGACCCGTCGGTCACCGGCAAACCGGCCGGTGACGACCTGCGCGAGGGCAAGCACACGCTGCTCACCGCCCTCGCGATGCAGGCAGCCGACACCGAGCAGGCCCGCATGCTGCGCGCCGGACTCGGCGACCGGCAGATGCACGAGACGCAGGTCGCCCGGCTGCGCGAGCTCATCCGGTCCACCGGTGCCCTCGAGCAGGTGGAGCGGCGCATCGCGCAACGCGCCGCCGACGCCCGGGCCGCGCTCGAGTCGCCGCACATCAGCGAAGCGTCGCGGCACGCCCTCGGCGCGCTCATCGCCGTCGCCGTCGATCGGCACGCCTGACCGCTCACGTAGCCTCGCCCGAGTGAGCATCGCAGCGAGCGTGGAGCGGAGCGGTCCGCGATGAGCGCTCGCGCGAAGAGCCGGCGGCGCAGCCGAACGGTCCATGGGCCGACCGACCGTGTGGTGGTCGTCGGCGCCGGGCTGGGCGGGCTGTCGGCGGCGCTGCACCTCGCCGGCGCCGGTCGCGACGTCACCGTCGTCGAACGCGAGTCCGTCCCCGGCGGGCGCTGCGGGCTGATCACCGACCGTGGGTACCGCTTCGACACCGGTCCGACGGTGCTCACCATGCCCGAACTCGTCGCCCGGCCGCTGCAGGCGGTCGGGGAGGAGTTCGGCGACTGGCTGCGCCTGCACCGCCTCGACCCGGCCTACCGGGCCCGCTTCGCGGACGGTTCGACGATCGACGTGTGCGCGGACGTGCACGACATGGCCGACGAGATCCGCCGGGTCTGCGGCGCGAAGGACGCCGACGGGTGGCTGCGCTACGTGGCGTTCCTGCGCGAGCTCTATCGCATCGAGATGCCGCACTTCATCGAGCGCAACCTCGACTCGCCGCTGCAGCTCGTCGGCGGGCCGCTCGCCCGGCTGGCCGCGCTGGGGGGCTTCCGCAGGCTGAGCCGCAAGGTCTCGCAGTATGTCGGGGACGAGCGGCTGCGCCGGCTGTTCTCCTTCCAGGCGATGTACGCCGGTCTCGCCCCCGCGCAGGCGCTCGCGATCTACGCGGTGATCACCTACATGGACTGCGTGGCCGGTGTGTACTTCCCCGAGGGCGGCATGCATGCGGTGCCGCGCGCACTTGCCGGCGCGGCCGAGAAGCATGGGGTGCGCTTCCGCTACGGCACGACCGTGACCGCGATCGACGTGGTGGCCGGTCGGGCGCGCGGCGTGCTCACCGGCACCGGCGAGCGCATCGCCGCGGACGCGGTCGTCGTCAACGCCGACCTGCCCGTCGCGTACGCCGAGCTGCTGCCCGGCCGTACGCCGCCGCGGCGGGTGCGCCGGCTGCGCTACTCCCCGTCCGCGGTCGTGCTGCACGCCGGGTCGAGCGCCGAGTTCGACGATCTCGCCCACCACACGATCGACTTCGGCAGCGCGTGGGAGGCGACGTTCACCGAGATCATCGATCGCGGGGAGGTGATGAGCGACCCGTCCTTCCTGCTCACCAACCCGACCCGCACCGATCCGTCGCTCGCCCCGCCGGACCGGCACACGTACTACGCGTTGTTCCCCGCTCCGAACACCACCGGGCGCGTCGACTGGGTCGCGCAGCGTGAGCGCTACCGCGACCACATCATGGAGACGCTCGAGAAGCGTGGCTACGCCGGCTTCGAGGCGGGCATCGACGCCGAACATCTCGTCACGCCCGCCGACTGGGCGGCCCGCGGGCTGGCTGCCGGCGCACCGTTCGCCGCCGCGCACACGTTCGGCCAGACCGGCCCGTTCCGCCCGGCGACCCTCGACCGGCGCATCGAGAACCTGGTGTTCTGCGGGTCGAACACACAGCCCGGCGTCGGCGTGCCGATGGTGCTGGTGTCCGGTCAGCTCGCCGCGCAGCGGATCACGGGACGCGGATGACGGCCGGACGCGAACTCGATGCGGCTGGCATCGGCGGTGCGGCGATCCGGGCGAGCTACCTGCGTTGCCGCACGATCAACGCGGCGCACGGCAAGACGTTCTATCTCGCGACGCTGCTGCTGCCGCCGGCGAAGCGGCCGTACGTACACGCGCTGTACGGCTTCGCCCGGTACGTGGACGACTTCGTCGACGACCTCGCACCGACCATGTCGACCGAGCAGCGCGCCACCCGGCTGCATGACTGGGGCGCCGACTTCCTCGCCGACCTGGACTGGGGCTCGACCAGCGACCCGGTGAGCCGCGCGGTGATCGACACCGCGGCGCGGTGGAACATCCCGGCGTCCTATTTCGCCGACTTCCTCGACTCGATGCGGATGGACCTCACGGTGAGCTCGTACCCGAGCTACGCCGATCTGGCGAAGTACATGTGGGGCTCGGCCGCGGTGATCGGGTTGCAGATGCTGCCCATCCTCGGCCGCGCGGACGACGCCACGCGCTGGGACGTGCTCGAGGCGCACGCCATAGACCTCGGCATGGCGTTCCAGCTCACGAACTTCATCCGCGACGTCGCAGAAGACCTGCGCCGCGGCCGCATCTACCTGCCGCAGGAGTCGCTCGACCGGTTCGGCGTCGACCGCGACCGGCTGGCGCGCGGTCGCGTCGACGAGCCGATCCGCAACCTGCTCGCATGGGAGATCGAGCGCGCCCGCCGCCTCTACGCGAAGGCGGCACCGGGCATCGACCTCGTCCACCCCACCTCCCGCGACTGCCTGTGCACCGCGGCCACGCTGTACGCCGGGATCCTCGACGAGGTCGAGCGCAACGACTACGACGTGTTCACCCACCGGGTGCACGTCGGGTGGCAGCGTCGCGCGTCGGCGGGACTGCAGGGGCTGCGCGGTTCCTGGACTGCACGCCGTGCCGCCCCAGCCACACCCACAGGCTCAGCGTCATGAGCACCATCGCGAAGCCGAAGAGCAGGTCCTCGATCGGCGCGTAGGCAAGCCGCCAGCCGATGATCGTCGACGCGTCGTAGCGCACGATGCGCAGCCCGGTCAGCAGGCCGTTCACGATGAGCTGGAAGAACAGCACGATCGCGTACGCCGTCCAGAACGCCTTGCGCCGCAGCAACATCGTGCGCAGCACGGCGAGGTCGAGCGTTGCGGCACCGGCGACGCCGAGCACGACCGTCCACGAGTAGGTCATGTCTCGTCGCCGATGAGCCACTGCGGGCGGCGGGCCCGCACAGCTTCGAGCGTCAGCACCGCGCACGTGGGGATGACGAGGAAGAACAGCAGCTCCTCCAGCGGCAGCCGGCCGGGCAGCGTGGCACCGACGAGGTAGCGGCCGTCGTAGTGCCACCAGGCAGCGTGGATCGCGCCGGCGTCCCACGCCCCGAACACGACCACGACCGGCAGCAGCGTGGCGGCGAGCCGCACCCAGCGTGCGTAGACCGCGGTGTGCAGGACGACCTCGAGCGGCGCCGTGCCGACGAGGCACGCAGCGAGGATGAGCAGGTACGTCGCGTGCACGCCGCTAGTAGCCGGCGACCTGGGCGCGGCGCTTGACCTCGGAGCCACGGTTGGCGCGCAGTGCCTCGATGGGCGAGCCGGGCAGCGAGTCGTCCTCGCGGAAGAGCCAGTCGACGATCTCGTGGTCCGCGAACTGCGCGTCGCGCAGCACCGTGATCACCGCAAGCAGTGACTTGACCACCATTCCGCTCTGGACGAGCAGCGCGGGCACGCACCGCACACCCCTCTCGTCCGGCACGGCCACGAGGTGCCCGTCGCGCACGAACTGGTGGACGCGGTTGATCGGTACACCCAACGCCTCGGCCGCTGCCGGGAACGTCAGCAGTTCCATGTTTGCCAGCCTGTCACGGCCGGGCCCACAGCGCGTGGGTCCCGTTGCGCAGTGGCACGGTCTCGCCGTACTCGGCGCGCAGCGCGTCTCGCAGCGCGGTCTGCAGCTCGGCCAGCCGCTGCGGCGCGAGGAGGAGCTGGTTGCTGTGCGTGCTCACCCGCGCCACCCACTCGTCGACGGGCAGGGTCTCCGACCACTTGTAGTCGCGCACCTCGACGGAGGAGAAGCAGCCGCTGTCGCGCAAGGTGCGCTCGTGCAGCCCCTGTTCACCGGGCCGGGTCTCCTCGAAGCTCTCTGGTGCCACCCTGCGGTACACGTCCTGGACGATCGCCCCCAGCCGCTCATCGTCGTCGTCGTAGTTCCAGAACAGGCACACCGTGCCGGCCGGGCGAAGCAGCCGCACGAGCTTGGGCGCACCGACCGCGGGATCGATCCAGTGCCACGCCTGCCCGCTGACGATGAGGTCGAAGCTGCGGCCGCGGTCGTCCCACAGCTCGAACGACGCGACCTCGACCTCGACACCGCTGCGCCGCGCGACCGCGGCCATGCCGGCGTCGATCTCGACGCCGAGCACGTCGAGTCCGCGGCCGGCCAGCTGCCTGGACGCCTTGCCGGTGCCGCACCCCACGTCGAGTACGCGTGCCGGGCGCAGTGCGGCCAGTTGGTCGATCAACTCGTCCGGATAGCTCGGACGGTGGCGGTCGTAGAGTTCCGCGACGGCACCGAACGACTCGGCCCGGTCGCGCTGATCGAAGAACGGCACGGTCAGACATCATCCTCGTCGTCGTCGGACACCCGCCACGTCGCCTCGGGCGGCTCGGGTGAGCGCATCGAGGTGGCATCGGTGAGCGGCTGCGCGGTGTGCCCGTAGGCGACCGACACCGAGCGGGGGAACGGCGCGCTCGCGCAGGCCCGGCGGATCGCGCTGTGCGGCAGCTCGGCGCGAGACGCCGCGACGACGAGGTTGCCGAACCGGCGCGACTTCATGACGCCGGACTCGGTGATGACCACCACCTCCGGCAGCGCGGTGCGCACCGCGGCGACAACCCGCGTGCTGTAGGTCAGCGGTGGCCCGTCCGCGATGTTCGCGATGAGGACGCCCTCGGGCCGCAGGACGCGCGCGATGTCGGCGAAGAACTCGCTGGTCGTCAGCTGGCCCGGGATGCGGCCGCCGTGAAACGCGTCGAGCACCACGACGTCCGCGCTGGCATCGCGCAATTCCGCCACACCCGACCGGCCCTCGACGGGGCGGATGCGGATGCGGTGGCCCGCCGGCAGCGGCAGCCGGGCCCGCACCAGCGCGGTGAGCTCGGCATCGGGTTCGAGCACGATCTGCGGCGAGCCCGGGCGCGTCACCGCGATGTAGCGCGCGAACGTGCACGCGCCACCGCCGATGTGCGTGACCGCGAGCCGTCCTTCGGGCAGCGCATCGAACACCCGAGCGAAGTCCTGGACGTAGCCGAAGTCGAGGAACGTGGGATCCTCGAGGTCGACGTAGGACTGCCTGACCCGGTCGACGGTGAGCAGCCAGCCACCCGGTCGCACAGCGTCCGCGAACAGTCCCGCCTCGCCCAGTGACCGGTTCGGGGCGCGTGTCACACCGCCCACCATATCGGCGACAGAGACACCTCGAGCCTGGCCGGCTACGGAGCGGCGACGGCCACAACCGCTTCCCGACCGTAGAATCACCCCGTGCAAACGGCTGCGACCGATAGTTTGGTCGGCCGCTCGCTCGAAGGCCGGTACCGGATTCTGGAGCCCATCGCCAGGGGCGGCATGTCCACCGTGTACGCGGCCGTCGACGAGCGGCTCGACCGGCTTGTCGCGGTCAAGGTGATGTCGTCGGCACTCTCGGCCGACCCCGCGTTCACCGATCGGTTCGCGCGCGAGGCGCGGGCCGCGGCCCGGCTCACCCACCTCAACGTGGTGTCGGTCTACGACCAGGGCCACGAGTCCGGGCCCGAGGGCCACCACGTGTTCCTCGTCATGGAGCTCGTCGAGGGACGCACGCTGCGCGAACTGCTGCGCGAGCGCGGCCGGCTCAGCCCGGCCGAGGCGATCTCCATCATGGAGCCGGTGCTCAGCGCGCTCGCCGCCGCACACCGCGCCGGTCTGGTGCACCGCGACGTCAAACCGGAGAACATCCTGCTCTCCGACGACGGCGTGGTGAAGGTCGCCGACTTCGGGCTGGCCCGCGCGGTCGAGAGCGACGCCGCGGCGACGCGCACCGGGCTGATGATGGGCACCGTCGCCTACTGCGCGCCCGAACAGATCAGCCAGGGCCGCGCCGACCAGCGCTCGGACGTGTACGCATCGGGCGTGGTGCTGTTCGAGCTGCTCACCGGCACCACCCCCTACAAGGGCGACTCGGCGATGAACGTCGCCTACCAGCATGTGCACAGCCGGGTGCCCGCGCCGTCGTCGCGCGTGCGCGGCATCCCGAACGAGATCGACGAGATCGTCATCGCGGCGACCGACAGCGATCCGGCCGGCCGGCCCGCGGACGCGGCGGCGTTCCTTGCCGAGATCGCCGACGTCCGCACCGAGCTCGGCCTGCCGGTGACGCCGGTGCCGCCGCGCGAGCGGCCGCGCAACCGCGTCGTCAGGCCCGAGCCGCGCCAGCGGGCCGACGAGTCGACGACGGACATGATCAAGCGCCCGTCGCAGAGCGACACGTCCGTCGTGCCTCGTGGCGTGACCGGCTCGCGGCCGATGGAGCTGCGCCAGGACGGCGCGCCGCCGCCACCCATCGTCATCCCGCCGCCGAAACGATCGACCGCCCAGACACAGCGGCGCCGCCGCGGACTCATCGCGGTCGTCCTCGTCGTCATGCTCGGTCTGGCTGCCGCACTTGCCGGCAAGCTTCTCGCTGATCGCTACCTGCACCACGTGCCGAATGTGGTCGGACAGTCGCAGGCCGCGGCAACCAAGAAGCTCACCGATGCCGGTTATCACGTGCGGGTGTACCAGCAATACAGCGACAAGGTCCGCAGCGGGTATGTCGTGAGCACCAACCCCAAGCCGGGTTCGCGGCGGGAGCGGGGCAAGGACGTGACGATCAACGTGTCGTCCGGCCCACATCTGTACGCGGTGCCTTCGGTTCGCAACCAAGCAGCCGACCGCGCGGTGCAGACCCTGCACGGACGTGGATTCACCGCTGTCGTCCAGAAACCGGAAGCGAGCATGACCGTGTCGCAGGGCGAGGCGACGCGCACCGTTCCGGCAGCCGGCGCCCAGGTGCGTTCGAGCCGGACGATCACGGTCTACATCTCCACCGGGCCGCCGATCCTCGCGATTCCGGCGATCGACCCCAACACGCCGTTCGACGCCGCGAAGCGCACCCTCAAGCAGGCCGGCTTCAAGGTCACCAGTGTGCTCGAGTGGAGCGACTCGATCGGCAAGAACAACGTCATCACGATCCGTCCCTCGGACAAGGCGGCGAAGGGCTCCACGATCACCGTCACCGTCTCCAAGGGCCCGCAGTTCGTGCAGATCCCGAACTTCTCCCAGCTCGAGCCGCTCAGCGAGGTACGGCGCGCGCTCGAGGACCTCGGGCTCAGGGTGAACGTGGAGAAGGCCTTCGGCGGGCACAGCGGATTCGTCGTCGGTGTCGACCCGCCGTCCGGCACCACCGTCGAGGTGGGCTCCACGGTCACCGTCACCATCGTCTGATCGGTGCCACGCCCCCTCGCGCCGGTGGGCGCGCACGTCTCGGTGGCGGGCGGCCTCGGCCGCTGCGTGCCCTACGCCGACACGATCGGCGCCGAGGTCGTGCAGGTGTTCCTGTCCAGTCCGCGGGCCTGGGCGCCGTGGGCGGACGACCCGGACGGTGACGCCGCCTTCGCCGGCGAGTGCACGGTGCCGGTGTTCGTGCACGCTCCGTACCTGGTGAACTTCGGCTCGCCGTCGGCCGACACGCTCGCCAAGTCGAGCGCCGCGCTGGAGCACTCGCTGCGCCGCGGCCGCGCCGTCGGCGCCCGCGCCGTGGTGGTGCACGCCGGCTCCGCCGTGCACGGCCACCGCCGCGCCGACGCGATGACCGGGCTCCGGGCGCACATCCTGCGCACGCTCGACACGGTGCCGGACGGTCCGCGGCTGCTCATCGAGCCGATGGCGAGCGACGCGTCGCTCGCCTCGGACGCGGCATCGCTGGGTGATTACCTCGATGCGCTGGGCCGCGACGAGCGCATCGGCGTCTGCCTGGACACCTGCCACATGCACGCCGCCGGGCACGACCTCTCGACCGCGGCCTCGTTCGCCGCGGCGCTGCGCGCGTATGCCAGGGTCGCCGGGAAGGGCGGCATCGGGCTCGTGCACGTCAACGACAGCCGCGACCCGGCCGGCTCGAAGCGCGACCGGCACGAGGCCGTGGGGCGCGGCACGATCGGGCGGGCCGCGTTCGCCGCGCTGTTCACCTCGCCCGCGACCCGGCGGGTGCCCATGGTGGTCGAGACCGAGCCGGCCAACCACCAGGCCGACATCGAGACGCTGAAGGCACTGCGCGCCACAGCTGGCGAAGCGCGGCCGCTGACCGTTCCCGCGCCGCTATAGGCTCGCTCGCATGGTGATCGTGATGGCGCCGACCGCGTCGGACGAGGACGTGCGCGTCGTGATCGCGCACATCGAGGCGCACAACGGACAGGCGTTCGTCAGCCGCGGCGTCATGCGGACGATCATCGGCGTCGTCGGCACCGAGGACGTGCTCGAGACGCTCGATGTCGACGCCCTGCCCGGCGTCGTCGAGACGATGCGCATCACCGCCCCGTACAAGCTCGTATCGGCGGAGAACCACGCGAAGCGCACGACGATCCGGGTCGGCGGCGTGCCCATCGGGCCCGACACGTTCACGCTGATCGCCGGCCCGTGCGCGGTCGAGACCCCGGACCAGACACTCGAGTCGGCCCGGATGGCCAAGCGGGCCGGCGCGACCCTGCTGCGCGGCGGGGCGTTCAAGCCACGCACCTCGCCCTACGCGTTCCAGGGGCTGGGGCGCGACGGGCTGCGCATCCTCGCCGAGGTCGGCGAGGAGGTAGGGCTGCCGATCGTCACCGAGGTGATGGACGCGAGCGAGGTCGACGAGGTCGCCGAGCACGCGGACATGTTGCAGATCGGCACCCGCAACATGCAGAACTTCGGACTGCTGCAAGCGATGGGCGGCACCGGCAAGCCGGTGATGCTCAAGCGCGGGCTGACCGCGACGTACGAGGAATGGCTGATGGCCGCGGAGTACATCGCGCAGCGTGGCAACCTCGACATCGTGCTGTGCGAGCGCGGCATCCGTGGCTTCGAACCGTCGATCCGCAACATGCTCGACGTGTCGGCGGTGGCGATGGTGCAACGTCAGTCGCACCTGCCCGTGATCGTCGACCCGTCGCACGCGGCCGGGCGGCGCGACCTCGTGGTGCCGCTGGCCCGGGCCGGCATCGCGGCCGGCGCGGACGGAGTGATGGTGGACGTGCACCCGCACCCGGAGACCGCGCTCTGTGACGGCGCGCAGGCGCTGTTCGGTGAGGCGCTCGACGAGCTGGCGCAGGCCGTCGCGACCCTGCCGCCACTGCTCGGCCGGACCTCGGCGGCGCACCTCGCGGGTTAGCGCCCGCCTAACTCGCGAGCGCGCCCTCGGAGTCGCGAGCCCGCAGCCAGATGGTCCACGGCTCGACGTCCTTGAGCGCGAGCACGGTGCCCAGCCAGGGATCACCGGCCAGCATCGCCAGCGCCGCCGACTGGTCGAAGGCGTTGACGACCAGCACCACGTCGGTGTCCGCGTCGCCCACCGGACCGCCGAGCACGACTATGCCGTGCTCGGTCAGCCGGTCCATATAGGCGGCGTGGTCGGCCCAACCCGCCTGCTCACGGCGGGCGCGGTTCGCATCCCACGCCGGGCCCCGTCCGAGTCGAATCAGGTGGTAAGCCACGACCGAAACCTACGGCGAGGTACTGACAACGCAGTCACACGCCGCTGGCAGGAGTCCGCGCCGAATGTCAGCCCTGGGGTGGGCCCTGCTGCGGCTCGCCGAACTGCGGCGGATTGCCCGGCGGCGGGACCGGGTTCTGCTGCGGGTAGCCGGGCGGGGGGCCCTGCTGCGGGTAGCCGGGCGGGGGGCCCTGCTGCGGGTAGCCGGGCGGCGGAGCCTGCTGCTGGTAGCCGGGCGGGGGCCCCTGCTGCTGGTAGCCGGGCGGCGGGCCCTGGGGCGCGTAGCCGGGCGGCGGCGGGCCGCCGTACGGCGCGGCCTGCAGCTCCTTCTTGTGCCGGGACCGCTTCACGAAGCCCACGATCAACAGCACGATCGCCGCGACGATCACCAGGGCACCGAGCACCACGAACAAGCCGGCGATGATCGCAGCCTTCTCGATGTCGCGCCCGATCGCGATATCCGCGTCGGACGGCAGCTGCTCGCTCGCCTGGATCTGGATCCGGTACTGGCCCTTCTGCTTCGCGTCGAACTGGAAGGCCGCTGCGCCGTGGTGGCCCTTGTAGTCGTAGGTGAGCTTCTTGACCTTGTGGTCGGAGCGGTTTCCGTAGATCGTCAGCGCGACCGGCTGGCCGGACGGATCCGTGACCGCCGCCTGAAATCCTGGGATCCGCTTGATCGAGCTCGAGACGTTGTCGGCCTCGTAGTACCCGACCCACTTGCCGGTCCCGTCGAGGGTGACCGTGGCGGAACCGTCGGCGAAGGTCACCCGGTGAAACCCCGTCACCTTGCCCAACGACTTGGTCGTGCCGATGACAGCGCCGACCACGATCAGCACGATGCCGGCGACGAGGAAGATCCAGCCGAGCCGGCGCGGCGTTCGGCCCCGCAATCGAGTCGGTTGCGCCGGTTGCGACGGCCGACCGTAGCCGGGTGCCTGGGGGTACTGCGGCGGCTGTTGTGGCGCGTCCGGGTAGCTCATGCGCCAGAGTGTGCCGTAGGCGGCCTCGCGCGGCCATTCGCCGGGCCGTCAGACCAGCGGTTGCAGGACCTTGATCGCGTGGTCGATGCCGTCGTCGTCGATGTCCAGGTGGGTGACGAGGCGCAGGAACCGGGGGCCGAGGGCGGATACGAGCACGCCGTCCTCGGCCGCGCCGACAGCCACCGACGCGGCATCCCGAACGTCGAGCACGACGATGTTCGTCTCCACCGCGACCGGATCCGCGCCGAGCGCCTCGGCCAGGCGCTTCGCACGGGCGTGGTCATCGGCCAGCCGGTCGAGGTGGTGCTCGAGCGCATACAGCCCGGCGGCAGCGAGGATGCCCGCCTGCCGCATGCCGGCGCCGTAGCGCTTGCGCCACACGCGCGCCTCGACGATGCGCTCGGCGGTCGAGGCGAGCACCGAGCCGACCGGCGCGCCCAGGCCTTTCGAGAGGCAGACGGACACGGTGTCGAAGCCACCCGCGAGCTCACTCAGCGGGGTGCCGGTCGCGACGTGTGCGTTCCACAGCCGGGCGCCGTCGAGGTGCAGACCCAGCCCGTGGCTGCGCGCCAGCTCCTGCACGGCAGCAACCTGGTTGGGCGGCTGCACCGTGCCACCGCCGAAGTTGTGCGTGTTCTCGACCTCGATCGCGGCCGTGGACACGAGGTACGGCCCGGCGTCGGGCGAGATGAGGCCGCGGACGGCCTCGACGTCGAGCCGGCCACGCGTGGCCGGCCAGGTGCGGAAGGTGACGCCGGAGAACACCGCCGCGGCGCCGAGTTCGGCGCGCGCCACGTGCGCGAGCGAGTCGCAGACCAGCTCCTGGCCCGGGCGCACGAGCAGCCGCACGCCGAGCTGGTTGCCGAGCGAGCCGGACGGCACGAACAGCGCCGCCTCGAGGCCGAGCAGCTCGGCGACCCGCTGCTCGAGTGCGGTGACGGTCGGGTCCTCGCCGTAGACGTCGTCGCCGACCTCGGCC
Organism: Jatrophihabitans sp.; assembly: GCA_025927835.1. GTDB lineage: Bacteria > Actinomycetota > Actinomycetes > Mycobacteriales > Jatrophihabitantaceae > Jatrophihabitans. The sequence goes on along the minus strand of JAICKR010000062.1, from coordinate 2,040 downwards.
GATGCCATGGCCGCGCGCATGTCCGGCGTCGGCCGGGTGACGGTGTCCGACCGCAGATCGACCGGGTTCACCGGGCCTGCTCGCGGTGGCGGCGCTCGGCGACGAGCCGCTCGGCGACCCGGAACGCGAGCTCGAGCGACTGCTCGATGTTCAGCCGCGGGTCGCACGCGGTCTCGTAGCGGCGCACGAGGTCGGCAGCGGTCAGTTCCGCGGTGCCGCCGATGCACTCGGTGACGTCGTCACCGGTGAGCTCGACATGCAGGCCGCCGGGATGCGTGCCGAGCGCGGAGTGCACGTCGAAGAAGCCGTCGACCTCGTCGATGATGCGGTCGAGGTGGCGTGTCTTCACGCCGTCGATCGTCTCCTCGGTGTTGCCGTGCATCGGGTCGCACTGCCAGATGACCTGGTGTCCCGTCGAGGTGACCTTCTCGACGATGGCCGGCAGCACGTCACGCACCTTCGAGTTCGACATCCGGCTGATCAGCGTGAGCCGGCCCGGCTCGTTCGCCGGGTCGAGTCGTTCGACGAGTTCCGCAGCGAACTCCGGTGTCGTGGTCGGGCCGAGCTTCACCCCGATCGGGTTCGCGATGCGCGAGACGAAGTCGATGTGCGCGCCGTCCATCTGCCTGGTGCGTTCGCCCACCCAGACGAAATGTGCGGACAGGTCGTACGCCCGATCGTCTTCGACGCGGGTGAGTGCCCGTTCGTACTCGAGGATCAGCGCCTCGTGCGACGCATAGAGCTCGACGCCCTCGAGCGCCGCGTCATGTACGCCGCAGGCACGCATGAAGCGCACCGCGCGGTCGATCTCGGACGCGAGCTTCTCGTAACGCGAGCCCGTGTCGGTCGTGCGCGCGAACGCGGTGTTCCAGGCGTGCACACGATCGAGGGAGGCCAGGCCACCGCCGGCGTAGGCACGCAGTAGATTCAGCGTCGAGGCGGCGGTGGAGTAGGCGCGCAGGATGCGTCGCGGGTCGGGCGTTCGGTCGCCGACGAGTTCGTTGACCATGTCACCGCGGTAAGAGATCTGTCCGGTCGTGTCGATGTCGGCGCTGCGCGGCTTGGCGTACTGCCCGGCGATGCGGCCGAGCTTCACCACCGGCATCGACGCCCCGTAGGTGAGCACGACGGCCATCTGCAGCAGCACCCGTACCTTGCCCGCGATGTCGGCCTGCGAGCTCGTGGCGAACGTCTCGGCGCAGTCGCCGCCCTGCAGCAGGAAAGCCTCGCCGCGAGCCACCGCGGCCAGCCGTTCGCGCAGCTGATCGACCTCGGAGGCGACGACGAGCGGCGGCATGCCCGCGAGCGTCAGCGCCGCCTCGCGCAACTCGACGTCATCCGGCCACTTCGGCTGCTGCGCAGCATGCAGCTCGCGCCACGCGTCCAGGCCGGTTGCGGTCACGGTCCCAGGGTACCGACGCGAGCTGGCCGACTTCCTAGGTCCCGAGCGCTTCGGCGAGCACGGTGGCTGCGCTGTGCGCCACGTCCTTCGTCGCGGTCAGCAGCACGAGGTGCGACTCGCTACGCAGCTGCGCGAGCGCGTCTGACGCGGGTGGTTCCTGCAACTCGGCGAGGTAGCGGCGGCGGAACTCGGCGAAGCGCTCCGGGTCGTGGCCGTACCACGTGCGCAGCTCGGTCGATGGTGCGACGTCCTTGCACCATTCGTCGAAGGGTGCGCCGTCCTTCTTCAACCCGCGCGGCCACAACCGGTCGACAAGCACGCGGGTGCCGTGCGGCATCGTGTCGTCGTACACCCGCGCAACCGCGATCTCGGCCATGCCCTACATCTACCCGATTTGCGGTCAGGGTGGTGGGTCGGTGTTGTGGAGGTGGTTGTAGCGGGGTTGCTGGTGCGGGTCGATCCAGCGCGGTGGGGTCCAGGCGACGCGGCCGTTGACGTGTTCGGGTCGCCAGCCTTGGGCTTTGGCGGTGCGGTTGTGGTAGTCGCAGGCCAGGGCGGCGTTGGTGACGCTGGTGGGTCCGCCGGCTGAGTGGTCGAGGGAGTGGTCGATCTCGCACCATAGGGCGGGCATGGGGCAG
>JAICKR010000082.1 GCA_025927835.1 Jatrophihabitans sp. | reverse complement strand
TGTGGCCACCCGCCGGGGCCGGGGGCGGGACGAATTTGCGCGCGGGCCGGCCCACGACTGCTGGCGCGATCAGCTGGCGGCGATGCCTTCGCCGCCCACCGTGCCGGCCACGGTGACCGAGCCGATCGGGGTGAGCCCGCCGTCGTCGCCGATGGCGAACTCGTCCACGAGCCCGGCGGCGCCGGTCTGGACGTAGAGGTTGTGCCCGCTGATCGTCGCGTCGACCGTGCCGGCGTCGGTGGCGGTGTTGCCGCGCGCGACGAGCCCGCCGTTCGTGACGTCGAAGGTGCTCACCGAACCGCTGCCCGCGTTGTCGGCGTAGAGGTGCGAACCCGTTCCCACGATCCAGCAGGTCGCCGCCTGCCCGGTGAACTTCCGGTCGACGAAGGTCAACGTGCCGTCGGGGTGCAGCACGAACGTCGCGACCGCGTTCGGCCCGGCCTCCGCGACGTCGAGCCGCCCGGTGCGGTCGAAGGCCACGGCGAACGGAACTCCGGCCGGGTCGGGCGTGACCGTCGGCGTCGCGCTCGGGCCACCGATCGCGTCGATGCCGAACACGTCGATCTGGTTGCCGTTGGCCTTCGTGGTGACGACGAGCTGATCCCCGCCCGGGCTGAACGCGACCTCACCGGGCGTGTTGACGAACTCCGGAGTCGCGGCCGGGTCGAGCCCGAGGCTGCGGTGCCAGGCCGGGATGCGCACGAGCGCACGTCCTGCCTGCACGAACCCCTGGATCGACCCGCCGTTGCGCGCGTTCAGCACGTACACGGCGCCGCGGCGGACGGCCACGCTCACCGGGAAGGCGCCGCCGGTGCCGACCACCTGCAGCCGCTGCAGCTGAGCACCGCGCACGGCGAAGACCGTCACCGTGTTGCTGCCCGCGTTGACCGCGTAGAGCAGCCGCCGCTCGGCGTCGTAGCGGACGGCGCCCTGCGACGCGAGATGGTCGACCACCGATCCGGACAGGACGCCACCCAGCCCGCCGGTCGAGTAGCGGCCCGCCGCGGACAGCGTGCCGTTCGCGTTGCGGTGATAGACGGCGATGCTGTTGCCGGACGGATCGTCGGCCTCGACGAAGACAGCGTGGTCGTTCGTGCTGCCACGCGGCGTTGCTGCTGACGCGGGTCCTGCGCCGAAGGCCAGCAGGCCCACAGCGGACGCGCCGGCTGCGCCGGCGGCGGCAAGTCGGGTGCGGAAGTTCATGACGCTCCATTCGTGTGTCGCTGGATGTGACACAGGCACAAGGGCGTCGAGTGCCGCGTCGATATCCGCGCGGCACCTCGGTTCCGCGGACGGTAAGGATCCTTACGGGCAGGCGGACGCAGTTGACAAAGCGGAAGGCACCGGGATCTGCGGGCCTTCCTCCGTCCGACTCGGGTCAGCTCGCCGAGCCGGGCTCGACGACGCCGGACTCGTAGGCGTAGATGACCGCCTGCACCCGGTCGCGCAGCGCGAGCTTCTGCAGGATGCGCGCGACGTGCGTCTTGGTGGTGGCCTCGCTGACCACGAGCCGCGCACAGATCTCCGGGTTCGACAGGCCGCGGGCGAGCAGCTCGAGCACCTCACGCTCGCGTCCGGTCAACTGGTCGAGCGCCGCGGGCGGTGTCGGCGCGGGCCGCTGCCGGACGAACTCCTCGACCACCGAGCGGGTGATCGCCGGTGCGAGCAGCGCGTCGCCGGACGCGACGATCTGCACCGCGGCCGCGATCTCCTCGGGTGGTGCGTCCTTGAGCATGAAGCCGCTCGCGCCGGCACGCAGCGATTCGAAGACATAACCGTCCAGCCCGAAGGTGGTCAGGACGAGCACCTTGGCCGCCGCGTTCTCCTCGACGATGCGGCGGGTGGCCTCGATGCCGTCGAGGACGGGCATCCGGATGTCCATCAGGATCACGTCGGGCCGCAGCCGGCGCGCCTCACGCACCGCGTCCGCACCGTCGCCGGCCTCACCGACGACGGTCAGGTCGGCTTCGGCCTCGAGGATCTTGCGCAGCCCGACCCGTACCAGCGCCTGGTCGTCGGCGAGCAGTACCCGCGTCATCGGACCGGCAGCAGGACGCGCACGGCGAAACCGCCGTCCGGGACGTGGTCCGCGCTGAACCGGCCGCCGTAGAGCGCAACTCGCTCGCGCATGCCCACGAGCCCGTGACCGCCCCCGGCCACGGCGGCGGGCCGGCCGGCGCCGTCGTCCACGATCTCGAGTTCGAGCGAGTCGGCTGCGTAGCGGACGCGCACCGTCGCGTGCGCCCGGTCGGCGTGCTTGAGTACGTTCGTGAGCGCCTCCTGGACGATGCGGTAGGCCGAGAGCCCGACACCGACCGGCAGGTCACGCGGGTCACCCTCGATGCGCAGCTCGACCGGCATGCCGGCCTCGCGCACCTGGGTGATGAGAGTGGGCAGATCGGCCAGTCCCGGCTGCGGCGTGAGCGGATCGGCGGTATCGGTGCGCAGCATCCCGACCAGGCGGCGCATCTCGGTCAGCGCGGAACGTCCGCTCTGCTCGATGCCTTCCAGCACTTCGCGAGTCGCACCGACCTCCGGGTCGAGCACGCGCCGCTCCGCACCGGCCTGCAGCACCATCATCGAGACGTTGTGCGCGATCGCGTCGTGCAGCTCGCGCGCGATGCGTCCGCGCTCGTCGAGCACCGCCTCGCGGGCCGCGACGTCGCGCTCCCGCTCTGCGACCTGCGCGCGCCGTTCGCGGTCGCCCACGATCCGCCGCAGCAGCACCATCACGATGATCGCCACGACGGTGAACGCGAGCGTGACGTCGTGGAACAGTTCGTGCCTCAGATTGGTGTACGGCGCGAAGTTCGTGACCGCGAAGAACAGCGTGCCGATCACGAACATCCGCGTGCTCGTCCACACGGCGAGCGCGTAGAGCGCCATGAACCAGGCCACCGCCAGCGCCGGCGGTCCGGAGGTGGTGGCGGCGTCCAGGGACAGGCTGTGCTGCGTGACCTGTGCGACCTGCACGCCGATGCCGACGATTGCGGGGAAGCGCCGGCGCACCGCCGGCGCGGCGGTGACCAGCGTCCACAGCACGCCGTCCGCCACCCACCGCCAGGCACTCGGCGCGAGCACGGCGAGCTGGATCTGTGCGGTCACGGTCAGCAGCGCGGCGACCCCGATGTCGACACGCGGTGGATCAAGGCGCAAGCGCACAGCGAGAGAGTAGATCGCGAACCGGCCCCGCGGCATCAGCCGAGCGGCTGACGCGGACCGCCCCGGGATCAACCGCGCGGCTGATCACGATTTCGGCCCCTGCTCCGACGACACGGCATGCCGTCGGCACCGACGCTTTGCGACACGCATCCGGCGTATCTCAGGAGGACGACCATGACGATTTCCCGCAGTGCTCACGCCCCGGCAGAGCGCGGCACCGACCGCCTCGTCCGGTTCCTGCCGCTCGCCGGCGCCGTGTACGCGATCGGTTCGATCGCGGGCAACCTCACGATCGGCGACTTCCCCGACGAGGACACCCCGGTCGGGAAGCTCACCCACTTCTACGCGGCGCACCACACGACGGTCGGCCGCGGCGGCCTGCTGCTCGGCTATGCGGCGATCTTCCTCGCCCTGTTCGGCGTCGCGCTCTGGTCGCGCATCCGCCACAGCACGGCCGCACCCGTCGTGGCCGCGGGCATGCTCGTCGGCACCGCGGTAGCCGCACTCGCCGCGGTCATCTCCGCCGACCAGTACTACAACCTCGGCTCCATCGGCGCGAAGGCGAACATCGACCCGGCCGCGTTGCAGGCGTTGCACATCGGCGGTGCGATCGGCGGGGTCGGCGGTGACAGCTTCCTCTTCCTGCTCCCGGTCGCGGTCGCCGGCATCGCCGCCCGCGCCCTGCCGCGCTGGCTCGCCTGGTCGGCCCTGGTGCTCGCGGTCCTGCACCTGACGCCGCTCGGCTTCCTCGCCTACCTGCTGTTCCTGGTCTGGGCACTCGTCGCCGGCATTGCGCTCACCCTGCGTCCTGGCACCGACGCGGCGCCGTCGCGCGTGGCCCGAACCCCCGAGCCCAACATGGCGCGGTGATCGCGGCAACTCCAGATCAAGTCGCTGTGAGCGGTTGTCGACCAAATGTCGACAACCGCGCACAGCCGCCACATACTGCGCGCAAGGCGTCCAGGGGAGGGCGCTGTCGGGGGTCGTTCGGGAGACCGGACGGAGCTTGGGGGAGAGCGCCATGGCCGTACGCCGGATTCTTGCTGCACTCGTCACCGTCATCACCACGCTCGCCCTGGCGGCCGGCGTCTCGCTCGCGACGGGGGCCGGCACCGCCGGCGCGACGGATGCGTGTACGAGCAGCGGCACCCCCACGGTGACGACCGACAAGCCCGACTACATCATCGGCGAGACGGTGTACATCACCGGTTCCGGCTACGCCTGTGGCGCGACCGTGACGGTGCGGATCGTGCCGCCCAACCCGAGTGCGGTGTGGAGCACGCAGGTCGCGATCGGTTCGGACGGCGTGCTGAGCACGACGTACACAATCCCGTCCGTCGACAACGTCGGCCGGTACGCGCTGTCGGTGCTGAGCGCCGACGGTGCGGTCCTCGCGTCCGCGACGTTCCTCGACACACACTTCCGCTACGGCTCGATCTCCTGGACGCGCCCAAGCCTGTCGTCGCGCACCGTCACCTTCACGATCCAGTCGGCGTTCCGGTACGGCTACTTCACGCAGCCGCTCTGCTTCAACCACCAGTTCAATGTCGGAGACGTGATCCCGGCGAACGGTCCGTGCAACCTGGGCGATCTCAATTACGGCGACGGCTTCTCCGCACCGTTCGGGATGACGATCACCAGCATCGACACGACGAACGACATCATGCAGGGCTTCAGCACGCTGATTCACACCTACGCCGGGACGGCCGCGTCCTTCACCGCGGACTGGCTGAACTGCTGCCGGCTCAGCTCGCTGCAGAACAACCACGACACCAACTGGAACCTTCAGACGCTGGTCAACCTGAACCCGACGACCGGTGCGACACAGAGTCCGACGTCGGTCCTGCCCGCCATGACGGACTGCGCCGTCGGCTCGGTGTGCACCATCCCGATCCCGGCGAGCGACCCTGACCCGAACGCGGCGACGCTGAACTACCGGCTCTCGACCCCGGCCGAGATGGGCGGGGGCGAGACCCAGCCGCCCGGCGCCACGGTGAACCCGACGACGGGCGTGTTCACGTGGAACTCGGCGACCCACGGCGGGCCCGGTGCCCTGTGGAACGCGTCGGTCACGGTCGAGGCGCGCAACTCGGCCGGGGCCATCATCTCCACCGTCGAGCTGGACTTCCTGATCCGGCTGGTCGACGACACCCCGCCCGTGTTCGTCTCGCCACCGTCGCCGACGAACAACTCGACGATCACCGCCACGGTCGGCACCCAGCTGAGCATCCCGCTCGAGGCGATGAGCCCGACGGGCAATCCGGTGACGATCAACAGTCTCTCGACGCTCACCGGCGCGGTGCTGACCTGCCCGGCGCCTGCCACGCCGATCGACTGCACGTACACCTGGACGCCGACGATGAACGACACCGGGCCGCACCTCATCGCGTTCCAGGCGGAGGATTCACTCGGCGCGACCTCCGCGACGCTGAACATCACGATCAACGTGCCGCAGCTCGTCGTGACGGTGACACCGGACAACCAGTCCATCACCTATGGCCAGCCCGACCCGACCTTCACCTTCACGTACGTCGGCTTCCAGGGCAGCGACGACTTCATCACGCAGCCAACGTGTGGTGTGGCCGGCCCGCACAGCGACGCCGGGCCCTACACCGTCACCTGTTCCGGCGGGGTTGCACCGGCCGGCTACGCGATCGCGTACAACACCGCCACGCTCAACGTCGGTGAGGCGACCGTCACGGTCACCCCGGACGACCAGAACATCACCTACGGCGACCCCGAGCCGGCGTTCACGTTCGGCACCTCCGGCTTCGCCGCGGGTGATGGCTTCACGACCGCGCCGACCTGCGGTGTCACCGGACCGCACACCGACGCCGGCACGTACACGATCACGTGCGGCGGTGGCGACGCCGGTGACAACTACACGATCGACTACAACACCGCGACGCTGCACGTCGCGCCGAAGACGCTGACCGTCAGCGCCGACAACCAGTCGATCAACTACGGCGACCCGGAGCCGGCGTTCACGTTCAGCACGTCCGGCTTCGTCGCCGGCGACGGTTTCACGACCAATCCGACGTGCGGCGTCGCCGGCCCGCACAGCAACGCCGGCACGTACACGATCACCTGCTCCGGCGGCGATGCCGGTGACAACTACACGATCGACTACGAGCCGGGGACGCTCACGATCAGCGCGAAGCACATCGTGGTGACGCCGGACGACCAGACCATCACCTACGGCGACCCCGAGCCGACGTTCACCTTCACGAACACGCCGTTCAACGGATCGGACGGGTTCACCACCCCGCCGACCTGTGGTGTCGCCGCTGTGCACACCGATGTCGGGACGTACACCATCACCTGTTCCGGTGGCGCGGCGAGCGACAACTACGTCATCGACTACGCGACCGGCACGCTGACGGTGGACCCGAGGACGTTGGTCGTCACCGCGGACAACAAGTCCAAGGTGTACGGCGATGCAGACCCCGCGTTCACGTTTTCGGTGACAGGCTTCGTCGGGCAGGACGGATGGATCGACGAGCCGACCTGTGGCGTCGCGGGCCCGCACGACAACGCCGGGAGCTACCCGATCACCTGCTCCGGCGGCGACGCGGGCATCGACTACACGATCCGGTACGTGCCCGGCACGCTCACCGTGAGCCAGGCGACCGTGACGATCACGCCCGACAACCAGTCGAAGTTCCCGGGCGCACCCGACCCGACGTTCACGTTCCACGTGACCGGTCTCGTCAACGGCGACGCGCTGCTCGCCGAGCCGACCTGTGGCGTCACCGGGCCGCACGACACACCGGGGACCTACCCGATCACCTGCGCCGGCGCCGACGCCGGACCGAACTACACGATCGACTACAACACCGCGACGCTGACGGTCGCGAAGGCGACGCCGAACCTGAACACCGCGCCGTCGCCGTCCGTGCCCGTCGGCGGCCAGATATCCGACACCGCGACGCTCGTGAACGGGTCCAGCCCGACCGGCACGGTCACGTTCTCGCTGTATCCGCCGGGTGACACCACGTGCGCGCACGCCCAACTCGTGCGCACGGTCCCGCTCGTCAACGGCACCGCGATGTCGGGCAACGTCCAGGCGACGCAGCCGGGCACCTACAACTGGGTCGCCGAGTACAGCGGCGACGACGCGAACAACGATGTCACCGGTCACTGCGGCGACGAGCCGGTCCTGGTCACCTCGCAGGTGCTCACCGGCCGCGCGTACGGCTTGGCCGCGTCGGCGTACCTCGGTGCCATCCCGTTGCTGAACGTGGCACCGACGCCGGACACCGGCTTCGTGAACGTCGCAGGGTCGACGACGGTCGGCCCGAAGTGTGTACTCGCCGTTCCGGGCATCGTGAACGTCGCCGCGGTCTGTGCCGGCGTCGCCACGTCGAACGCGTTCCCGGCGCGCTCCACCGCGGCCGCCTCGGTCGCCGCGGCGACGATCGGCGTGCCGGGCATCCCGGTGATCACGGTCGGGGCGGTGCAGTCGACGTCGAGCACGACCTGCGGCGGCTCCGTGGGCACCGTGACGATCGCCTACCTCAAGATCGGCACGGTCACGGTGATCAACCACCCGACGCCGATCGCGCCGAACACGACGATCAACGTGGGCGTGGTGAAGCTCGTACTCAACCAGCAGACGCCGTTCAGCGTGCCCGACCAGGGGCTGCAGGTGACCGCGCTACACGCCACCGTCAACGTGCTCGGCCTGGCCCGGGTCGACGTGGCCCTCGCCTCCAGCGAGAGCGACATCGGGAACTGCCCGTAGCTCGGGGAAGCCGTGCCGGTGCAGGTCAGCGCACGTCGAGGTCGACCTGCATCGGCAGGATTCCCAGGTGCACGCCGGCCGCCTGCAGCCTGCGGTGCAGCAGCACCCAGGCCCGCCTACTCGACATGGACGGGCAGTTGCGATGCCGTCCGCACGCGGCCTGCTCGGTCAGCGGGCCGACGATTCGCAGCGGCCGGCGGCCGCTGAGCTTCGCCGTACGCGAGATCTGCGCCCACTGGCCGGCCATCGCGCGGTTGTAGATCTGCGGCAGCGCGATGATGCGCGACGGCGCCGCGGCGCCGGCCAGCAGCGAGAGGACGCGTGCCGTCCAGCCGTGGTTGCACCGCGACCGCGCACGACGCGTGGAACAACCGTCCGCGGAGCCGTTGAACACGAACTTGGCCTTCGTCGCCGCAAGGTAGCCGCGCAGCCAGGCCCTGGTGTGTACGGGTCCGGCGGCGAAGCCCGGCTCCATGTCGTCGGCACCGGCGATGGCGATGTTCTTGAACCGGTGCGCGGCGCGCCGCACCGGATTGACGACCTGCGTCGCCCATAGCTGGCCGGAGAAGGCCGTGGTGTACAGGTCGTTGTTCGTGCCGAGCGCGATCGTCACCGGTGCGTGTCGGCGCTGATGTGCGTGGTAGCCCCCGACGTATGCGGAGACGGCGGCGGTGAGATCGCGGTAGCTGAGGTAGCGGTTCACCAACGACAGGTACACGCCGCGCAGTGACTGTCCGCCGATGTCGAGCAGCACGAGGTGCGAGTCACCGGACGGGTTGCGCGCTGCGTCGGCGGCGCCGAGTTGCCACATCCGGACGAGGTCGCGCGGCCCGCCGTTGAGCGTGCGCAGGTAGTGCCCCTGCACGACATGGCCCGGCCGCGCTACCCGGTGCCGTGCCACCCGCTTCCTCGGGTGCCGGACGACATGCTTCGCCGCGTGCCGTACAGGTCGCTTGGCGACGCGCTTCTTCGGGTGTCGGACGACGTGCTTCGCGGGGTGCCGCACGACGGGCCGCTTGGCCACGCGCTGCTTCGGGTGCCGCACGACCGGCCGCCTGACCGTGCGCTTGGGCGCGGTGGCCTTGTGCCGCGCCGGCTTCGTCGCGGTCGGACGCAGGGGCGTCGTGGCACGCGTCGCCGCACGCGCGGCCGCCCCGACGGCATGTCCGGCGCGGGCAGGCGCCGCGGCCGCGCCCTGCAGCGGCGCCGCGGTGGCCGGCATCATCCGGGCGCGTTGGGTGGACGACAACGTCGCGCCGTCGGGCACCGTGAGCGCGAGGGCGATGAAGATCGACAGGCAGGTGACGGCCGCGAGCGGCAGCACAGAACGATGCGACAAGACCAAGGAAACTTCCGTGACAGGGACCCGGACACACGCAGCCGGCCCCGGCGTTCCCTGCCCCTGGGTAATGCACGGCGGCTTCGCGCGCCGCAAACCTAACCCGTGATCGGCCGACCGAATGGCCTCTATCGTCCCGGCAAAGGTCCCGAACTGATGATCGCCCGAGGCGCCGATCGTGTAGATAATCGAGGCATGGTGTCGCGTCCTGCCGGGCACGAGAACGTCGCCACGGCTCTCGTCGACCCCGACGTGCTGCCCGACTTCGAGCTGGACCTCACCGCCCACGACTTCCGCGTGTGGCCGGTGCAATCGGTGAGCACGTTCGTCGACCCGGAGCGGCTCGCCTTCCAGATCCGGCGCTCGCTGATCGACTGGAGCCAAGGTCGGTGGGCGGTCGCGGCCGACTGGACGGTCGTGTGGATCACCTTCGGCGAGACCTGGCTGGACGGCGACGAGCCGATCCCGTGGCCCGCGCACGCGGCGCTCTGGGACAAGCTCGCCGACTACGGCGACAAGATCCGCTACAACGTCGGGCTCGGTGGGGTCCCGCACCTGTCCGTGCCGCACGAACCGCACTGAGACTGTTCGACCGGCCCGACACGAACTACTGGTATGTGTTGGGGAATGGGCATCACCTATTCGTCCGTCGTGGACGCGCCGATCGACGACGTCTTCGCGTGGCATGAGCGGCCCGGCGCGCTCGCCCGGCTCGCCCCGCCGTGGCAGCCGGTGCGCGTCGCCGCCGAGGCCGACAACCTGCGCGACGGCCGCGCGGTCCTGCTGCTGCCCGGCCGGCTGCGCTGGGTCGCGCAGCACCGCGACTGCACGCCGCCGCGCGAGTTCACCGACGAGCTCGTCGGGCTACCGCTGCGCTGGCGGCATCGGCACGAGTTCAGCGCGGAGGGTCCGGAGCGGACCCGGGTGACCGACCGCGTCGACACCCCGGTGCCGGCCGCCGCGCTGCGCGGCATGTTCGGTTACCGGCACGTCCAGCTCGCCGACGACCTCGCGGTGCAGCGCGAGCTGGGCCGGCTGCATCCGGCGCCGCTGACCGTCGCGGTCACCGGCGCGTCCGGGCTGGTGGGCACCGCACTGTGCGCGCTGCTCACCACCGGCGGGCACCGGGTGATAAGGCTCGTCCGCCGTGACGCGCAGGGGCCGGACGAGCGGCGCTGGGATCCCGAGACCCCTGCTGCCGACCTGCTGGACGGGGTCGACGCGCTCGTACACCTGGCCGGCGTGTCCATCGCCGGCCGGTTCACCGCGAAGCACAAGCGCGCGGTGCGCGAGTCGCGGGTCGGCCCGACCCGACGGCTGGCCGAGCTCGTCGCCGCGGCACCGCACCGCCCGGTCATGGTCGCGGCGTCCGCGATCGGCTGCTACGGCGCCGACCGTGGCGACGAGCGGCTCGACGAGCAGGCAGCGTTCGGCGACGACTTCCTCGCCGGCGTCGTCGCCGACTGGGAGGCGGCGACCGCTCCGGCCGCTGCTGCGGGCGCGCGCGTCGTCAACCTCCGCACCGGCATCGTGCAGTCGCCGCGCGGCGGCTCGCTGCAGCTGCTGCGACCGCTGTTCAGCCTCGGCCTGGGCGGCCGGCTCGGCAGCGGCCGGCAGTGGACGTCCTGGATCGATCTCGACGACCTCGCCGACATCTACCTGCGTGCGCTGGTGGACGAGCGGATGAGCGGCCCGATCAACGCGGTCGCACCGGAGCCGGTTCGCAATCGCGACTACACGACGACGCTGGCCCGCGTGCTGCGCCGCCCCGCGCTGCTGCCGGTGCCGCCGTTCGGGCCGCGGTTGCTGCTCGGCGGCGAGGGGGCGCGTGAACTCGCCCTCGCCGGACAGCGGGTCGAGCCGACGCGGCTCGCCGCGGTCGGACACCGGTTCCGCCGTCCGACCCTCGAGGCATGTTTGCGCCACCAACTGGGCAGGCTCCGCGGATGATCGCGGCACGTCAGGCACGATGGAGCCGACGCGCGCGCGCAGATGCGGAGGCGATGACCTACTAATGGCCTACAGCGGCCCGCCCGACTGGCAGCAACAGCCGCTGCCGCCGCCCTACGGCGACCCCGTCTACCCGCAGCCGCAGTACGGCCCCGGCCAGTTCGCCTATCCCGCGCCGCCGGTACCGACCGCCTACGGCTACCCGTCGCCGGAATCCCTGGCGCCGTCGGTATCGGTCGTGTGGACGGGCTGGGTGCTCGCCGCGGCCGCGCTGGGCGTGGCCATCGGGTCGTTCCAGACCTGGGCAAGGGTCGTGTCGACGTTCGGCGGACCGGGCACCACGATCGACCTCGCCGGCACCAGCGGTGAGCGCGACGGCAAGATCACCGTCGTGATCGGCGCTGTGATGTTCGCCATGGGGCTGCTGATCATCCTGCGCCAGGGGCGGGTCTGGGTGAGCGTCGCCGGCCTCGTGCTCTCCGCGGTCGCGACGGTCGTGTCACTCGCCGACATCAGCGACGTGAGCACCACCAGCCGGACGGTGTCGAGCATCGGGGCAGGCCACATCGACGTCGGCAGCGGCCTGTACGTCGTGCTCGCCACCGGGCTGGTCGGCCTCGGCGCATCCATCACGGCCCTGTGCGTACGCCGTGTAACGCGAATCTGATCCGATGCTCGCCTTGCGCACTTTGCCCAGATGACGATAATTGGAACCAGTCCAGGCGGACGTTCCCCCCGTACGGCCGCCTGGACTCTTCCACCTCTCTGAAGTCTCGCTGTTGTCGGGACTTCCCAGCCGCTTCCTCGCGGCTCGTGGCCTTTCCCCGGTTCCAGCCTTGGCCTTTTGCGGCGGCTTCCAGCCCTCGCCCTATTCGGGGCGCCTCAGGATCTTCTTGATCGTCACCATCACCGGGTCGAACTTGCGGTCGACCACTCGCTCCTTGAGCGGGATGAGCGCGTTGTCGGTGATCTTGATGTGCTCCGGGCAGACCTCGGTGCAGCACTTGGTGATGTTGCACAGGCCCAGGCCGTGGTCGTCCTGCGCCGAGTGCTGCCGGTCGAGCGCGTCGAGCGGGTGCATGTCGAGCTCGGCGATGCGCATGAGGAAGCGCGGACCCGCGTAGGACTGCTTGTTGTCCTCGTGGTCACGGATGACGTGGCAGACGTCCTGGCACAGGAAGCACTCGATGCACTTGCGGAACTCCTGCGAGCGCTCGACGTCGACCTGCGCCATCCGGTAGTTGCCGGGCTTGACGCCGGGCGGCGGCGCGAACGCCGGCACCTCCTGCGCCTTCTTGTAGTTGAACGACACGTCGGTGACGAGGTCCCTCATCACCGGGAACGTCCGCATCGGCGTGACGGTGATCGTCTCGTCCTGCGTGAAAATCGACATGCGGGTCATGCACAGCAGCCGCGGCCGGCCGTTGATCTCGGCGCTGCACGAGCCGCACTTGCCGGCCTTGCAGTTCCAGCGGACCGCCAGGTCACCGGCCTGCGTCGCCTGCAGGCGGTGGATGATGTCGAGGACGACCTCGCCCTCGTTGACCTCGACCTGGTAGTCGACGAGCTCGCCGCCCGCGGCGTCGCCGCGCCACACCCGGAACTTCGCGAGATAGCTCTGCTTCTGCGCTGCCTGGGTCATTTCGCGGCCACCTCGGTCGGCACCTGTTCGCTCACGTCGGCGATCTCCTCGTCGGTGTAGTACTTCTTCAGCTCGCTCTTCTCGAACAGGTTGAGCAGGTCGGCGCGCATCGTCGGCACCGGCTTGCGTTCGAGGTCGATGCCGTCGCGCGCGTCGTTCAGCGAGCAGATCAGGTTGAGCTTGCGCCACTCCGGGTTCATGCCGGGGAAGTCGTCGCGGGTGTGCCCGCCACGCGACTCCTCGCGCATCAGCGCGGCGCGAGCCATGCACTCGGCGACGGCGAGCATGTTGCGCAGGTCGAGCGCGAGGTGCCAGCCCGGGTTGAACGCACGACCGCCGACGGCGGACACGTCTTTGGCGCGCTCCTTGAGCTTCTCGATCCGGTCGAGCGCGTCCTGCAGCTCGCTGGAGACGCGGATCAGGCCGACCAGGTCGTTGATGCACTGCTGCAGCTCGCCGTGCAGCTCGTAGGCGGTCTCGCCGGAGTTCTGGAGCGGGGCAAGCGCGACCTGCTCGCAGGCGGCGATGCTCGCGGCCGGGATCGTCGGGTACTCGCCGCGCAGGTTCTTGACGTAGGCCACCGCGCCCTCGCCCGACCGCTTGCCGAACACCATCAGGTCGGACAGCGAGTTGCCGCCGAGCCGGTTCGAACCGTGCATTCCGCCGGCCACCTCGCCGGACGCGAACAGGCCGGGGATGTTTGTCGCGGCCGTGTCCGGCTCGACCTCGATGCCGCCCATCACGTAGTGACAGGTCGGGCCGATCTCCAACGGCTCCTTGGTGATGTCGACGTCGGCCAGCTCCTTGAACTGGTGATGCATCGAGGGCAGCCGGCGCAGGATCTCGGCGGCGGGCAGCCGGGTCGACACGTCGAGGAAGATGCCGCCGTGCTCGGTTCCGCGGCCGGCCTTCACCTCGGCGTTGATCGCGCGGGCCACCTCGTCACGCGGCAGCAGCTCGGGCGGGCGCCGGTTGTTGTCGGGGTCGGTGTACCAGCGGTCGGCCTCTTCTTCGGTGGTCGCGTACTGGTCCTTGAACACGTCAGGGATGTAGTCGAACATGAAGCGCTTGCCCTCGGAGTTGGTCAGCACTCCGCCGTCGCCACGTACGGACTCGGTGACGAGGATGCCCTTGACCGAGGGCGGCCACACCATGCCGGTCGGGTGGAACTGGAGGAACTCCATGTTGATCAGGGTCGCGCCGGCGCGCAGGGCCAGCGCGTGCCCGTCGCCGGTGTACTCCCACGAGTTCGAGGTCACCTTGTAGCT
>JAICKR010000140.1 GCA_025927835.1 Jatrophihabitans sp. | reverse complement strand
GGCCCCGCCGAGTGCCTGCACCCGCTTACCGTGGCTGGTGCCTGTTTCGTAGATGTAGCGTGCGATCGGGGTGGAGCCGACGAAGCTCACGGCGGCGACGTCCGGGTGGTGCAGCAGCGCGTCGACCGCCTCCTTGTCACCGTGGATCACGGTGAAGACGCCGTCCGGCAGGCCGGCCTGCTTCCAGGCCTCGGCCAGCCACAACGCGGCGGACGGGTCCTTCTCCGAGGGCTTGAGGACGAACGCGTTGCCGCAGGCGATCGCGTTGGCGGCCATCCAGAGCGGCACCATGGCGGGGAAGTTGAACGGGGTGATACCGGCGACCACACCGAGCGGCTGCCGGATCGAGTACACGTCGACGCCGGTCGAGGCCTGCTCGCTGTAGCCGCCCTTGAGCAGCTCCGGCACGCCGCACGCGTACTCGACGTTCTCGAGCGCGCGCGCCACCTCGCCGTGCGCGTCGGCGAGGACCTTGCCGTGCTCGGCGGTCACGATCTTGGCGAGGTCGTCCGCGCCGTTGTGCAGCATCTCCCGGAACGCGAACAGCACGGCCGAGCGGCGCGAGAGCGACGCGGTGCGCCACTCGCGGGCAGCCGCCTTGGCGCTGGCGACCGCGACGTTCACCTCGTCGGTGGAGGCGAGATCGACCTCGCCGCTGAGCAGGCCGGTAGCGGGGTTGTAGACGGGGCCGGTACGGCCCGAGGTGCCGGCAGTGATGGTGCCGTCGATCCAGTGCGAAATCCGCGAAGTCATGTGGCAACGCTAGTCGGGGCAGGCGGCCCCGGTAACCGACAAAGTGTCGGTAAACCGCACCCCGGGCCGACAGTGTGTAGCCTCGCGGCATGCAGCTGCCCACGCTGGCCGAGGTGCTCGAGCTGCCGGCGGTGCGCCGTGCCGACCCGCGCGTCGTCGCGAGCCGGCAGGCCCTGCAGCGTGAGGTGCGCTGGGTGCACGTCAGCGAGGTCAGCGACATCGCGCACCTGCTCGAGGGCGGCGAGCTGATCCTGACCACCGGCATCGCGATGCCCGAGCCGGCCGCGGAGCTGGCCCGCTTCGTCACCGAGCTCGGCGCCGCCGGGGTCGTCGGGCTCGCCGTCGAGCTGGGCCGCCGCTACCAGGACGCGCTGCCGCCGGTGCTCGTCGCGGCGGCCGAGGCCGAGGGGGTGGCGCTGGTCGAGCTGCGCGTCGAGACGCCGTTCGTGGCGATCACGCAGGCCGTGCACACGCTGATCCTCGAGGCTCGGATGCAGGAGCTCATCGCCTCCGACGAGGCGCACCAGGCCTTCACCGCGCTCACCCTCGCCGGGCACGGGCCGCAGCAGGTCGTCGACCTCGTCGCGTCCATGGCCCATTGCGCAGTGATCTACGAGAACCATTTGCACCAGGTGCTCGTCTACAGCTGTCCGGACGGCGACGCCCCGGCGGTGCTCGCCGGGTGGGAGAGCCAGGTGCGCTCCGGGCGCGACCCCGGGCCTGCAGGCTGGGCAACCGTCGACGTGGCCAACCCGTCCGGCGGCTGGGGTCGGCTGGTCATGCGCTGCGGGCCCGACCCGTCGACCCGCGAGCGGATGCTGCTCGAACGCGGCGCGACCGCGCTCGTCATCAACCGGCTGGCCGACCGCGACAGCGACAGCCTCGAACGCCACTCGCACCGCACCGTCCTCACCGCGCTGTCCCTGTCGACCGAGCCGCCCGCGGCTATCGCGGCGCGCGCGGCCGGCCTCGGCGTACCGCTCGACGCGCGCAGCCTCACCGGCGTCGTCGCGCGGACGTCGGGCGAGCAGACGGGGCCGGGCGGATTGCCGGCCCTGCTGCGCGACCTCGCCAGTCAGGCGGTGGCATCGCTGCAGGCACTGCGCATCCCGGCCCTGGTCGGTGCGCTCGACGACTACCGGCTCGCGGTACTGCTCTCCCAGGAGCGGCTGGCCCAGCCGGACGCGGTGCTGGCGATGCTGAGCGAGCGGTTGCACGCGGTGTTCGAGCGGCGTTCCGACGCGGGCGCGCTGGTCATCGGCACCGGCAGCACCGTCGTCGGTGTCGAGCGCGCGCACCACACGCTGCGCGAGGCGATGCAGGTCGCCGACGCGGCGGTCGGCATGCCGGCGCACCGGACGTACTTCCGCCCGCCCGACCTGCGGCTGCGCGGACTCGTCCACTCGCTGCGCGCCGACCCGGCCGTTGCCGAATACGTCGATCGCGAGCTCGCCCCGCTGGTCGCCCACGACGCCGCGCACGGCACCCGGCTCTACGACTTCCTGGCCGCGTACTGCCGGGCGGGCGGCAACAAGACCGCCGCCGCGGCCGAGCTGTTCATCTCGCGCGCGGCACTCTACGACCGCATCGCGAAGGTCGAGCAGGTACTCGGCGTCGATCTCGCCGACCCCGAGGTGGTCGTCGGGCTGCACTTCGCGGTGCTGGCCCGGCAGACGCTGGGCGTGCCCGACCTCGCGGTCCGCCGCGGCTGAGCAGAGTCAGACGGCGCGCTGCTTCGGCATCGACTCCGCGACGTGCTTCGGGTCGCGGACCGCGACGCCGTCGAAGAGCTTGTCGATGCGGTCGAGCACGTCCGCCGAGAGGCGCACGCCCGCGGCCTTGACGTTCTCGGTGACCTGCTCCGGGCGCGACGCGCCGACCAGCGCCGCAGCGACGTTGTCGTTCTGCAGCACCCACGCCACCGCGAGCTGCGCCATCGTCAGATCCAGGTCGGCGGCGATCGGCTTGAGGTCCTGGACGCGCGCGAGCACCTCGTCGCCCATCCACATCTTGACGATGTTCGCGCCGCCCTTCTCGTCGGTCGCGCGCGACCCGGCCGGCGGCGGCTGGCCGGGCACGTACTTGCCGCTCAGCACGCCCTGCGCGATCGGCGTCCAGACGATCTGCGCGATGCCGAGCTCGCGGCAGGCCGGGACGACCTCGTCCTCGATGATGCGCCACAGCATCGAGTACTGCGGCTGGCTCGACACCAGCGAGATGCCGAGCTGCTTCGCGAGCGCGTGTCCCTCGCGGATCTGCTCGGCCGTCCACTCGCTGACGCCGATATAGAGCGCCTTACCGGCACGCACGATGTCGGCGAAGGCCTGCATCGTCTCCTCGAGCGGGGTGAACGTGTCGTAGCGGTGCGCTTGGTAGAGGTCGACGTAGTCCATCTGCAGTCGGCGCAGCGAGTTGTCGATCGACTCCATCATGTGCTTGCGCGACAGTCCGGTGTCGTTCTTGCCCTTGGGGTCGGGCCCGACCGGCCAATAGACCTTGGTGAAGACCTCCAGCGACTCGCGCCGCTCACCCCTCAGCGCCTCGCCCAGCACCGTCTCGGCGCGCCCGTTGGCATAGACGTCGGCGGTGTCGAAGGTGGTGATGCCGTTGTCGAGCGCGGCGCGCACGCACTGCATCGCCACATCGTTCTCGACCTGCGAGCCGTGGGTGAGCCAGTTGCCGTAGGTGATCTCCGAGATCTGCATCCCGGAGCTGCCGAGGTATCGAAACTCCATGACCCCATCTTGCCGACTGCGGCCGGCTAGGTGGCAGCGGGGACGACCTGGTCGTGCGCGGTGGGCCCGCTCGCGACGGTGGGCAGGCCGGCCTCGGCCCAGGCGAGGTAGCCGCCCTCGACGTCGGTCGCCGGCACGCCGATCGAGTTCAGCGCGTCCGCGGCCAGCGAGGACGTGTAGCCCTCGGCGCAGATGACGATCCACCGCTGACCCTCGGCGGCAAGTGGCACCCGATGCGGGGCGTGCGGGTCGAGCCGCCACTCGAGGTGATTGCGCTCGACCACGAGCGCGCCGGGAATCTCGCCGGTCACCTCGCGCTGCCAGGACGGGCGGATGTCGACGAGCAGCGCACCGTCACGCAGCGCGGCGGCCGCGTCCTGCGGGGAAAGACGGTCGAGACGCGCGCGGGCCGCGGCCAGCAGTTCGTCCACCGAAGCGAACGTCATGGGTGCACCGTAATCTCGTGGTCAGCTCGCGACCATGCGCGTGCGCGGCCAGCCCTGGCGATGCGCGATGCGGCCGAGTTCCTCGGCGATCCATGCCGGCGACGGTGGCCGCTCGGCCGGGTCGGGCGCGAGCCCCCACGTCAGCAGGTCGGACAGCTCGAGCGGCACGTGCGGCGCGCGGATCGGCTGCACCGGGTTGGACAGCACGCGCACGATCACGCTCGCCGGCGACTCGCCCGCGTACGCGCGGAAGGCGGCGCGACCGGCCACCAGTTCGTACAGCGTGGCCGCGAGCCCGTACACGTCGCTCGCCGTCGTCGGCCGGCTGCCCTCGAGCAGTTCGGGTGCGGTGTGCGGGGTGAGTTGGTGCAGTGGCGGGCGCGGCTCGGGTGCGTCGACGCGCGTCGCCGCATCGAAGCCGGCGAGGACGGGTTCGCCCGACTCGCCCAGGAAGACGTTCTTCGGGCGCATGTCGCAGTGCAGCACCCCGATGCGATGCGCGGCCTCGAGCGCGCCCGCGATCTTGATGCCGATCGCGACGGCGTGGTCGGCCGGCAACGGCTCGTCGGCGCGCACCGCGTCGTGCAGCGTGCCGCGGCAGTGCGCGAGCACCAGCGCCGGCCGGCCGTCGGGCAGTTCGAGCCGCTCGTAGCAGCGGATCACGTGCGGATGCGTGCCGATCGCGGCGAGCACGTCGCCCTCGGCGGCCAGCACGTCGTGCAGCCACGAACCGGCGTTGTCGTCGGGCAGCTTCACCGCGACCAGGCGCTGCGCGAGGCGCTCGCGCGCCGCGTAGATGGTGAACCGGGAACCGGCCCGCAACAGGCGCACGTCGGCGAATCGATTGCCGAGCTCTGTGCTGGCCAGCCAGTTCCGCGCCGACAGCGGCATGGGACCCATGTTAGGGGACGACGGTGACCGGCCAGGTCGCGTCGCGCACCAGCCGGCCGGCCAGCGAGCC
Source organism: Jatrophihabitans sp. (assembly GCA_025927835.1). Taxonomy (GTDB): domain Bacteria; phylum Actinomycetota; class Actinomycetes; order Mycobacteriales; family Jatrophihabitantaceae; genus Jatrophihabitans. Next base: position 3,982 of record JAICKR010000140.1, on the reverse strand, counting down.
GACGAAGCGCCGCCCCGACTGCCCCGATGCGCCCACGACGACGGCGTCCACCCGCAGCTCGTTGGCCACGGCGACGAGCTCGCGGTACGGGTTGCCGCGGCGCTGCACGAACTCCGCGTCGATGCCGAGCAGCGCGGCACCCTCCTGAACCGTCTGGCGCAGCTGCCGGCCGATCTCGTCGTGCGTCTGGATCATGGCGGCGGCGGTCGCGGCCATCTGCGCCGCCATCGGGCTGGTGGCCGCGACGTAGAGCGCGATCAGGTGCGAGCCCTGCCGGCGCGCCAGACCGGCCGCGTAGGCCGCGGCGCGCATGGAGGCCTCGGTGCCGTCGATGCCGACGAGGATGCGCGACGGGCCGTCGGTGCCCAGCTCGAACAGCGTCCCGTCCACGGCCGCATTCTGCCCTGCATCCAGAGCTTCTCGGATACCGTGCGATCCGTGACCGGCCCGCTCGGCGACCCGATCGACCTGCAGCTCGCCTCGGCGCTGCTCTCCGACGGGCGCAGCACCCTCAAGGCGCTGAGCGAGGTCACCGGGTTGTCCGTCTCCGCGGTGCAGGCGCGGGTGCGCCGGCTCGAGGCGGACGGAGTGATTCGCGGCTACACGGCGCTCGTCGACGCGGATGCCATCGGGCTTCCGCTGTCGGCACTCATCGCGATCACCCCGCTCGACCCGGCCCAGCCCGACGACGCACCCGAACGGCTGGCCGGGCTGCCCGAGATCGCGGCCTGCCACTCGGTGGCCGGCGAGGACGCCTATGTGCTGTTCGTCCGGGTCGCGTCGCCGACCGCGCTGGAGGCGCTGATCCGCGAGGTCCGGATGCGCGCGAACGTGTCCACCCGCACGACGGTCGTGCTGCAGACGTTCTTCGACCGCCCGGCGGTGCCCCGCACCCAACCGTAAAATCAGCGGCGGAGCGGGCTGTTCGCAGTACTTATTCCGATACGATGACGGCATGACGATGTTGCGTCCGGTCGACCCCGGAGATCTCGCCGCGGCCCAGGTGCACGAGACCATCGCCGCGCACATGCTCGCCGACGGCTTCGAGCTGGTGCTCGACCTCGAGGCGTCGCAGGGTTCGACCCTGGTCGACGCTCGCGACGGCACGCACTACCTCGACCTGTTCACCTTCTTCGCATCGTCCGCGCTCGGCATGAACCATCCGGCGCTGACCAGCGCCGAGGCGCGCCGCGAGTTCGCGACCGTGGCCGCGAACAAGCCGAGCAACTCCGACGTCTACACGGTGCCGATGGCCCGCTTCGTCGAGACGTTCGCGCGGGTGCTCGGCGACCCGGAGCTGCCGCATCTGTTCTTCATCGACGGCGGCGCGCTCGCCGTCGAGAACGCGCTCAAGGTCGCGTTCGACTGGAAGAGCCGCTGGAACGAGCAGCACGGCATCGCGCCCGGCCTGGGCACGAAGGTGCTGCACCTCGAACAGGCCTTCCACGGGCGCAGTGGCTACACGATGAGCCTCACCAACACCGACCCGGCGAAGGTGGCGCGGTTCCCGAAGTTCGACTGGCCGCGCATCCCGGCGCCGTCCGTCAACGGCAACGCCGACGTCGTCGCCGCCGAGCGGCGCGCGCTGATCGCAGCCCGGCAGGCGTTCGAGGACAACCCGCACGACATCGCCTGCTTCATCGCCGAGCCGATCCAGGGCGAGGGCGGCGACAACCACTTCCGTCGCGAGTTCCTGCGCGCCATGCAGTCGCTGTGCCGTGAGTTCGACGCACTGTTCGTGCTCGACGAGGTGCAGACCGGCGTCGGTCTCACCGGCACCGCCTGGGCCTACCAGCAACTCGGCCTCACCCCCGACGTCGTCGCGTTCGGCAAGAAGGCGCAGGTCTGCGGCATCATGGCCGGCCGCCGCGTCGATGAGGTCACCGACAACGTGTTCGCCGTCTCGTCGCGCATCAACTCCACCTGGGGCGGCAATCTCACCGACATGGTCCGCGCCCGGCGCATCCTCGAGGTCATCGAGACCGACGCACTCATCGACCGGGCCGGTTTCGTGGGCGCGCACCTGCTGCACGAGCTGCGCGCACTCGCCGCGAAGCACCCGGTGCTCACCGAGGTACGCGGACGCGGCCTGATGTGTGCGCTCACGCTGCCCGACGCGCACCTGCGCGACGAGGTCATCGCCAGGCTGCGCACGGACGAGCACGTGCTGATGCTCGGTTGCGGCTCCTCGAGCCTGCGGGTGCGGCCCGCACTCACCGTCTCCGTCGACGATCTCGACCGGGGCGTGGCTGCACTTGATCGTGTGCTGAGCAAACTCGGCCACTGAGCGCGGGCCGTCCTATCGTGGACGGCGTACCGCCAACGCGCTGAAAGCGGGTGGGAGATGACCATCCATCAATGCCCGAAGTGCGAGCTGCGCTTCACGTGGCAGACCGAGCTGGACGACCACTGCCGCGACGAACATCCGCAGTTCCACCACGACTATCCGGTGGGCGGCGTGCACCACTACGACGAGCCGCCGCCGCCGGGCGCGCGGCCGGCGACCGAACCGGCCTCCTAGCTCCCGTCAGCGGGTGAGCAGCGCGCGCGCCGCCTCGGCGATCTCGTGCTCGCCGAGCAGGACGTGGTCGGCGGCCGCGCCGAGCGGGACGAAGCTGTCCCGGCTCGACACCCGCGCCATGCGCCCGCGGTAACCGGACTCCACGAGCAGCGCGAGCACGCCCTCGCCGACGCCACCGCTGTGCCGCGTCTCGTCGACGACGAGGACCCGCCCCGAGCGGGCCGCGGCGAGGCGGATGTCGTCCCAGGGCAGCGGCGCGATCCAGCGCAGGTCGAGCACGCCGACACCCACGCCCTCCGCGGCGAGCCACTTCGCCACCCGCAGGCTCATCCGCACGCCGTTGCCGAACGTCACGATCGTGAGATCGGTGGGCTCGCCGTGCATCCGTCCGGAGCCGATCGCCACCACGGACGTGGGGGAGTATTCACCCAGCCAGCCGCGGTCGTCGGGCTCGTGCAGGTCGCGTTCGTGATAGAGCGCGATCGGCTCGAGGTAGACGCTGACCTGACCCGTCGCCGTGGCCGCGGCCAGGCAGGCGCGCAGCATCGGCGCGGCGTCCTCGGGACGAGCGGGCACCGCGATCACGAGGCCGGGGATGTCGCGCAGCACGCCCACCGCGTTGTCGTTGTGGAAGTGCCCGCCGAAGCCCTTCTGGTACGCGAGCCCGGCCACACGCACCACCATCGGGTTGGTGAACGCGCCGTTGGAGAAGAAGCGCAGGCTGGCGGCCTCGCCGCGCAGCTGGTCCTCGGCGTTGTGCAGGTAGGCCAGGTACTGGATCTCGGGCACCGGCAGCATGCCGCTGGCGCCGAGGCCGAGCGCGAAGCCGAGGATCGACTGCTCGTCGAGCAGCGTGTCGAACACCCGCGCCGGCCCGAAGCGCTGCATCAGCCCGCGGGTCAGCCCGTACACCCCGCCCTTGCGGGCCACGTCCTCGCCGAACACGAGCAGTTCCGGACGCGCCGCCAGCGCGTCGGTGAGCGTCGCGTTGATGGCCTGCGCGAGCGTCACCGGACCGGCCGCCTCCGGCAACCGCCCGCTGAAGGCCTGCGCGCGGGCGGTGTCGGAGGCGACCGGCGACTTCGCGTCCGGGTCACGCGGCGCGAGCGCGGCCATCACCTGCGCCGCGGAATCGAGCGTCGGGGTGTCCATCAGCGCGGACGCGAGCGTCTCCACGCGGTCGGCGAGCTCGGCGTAACGCTCGGCGAGGCCGGGGCGGGCGATGCGCGCGGCGAGTGCGACGAGCGGGTCGCGGGACCGGTCGGCTGCGATTTCCGCTGCGCTGCGGTACGCGGACTCGACATCGCTGCCGGCGTGCGACAGGTAGCGCACCGTGCGCAGGTGCAGCAGCACCGGACGCCGGGTGCGCCGGGCGAGGTCGGCGGCCTCGCGGGCCGCGTTCTGCGCGAGCTTCGGTTCGGCGCCGTCGGCATAGAGATAGGTGAGCCCCGGGCGGCGTGC
>JAICKR010000176.1 GCA_025927835.1 Jatrophihabitans sp. | reverse complement strand
GCGCGCGCGACCTCGCCTCGAGCCGGGTCAGCACCCGCAACGTCTGCGCGTTGCCCTCGAACCCGCCGCACGGACGCGCCGCCGCGTCCAGCGCCGCCTCGCCGTTGTGCCCGAACGGCGGGTGCCCGATGTCGTGCGCGAGGCCGGCCGTGTCGACGACGTCCGGGTCGCAGCCGAGCGCCACCGCGATCTCGCGCCCGATCTGCGCCACCTCGAGCGAGTGCGTCAGCCGGGTGCGCGGGAAGTCGTCCTCGCCGGGCACGACGACCTGGGTCTTGGCGGCCAGCCTGCGGAACGCGTAGGAGTGCAGCACCCGGGCCCGGTCGCGGGCGAAGTCGCTGCGCCGCGCCGCCGCGGAGTCCGCGCCCGCGCGCTTGGCCGGCTCGATCACCCAGCGCGCGCGATCGGCGGCTCCGTACACGCTCACCAGGGAACCGTACTTAGATCTGGTCCTCGAGCCAGTCCCCGAAGCGCAGCAACGTGTCGACCCACATGCCGATCGCGTACTTGAGCTGGCCACGGGTGGCGCCGGCCTCGAAGTCGTGGCACTGCTCGGCACAGATGGCCACCATGCCGTCGTCGGGCAGGATCGTGAACGCCTTCGGGAACAGCTTGGTGCGGTTCCACTCGTCGAGCAGCAGAGTGAGCGTCGCGCGCATGTCGACGTCGAACCTGCGGTTCAGGTACACCCGCGCCTGCAGCACCTCGCGGCGCTGACCGTAGAAGAAGAAGTAGATACTGCACTTCTCCCAGCGCACCACGAGGTCGCCCTCGTCGTCGATGCTGTGCTTGAGCCCGAACTCGTCGAGCAACTGCTGCACGAGTCCGAGGGTGGGCGCGACCATGGTGCCCCCGCCGGTCTCTGGACGGCGCGGCAGCACCAGCGGCTGATCGGTGCGGGCTCTGCGGCGGAACACGCTTCGACGGTACTCACAGTTTCCTGTGCGGCCGGGCTCGGGCAGGGTCTGTGGAGAACGCGACGAGCAGAGAGGAAACCCGCCCCTTGACCTCGATCAGGCCGCCCGAGTTGCCGGAGTTGACCGCGCCTTGGCACACGCCCGAGCGTGCGGAGTTGCGTGACACCGTCCGCGCCTTCGCGCGCGACGAGGTCCTGCCCGTCGCCAACCGGCTCGACCCGGAGAAGGGGCTCATCCCCGCCGAGCTGCTCGAGCGGATGGCGGAACTCGGCCTGTTCGGGATCATGATCGACACCGAGCACGGCGGCCTGGGGCTGGGCGCGTTCGAGTACTGCATGGTCGCCGAGGAGCTGGCCCGGGCGTGGATGAGCGTGGCCAGCATCATCGCCCGGGCACAGGGTCTCGGCACCGGCTTGGCCGACGACGCGCGCCGCGACGAGTTGCTGCGCCGCTCGGCGGCCGGGCGATGGATCGGCGCGATCGCGCTGTCCGAACCGGACGCCGGCTCGGACCTCGCGGGCGTGTCCACCCGCGCCGAGCAGGTCGGCGACGAGTGGGTGATCTCCGGGCACAAGCGCTGGTGCGGCAATGCCGAGGCAGCCGACTTCATCCAGGTGCTGGTGCGTACGCGCGACCCGGAAGCGGACGAGCCACGCTCGGCGGGTTTGGAGACGGTGCTCGTCGAGAAGGAGCGCGGCAGCTTCCCGGCCGGGATCACCGGCACGCCGATCGACAAGATCGGCTACCACGGCTTCCTCACGTGGGATCTCGTCTTCGACGGCGTCCGGGTGGCGGCCGGCAACCTCGTCACCACCGGCGGCAGCGATGCGAGCGGTTTCGACGGCGTCGGCGACTGGTTGGACGTCGCGCGGGTGCACACTGCGGCACGAGCTGTCGGGCTGGCACAGGCCGCAGTCGAGGACTGCACGGCCTACCTGCAGGAACGCGAGCAGTTCGGCCATCCGATCGGCGACTTCCAGGCGCTGCGTTTTGCGCTCGCCGACATGGCCAGCGACACGGAGCAGGCTCGCGCGTTCTACCGGTCGGCGGCACACCTGATCGACGTCGGGGATCCGAAGGCGACACAACACGCCGCGATGGCGAAGCTGCGCGCGACCGAGACCGCGGTCGGCATCACCGGTCACGCCATGCAGCTGCACGGCGGCAACGGCTACACGACGGAACGCGCTGTCGAGCGCTACTGGCGCGACGCGCGGCTGACGACGATCTTCGAGGGCACGTCCGAGATCCAGCGCAAGATCATCTCGGACGGGCTGCTTCCCCGCCCGTCCTGACGGTCAGGTCGTGCCCGCGGCCGTCAACTCGTCGGTCAGCAGGGCGACCAGCGCCTCGAGCTGCACATCGGCCGACGACCACACCTCGTCGTCCGATCCGTCCAGCGCCCGCGCGGCGAGGCCGGCCTTGCTGTCGATCAGCTCGGCGATGCGGCTGTCGATGGTTCGCGCGGCGATGATGCGCCACGCCGTGACAGGCTCGGTCTGACCGATGCGGTGGCTGCGGTCGATGGCCTGGGTCTGCTCCGCATCGGTCCAGGACAGTTCGGCCAGCACGAGGTTGGACGCGACCTGCAGGTTGATCCCCACACCGGCCGCGGTGAGGGAGCAGACCGCGATCGCGACCTCGGGATCGTTCACGAACGCGTCGATGTTCTGCTGCCGCGACCTCGGCGTCTGGTCGCCCCGGATCGACGAGAACCGCAGCCCCTGCTTGGCGAACACGTCCTCGGCGGCGTCCATCACGTCGATGTGCTTGGCGAAGAAGACGACCTTGCCCGCGCTGCGCGCGAGCTGCGCCGCGTAGTCGGCGGCGAGGCCGGCCTTCGCCTTGCCGATGCGCCGCATCATGCTGAACACGTTCTCGCCGGCCCCGGTCGTGCTCGTGTCCTTCTGCTCGGTTCGGGCGACCTTGCGCACGAGTTCGTGGTCGATGCCGTCGGCGACGCGCGACGTGCGGTTCGCCAGTGCGGTCTCGTAGCGGGAGACCAGCCGGCGCGCGAGGTCGCGTTCGGCGGCGCGGATCGACCGGGCAGTCTTCTCGTCCAGCTCCACCGGGATATCGGCGGTGCGGCGGGCTGGGATGTCGGCGGCCACGTCGACCTTGCGGCGCCGCACGATGCCGAGGTCGATCACGCACTTGCGCGCCGCGGTGTAGAAGCCGGGGTCGGCGGGTGTGAGACCCACAGCCTCCAGTGCGGCCATGAGTTCGGCGCGCGGCTCGGTCTCGTCGATCCAGCCGAGGAACTGCCAGATGGCGCGGAAGTCGTCGATGTCGTTGATCAACGGCGTGCCGGTGAGCGCCATCAGCAGCGGGCGGGTCGTGCGGGACCGGATGCGCTCGGAGAGTTCCAGGACGTGCTGTGAGCGCTGCGAGGCCTTGTTCTTGATGAAGTGCGCCTCGTCCACGACCATGCCGCGGAAACCGAACGTGCCGAACCAGCCGACGTGCCGGTCGAGCACCTCGTAGTTGACCACCACGATGTCGGCGAAGCCGTCGACCGTGTCGCCGTCGCCGTGGACGACGGTGACCGCGCGGTTCGGCGTCCACAGACCCGCCTCGCGGGCCCAGTTGATCTTCACGACACTCGGCACGACCACGAGCAGCGGGTACGCGTTCGCGGCCTCCGCGGCGAGCAGCGCCTCGGCGGTCTTGCCCAGGCCGGGCTCGTCGGCGAGCAGGAAGGTCCGGTGGCCCGCCGCGGCAGCCGCGACCAGCTGGGCCTGGTGCGGCATCAGCTCCAGGTTCCCCGGCGCGCGCAGGGAGGTCGCCGCCGGAAGATCCATGCACGCCGGCGCCCCGCTGTCGGCCCGCTCGAACGAGCTGAAGAGCGGGTTGAGCAGCTCCCACCCGGCCAGCACGCGCGGGGCGACCGGGCCGGATCGGGTCGCCGAGAAGTCCGGCGCGAGAAACATGGTGGCGAGCTGGCGGGTGGCGACCGACTGGGGCACGACGCGGCGCTTGGCAGCGGAGTCGGGCTCGGGATCGGGGGCGAGCTCCTCGACTTCCGGTTCGACACCGGCCGCCGTCAGCATCTCGCGCCGCAGCGCCTTGGCCGCGTCCGAAACGACGGCGTCCTCGGAGAGGAGGGCGAGCAACTTCGGGTCGCGCACTGCGGTCTTCGCGAGGATCGTCGCGATGCCGTCGAGGCGCTTGAGCTGCGCGTCGCGGACGGCCGGGCTGGTGCCTGCCGCCCGGATCCGCGCGTTCTCCTCGCGCACGAGCAGCGCGACGACCTGGAACTTGGTGCGCACGGCGGGCGTCACACGGCCGCGCTCGACCGCTGCCTCGACCGCACGGACGGCGCGGGCCAACCCGGAGATCACGTCCTCGGGTGCCGCCGCGCGCCGCTGGGGCCGCGAGGCGGTATGGCGAGCGCCCACCTGGCGCCGGGCCGGTCGAGCCACAGACTCCTCCTCTGCCGCCCGCCTCGGTGAGCGGGCGTGCACGCCGCACCCGAGGGTGCGGGTCGCATGGGGCGCCGGTCGAGCTGCGGTCGAAAACCGCAAGCGAATGGCCGTCCCCGAACCGTCTCGCGCTGCGGGACGGTGCATGTTCATCCTAGCGTCAGCAATGCGCCGACCGGCAGCGACAGGCTCAGTACAGACCCTGCGCGTAGTTCTCCTCGCGGTAGTACTCGTCCAGTTCGGTGACCGCGCGCCCGTCCGGCTCGACGTCGTGGGCGATGACGGCCCGGCGTTCGACGGCGCCGGGATCCCACGTCTCCGGCTTCCAGAGGCCGCTGCGCAGGAATGCCTTCGCGCAGTGGAAGAAGACGTCCTCGATCTCGACCACGAGGACGAGCACGGGACGCTTGCCGTCGACCGCGAACACGTCGAACAGCCCCTCGTCGACGCACAGGCGGGCGCGGCCGTTGATGCGCAGCGTGTCACCGCGCCCGGGGATGAGGAACTCGATGCCGACGTGCGGATTGGTCAGGATGTTGCGGTAGCCGTCGGCCCTGCGGTTCCCGGGCCGTTCGGCGATGGCGATCGTCCGATCATCGATCACGTGCACGAGCGATCCGGGCGGGTCGCCCTTCGGGCTGGCGTCGCAGCGCCCGTGCGCGTCGGCGGTGGCCAGCACGCAGAAGGGGCTTGCCGACAGCCAACGGCGATCGACCTCGAGCAGCCGGTCGCGACCCTTGTTGGCGGCACGCTCGTTCGGCGTGCCGAGCACGGCGACCAGCTCGTCGACGGTCGTGATCTCGGTTGCGGCGTTGCCCACAGCCCGAGGCTATCCGCGGTTGACGTCTGCCGGCCCGAGATATGGGCGCCATCACGAGCGGCCCCTTCGCGCACCCTGGTGGTCGGTCAGGCCCTGCTCTTGTCGGCCTTCTTCTTTGCTGCCGCCTTCTTCGGCGCCGCCGTCTTCGCCGGCGAGCTCGACTTCGCGCGCACCTGAACCGCGCCCCCGGTTCCTGTCACCGTCAGGTAGTGCTGGGAACGGACGAGATCGGACAGCTTCGGCGCGCCGTACAGCCGCGGATCGAAGGCGGGGTGCGACGAGCGCAGATAGCTACCGAGCGCGCTCAGCGAGACGGCGCCGTCGTCCTGCGAGGTGGCGTTCACCGCACGGATGAGCAGGCTCTGCAAATTCGGTAGCTGCGGTTCGTCCGACTCGTCGTCGACCGGCGGTGCAGGCGGTTCGTCGGGCAACACCTCGAGATAGATGAAGCGATCGCAGGCCGCGACGAGGGACGCCGGCGTCTTGCGCAGGCCCAGGCCGTAGACCCGCTTGCCGGACTCGCGCAGCCGGGTGGCCAGCCGGGTGAAGTCGCTGTCACTGGACACGAGCGCGAACGCGTCGACGTTGCCGGCGTAGAGCAGGTCCATCGCGTCGATGATCAGCGCGGAATCGGTGGAGTTCTTGCCCGTCGTGTACGCGAACTGCTGCACCGGCACGATCGCGTACTGGTTCAGCTCGCGCTTCCAGCCGCCCAGTTGGGTCGTCGTCCAGTCCCCGTACGCACGTTTGACCGACGCGGTGCCGAACGACGCCAGCTCGTCGAGCAGCGCACGGACGTATCTCGGCGAGGTGTTGTCGGCATCGATCAGGACGGCGAGACGCTCGGACGGAGAGGACATGTGCCCATCATGTCCCCCGCCGCCGCCGGCTTGCGCCCGCAGTGAACATCTGCCGTGCCGACCTCCTGAGCGCGTAGCAGCGGGCGGCGGGTCAGTCGACGGGGACGGCGCGGCCTGCTTCGAGGCGCGCGACCGGCACCCGGAACGGCGAGCAGGACACGTAGTCGAGCCCGACGCGGTCGAAGAAGTGGACGGACTCGGGATCGCCGCCGTGCTCGCCGCAGACACCGAGGTGCAGGCCCGGCCGGCGGGACCGCCCCTTCTCCGCGGCGATGCGCACCAGCTCTCCCACGCCCTCCTCGTCGATCGACTCGAACGGGCTGATGCCGAAGATGCCCTTCTCGAGGTAGGCGGAGAAGAACGCGGCCTCGACGTCGTCGCGGGAGAACCCCCAGGTGGTTTGGGTGAGGTCGTTGGTGCCGAAGGAGAAGAACTCCGCGGCCTCCGCGATCTGGTCGGCGGTGAGCGCCGCGCGGGGCAGTTCGATCATGGTGCCGACGAGGAACTCGAGGTGCACCCCGGTCTCGGCGCGCACGTCGCGCGCGACCTGGATGATCGCCTGCTTGACGGTCTCGAACTCCTGCACGTTCGCGACGAGCGGCACCATGATCTCGACCCGCGGCACACCGCCGGCCTTGATGCGTTCGGCCGCGGCCTCGAGGATCGCGCGCGACTGCATCTCGAACAGTCCGGGAATCACCACACCGAGCCGCACGCCGCGCAGGCCGAGCATCGGGTTCTGCTCGTGCAGCTTGTGCACGGCCTGCAGCATGCGCAGGTCGCCCTC
>JAICKR010000022.1 GCA_025927835.1 Jatrophihabitans sp. | reverse complement strand
GGCGGCACCTCCTTCGGCACGCTCGTGCACGCGGTCCTCGAACGGATCGACCCGACCGCCCCGGATCTCGCCGCCGAGCTGCGTTCGCACGCCGCCGCGCAGCTCGCTCGGTTCGGCCCCGAAGGGGTCGGCGCCGACGAACTCGCCACCGGCCTGTTGACCGCGCTCACCACCCCTCTCGGCCCGCTCGCGGACGGGCAGCCACTCACCGGCATCGCCCCGGCCGATCGCCTCACCGAGCTCGACTTCGAGCTGCCGCTGGGCGGCGGCGACCGGCCGGGCCGGCCGTCCCGGCTCGCCGCGCTCGCCGACGTGCTGCGCAGCCACCTGCCGACAGACGATCCGCTGCGCGGCTACGCCGATCAGCTCGACGGGCCGCTGCTCGCCGACGCGGTGCTGGAGGGTTACCTCGCCGGCAGCATCGACGCGGTGCTGCGTGTCGACGGGCGCTACCTCGTGCTCGACTACAAGACCAACAGGCTCGGCGTGCCCGACGTGCCGCTCACCGCATGGGACTACCGCGGCGCGGCGCTGGCCGAGGCGATGACTCAGGCGCACTATCCGCTGCAGGCGTTGCTGTACGAGGTCGCGTTGCACCGGTTCCTGCGCTGGCGGGTGGCCGGCTACGACGCGGCGCAACACCTCGGGGGAGTGCTGTACCTCTTCCTGCGCGGCATGTGCGGTCCGGACGTTCGCTTCGCCGACGGCTCGATTCCCGGCGTGTTCGCCTGGCAGCCGCCCGCAGCGCTCGTCGTCGCCGCATCCGACGTGTTGGCTGGTGCGGCGCGGTGACGGCGCTGCACGCGGCGCGCGGGTCCGCACTGCTCGCCGAGTTCGACGCGGCGGGGGTGCTCACGGCGTCCGACGTCCAGGTCGCGCAGCGGCTCGGCCGGCTCGCCGACGAGTCCGACGAACGGGTGCTGCTCGCAGTCGCCCTCACGGTGCGCAGCACCCGGCACGGCTCGGTGGTCCTCGATCTCGCCGATGCCGCGACGACGACCACGCCCGATGACGACGACCGCGAGCTCCTCGATGTCGCGGCCCTGTCCTGGCCCGAGGTCACCCAGTGGTCGGCGGCCTGCGCGGCGAGTCCGCTGGTGCGGGGCGGCGACGGCGGCGCGCCGCTGCACCTGGTCGGCTCGCGGCTGTGGCTCGACCGCTACTGGCGGCAAGAGGCGCAGGTCGCGGCCGAGCTGCTCGCCCGCGGCAGCGAGCTGCCCGACGATCTCGATGCGGCGGCGCTCGAGTCCGATCTCGACTCGCTGTTCACCGCGCCCGAGGACGCCGACCAGCGCCAGGCGACCAGGGTCGCGGCCACCTCGAGGGTGAGCGTCATCGGCGGCGGCCCGGGCACCGGCAAGACGACCACCATCGCGCGGCTCATCGCGGTGCTGCGCCGGCAGCGTCCGCAACTTCGGGTCGCGCTCGCCGCGCCGACCGGCAAGGCCGCGGCCCGTCTCGAAGAGGCGGTGCGTTCGGCCGCAGGCACGCTGACCGACGTCGATCGCGCGGGGCTGGCCACGATGAGCGCGGCGACGTTGCACCGGCTGCTCGGCCGCCGTCCCGGCGTCGCGAGCCGGTTCCGGCACGACCGGGAGAATCGGCTGCCCTACGACGTGGTCATCGTCGACGAGTGCTCCATGGTCTCGTTGACGCTGATGGCCCGGTTGCTCGAGGCGCTGCCGCCGGCGACCCGGCTGGTGCTCGTGGGCGATCCCGATCAGCTCGCCTCCGTCGAGGCGGGCGCGGTGCTCGGCGACCTCGTCGAGGCGAGCCCGGCGGCGCCGTCACTGCGCGGGTCGGTGGCGATGTTGCGCAACGTGCGCCGCTACGACGCCGGCGGCGCGATCGCCGCGCTCGCTCAGCTCGTGCGCGACGGACGCGCCGACGACGCGCTCGCGATGCTGCACGCCGGCAGCAACAGCGTCTCGTTCTACACGGCACCCGACGACGAACCGGTGACCGGTGCCGCGCTCGCGGTGATCCGGGCGCAGGCGGGCCACGAGGCGGAGGTCATCGCGGCCGCGCGTGCCGGCGACGTCGAGGCGGCGCTCGACGCGCTCGAGCGGCACCGGATGCTGTGCGCGCACCGTGCCGGGCCGCGCGGCGTGCGGTACTGGAGCGACGCGATCGAGCGCTGGCTGGCCGCCGCCGACCCGCAGCTCGCGCCGCGGCTCGACGGTCGCTATGCCGGTCAGCCGCTGCTCGTCACGTCCAACGACTACGAGAACGGGCTCTACAACGGTGACACCGGCGTCGTGGTCGAGCAGGGCGGCGATCTCGTCGCCGCGTTCCGCCGTGGCGGCGTACCCGCCGTGCTGCCGCTGGTGCGGCTCTCCGACGTGCGGCCGCTGCACGTGATGACCGTGCACCGCGCACAGGGCAGTCAGTTCGGCGAGGTCACGGTGCTGCTGCCACCGGCCGGCTCGCCGCTCGCGACGCGCCAGACCTTCTACACCGCCATCACCCGGGCCACGACGCGAGTGCGGGTGATCGGCTCCGACGCCGCGGTCCTCGCGTCGATCGGCACCCTCGCCGCACGCGCAACGGGCTTGCGCGACAGGCTTTCCGGCGCTCTCGGCCCGTCCTAGCCGCCCGCGCTGCTACCTTGGGCGGCGCCGCCGGCACGCAACGGCGGTGCGGCCCGTCGGGTGGGAGCGCCGGTGACAGACAGGCCTGTGGGCCCGCTCGGCGCCGCTGAGCGCGGGCACGGTTTGCGGCTCATCATGCGCACCGGCATGCGTGCGGCCGAGGCTGATTTCGCCCTCGTCGCGTTGCGCGTCGACGCCGACCGGCTGATCATCCACGACGCGCTCGGCCCGCTCGCGGAGAACATGGTCGGCAACATCATGCGGGTGCGCGACAGCGTCGCGGCGTCGGTGTTCGAGGACGGGACGCCGCTACTTGTCGCTGACTACCCCAACCACGGCGCAGCCCAGCCGGGCGTGCGTGTGCAGATCGGCTCGGTGGTGGTCGTCCCGCTGACCGCCGAGGGCCGCATCGAGGGTGCGTTGTGCGTCGGTCGGCTCGTCGGGCAGCGCGACTTCGTCCAACTCGACGTCGATCAGCTGACCGCGTTCGTGCAGCGCACCGGCACCGCACGCGAGCTGCACGACGCGCAGGAGGAGCGGCGCATCGCACGCCTCGTCGAGGAGCGCGTGCGCATCCGCGACGACTTGCACGACAACGTGATCCAGGAGCTCTACGCGGCCGGCATGGCGCTCAGCTTCGCCGCGACCGACGCCGCGGATTCGGCGCTGCGCGACTCGGTGCTCGCGCAGGTCGACGCGCTCGACGCGACGACGCGCCGCATCCGCGCGCTGATCAGCGGCATGCCCGGCTTCAACGAGGACGGCCCGGCGCTCGGCGCACCGAAGCGCCTCGTCGCGATCGTCGAAAGCCTCACCCCGGCGCTGCGCTGCCTGCCGACCGTCGCCTTCAGCGGACCGGTCGAGGCAACCGTGCAGGGCCAGCTCGCGCACGATCTCGAGGCGGTGCTGCGCGAGGCGTTGTCGAACGTCGCCCGGCATGCCGATGCCACCGCGGTGCAGGTGAAGGTCGCCGTGGCAGACGGGCGGGTGGTGCTCGAGGTCATCGACAACGGCCGCGGCATCGGCGCGTCCGAGCGCTCGAGCGGGCTCGCGAACATCGGCCGACGCGCGGCCCGCCACGGCGGCGAATCGCACCTGATCGCCGCGGAGGGCGGCGGCACCCGCCTCGTGTGGAACGTCAGTGCCGTCACGGATTGACGCTGTCGTGCCGGCCCGCGTCGAGGACGTCCACCAGCTTGCCGAAGGCATGCCCTACGTGACCGTGCTGCACGGGCCGAAGGGCAATCCGGTCTACCAGGTCGGTGGCAAGTCGTTCGTCTTCTTCCGCACGCCACGCCCCGATGCGGCCGATCCGGTGACCGGCGAGCGCTATCCCGACGTGATCATGTTCTGGGTGGGCAGCGAGGGCGACAAGCTGGCCATGGTGCAGGACGAGTCGTCGCCGTTCTTCACCACGCCGCGTTTCGAGGGTCACCCGTCGGTGCTGCTGCGCGCCGCGGACCTCGGCCGGCTCACACGTGCGGAACTGGCCGAGCTGATCGAGGAGGCCTGGCTGTCGAGAGCGTCGCGGCGCCGCGCGGAGGGGTGGCTGCGCGAGCACGCCTAGGGCATCGGCACCAGGCAGGTACCCGGCTGCAGCGGGTTCGGGATCAGGCACTTCTTCGTCGGGGTCGGCGTCGGCGTCGGGGGTGGCGGCGGTGGTGGTGCGGACGACGAGGACGGCGGCGGGGGCGGCGGTGCCGACGACGAGGACGGCGGCGGCGCGGCGTGATGCGTGGTCGTCGAGCGGCGCGGTGCCGGCGTGCTGCTGTGCGTCGGCGTGATGGTCGGCTGCGAACCCTCGGTGATGATCACCGCGACCGGCTGCGCGGGCGTGCCCACCGGGCGTGGGTGCGCGTGCGTGGGGGCCGTGATGTTCGTTGCGACGCCGGGCGCACCGGAGTCGCTGCTGGGGAAGACCGGGAACGCCGGCGAACCGGACGATGTCGGAATGATCCCGTTCGCCCGATTCTTCTCCGAGCCGGTGCCGGTGGCCATCACCGAGACGCCGATGGCCAGGATCACGCCGAACACCAGTGCCAGCAGGCCGATGCGGCCCCACCGGCGGCCCGGGAGGCCGTGCCGTCCGCTCGTCATGGCAACTCCGGATCACAAAATCTGGGCAAGTGGGAACAGGCTATGTCCATATAACGACCCATTGCCCGATCCGGTGCAGGGTACCGCGAGATTTTCGGGCCGATGCGCGAAGATGCGGGCCATGCGCCGTCTGCGGCTCTCCATGATCGTGCTGCTCGCCCTCAGCGGCTCCGCGGCGGTCGCGGTAGCCGCCCCGATCCCGCAGGGACCCGCGTTCGCACCGCGCTTCGTCGGCACCCCGGCCAGCGCGAATCCGGTCCCCGGTATCCCGCCCGTCCCGCAGAACCCGTTCATGGCACCGAACGGCGACTCGGGTATCCACGACGACGGGTTCCAGTCCAACACCTACGACCGTCCCGGCCCGCTCGGCAGCAACCCCGCGACGATCTCCGACTTCCTGCTCGCCGACTGCGGCTCGATCGCGTTCGACCACGCCGGGCACATCGTGGCCACGTGCGTCGGCCCGAGCTCGGTCGCGCTCTACCTGATGGACGCGGCCACGCTGAAGGTGCGCGGCCGCTACAACCTGCCCGGTCGTGGGCTGCTGAACCTGCTGCAGAACCCGAACGTCTTCCAGGGCTTCGGCGGCGGCGGTTACTTCTACCTCGACAACCTCGACCAAGCGGTCGTCGGCACGAACAGCCGGCACATTCTGGTGCTCGCCGAGAACGCGACCGCAACTGGCTTCGTCCTCAAGCGCAACTACGACCTGACGCACGTTCTGACCAGCACCGAGAACCTCAACTCGGCGCTGCCCGACTCCGACGGGCTGCTCTGGTTCGTCACCAAGACCGACGGCGTGGTCGGCACGTTGAACCTCGCCACCGGTGCCGTGCACGTGCTGCGGCTCGGCGCGAAGAACATCGGCGAGATCGAGAACTCGTTCGCCGTGGGCTCCGACGGCGACGTCTACATTGCGACGAACCTCGCGCTCTACCGCTTCGACGCGGCGGCGGACGGGTCGCCGAGCGTCACGTGGAAGGTGATCTACCCGAACACGGGCAAGGCGAAGCCGGGCCAGGTCGACGCCGGCACCGGGACGACGCCGGCGATCCTGCCCGGCGGCTACGTCGCGATCACCGACAACGCCGACCCGATGGACGTCGTGGTCTACCGCACCGCACCCGACGCGGCCCAGCGGCAGGTGTGCGCGGTGCCGGTGTTCGGCAAGGGCGCGAGCGCGACGGAGAACTCGCTGATCGCCGCCGGCAACGCGCTCGTCGTCGAGAACAACTACGGCTACACGAGCCCGCTCTCGACCGAGCTGGGCCGGGTCACCAAGCCCGGGCTCGCCCGCGTCGACGTCGACAACGACGGCAACGGCTGCCACCTCGTCTGGACGAACACGCGCGTCGCGGCGCCGACCGTCGTGCCCAAGCTTTCGCTGGCGACCGGGCTCGTCTACGCGTACACGAAGACGGCCGCGCCCACCGATCCGTGGTACTGGACGGCGCTGGACTTCCGCACCGGCGCGGTCGTATGGCGCTCGCTGGCCGGCGCGGGCATCGGCTTCAACAACAACTACGCGGGTATCACGCTCGGCCCGGACGGCACCGCCTACCTCGGCACGCTCGGCGGCATCATCGCGATGCGCGACCGCTGACACATGACGACGCGCATCCGGCGAACCGTGCTCTTGCTGCTCGCCCTGTCGGCAGGCTTCGTCGGTGGGTGGGCACTGTTCGCGCCCACCTCGTTCTACCGGTCGTTCCCGGGCTTCGGATTGCGCTGGGTCGGGACGGACGGCGCGTACAACGAGCACCTCATCCGTGACGTCGGCGGCCTCTATCTCGCGCTGCTCGTCGTCAGCCTGTACGCACTGCTGCCGACGGCGAGCGCGCAGTTGCGCCGGATGGCAGGGGTGGCCTGGGCGGTGTTCAGCACCCCGCACCTCGCCTACCACCTCGCGCACCTCGGCACGCTGTCCTCGACCAGCGCCGCGCTCGAGTCGATCGCGCTGAGCCTGACGCTGGTCGCCGCGGTAGTGCTCGTCCTGCCCGAGCGCGACTAGCACGACTCCTGCCCCGCGGCAGGACGTCCGGCAGTTCGTCGCGCGGCGAGACGTCCACGCGACATTCGGCGCGAACCAGGCATTGACCTGGGTGAGTCTGTGTGTTTGAGTGTGAAATCGCTCGTATCTGTCTAAATATGAGCGGTTACGCGCCGGTCAGACTTCAGGAGAGCCCCATGAAGCAGCGTGTCATCAGTCTGTGCACCGCCGTCCTGGCCGTCGCCGCGTTCCTCGTAGCGGTCGCGCCGGCGAACGGGGCGAACGCCGAGGACAACGGCGTCGGGCTCAAGCCGCTGCTCGGCTGGAGCAGCTGGAGTTACATCCGGCACAACCCGACGGCGCAGAACATCGAGGCAACCGCCGACGCGATGAAGTCGAGCGGGCTCGCCGGAATCGGCTACACGAACGTCAACATCGACGACTTCTGGTACCTCTGCCCTGGCGGCCAGGGCCCCGACGTCGACCAGTACGGCCGCTGGGTGACCGACGCGAGCAAGTTCCCGCCCGGGCCGAGTGGTGCGAACGGCATCAAGGTCGTGGCCGACTACGTGCACAGCCTCGGGCTGAAGTTCGGGCTCTACGCCACTCCCGGCATCTCGAAGCAGGCGGTCGCCCAGAACTCCGCGATCGAGGGCACGCCGTATCACGCCGACGACATCGCGACGACGGCGAACGAGCAGAACTACAACTGCGGCGGCATGGTCGGCATCGACTACAGCAAGCCCGGCGCGCAGCAGTTCATCAACTCGTGGGCCGACCAGTGGGCGTCCTGGGGCGTCGACTACGTGAAGCTGGACGGCGTCGGCACGCCGGACATCCCCGACGTGCAGGCGTGGTCGGACGCGCTGCGCCAGACCGGACGGCCGATCCACCTCGAGCTGTCCAACAGCCTCGACATCAACAACGCGGCGACGTGGTCCAGGTTGTCCAACGGCTGGCGCACCGGCGGCGACGTCGAGTGCTACTGCGGCCCCGGCGGATCCAGTTACCCGCTCACCGACTGGTCGCACGTGTCCGCGCGGTTCAACCAGGTCGCGAGCTGGGCGCCCTACGGCGGTCCGGGCGGCTTCAACGACTACGACTCCATCGAGGTCGGCAACGGCAGCAACGACGGGCTGACCGTCGACGAGCGCAAGACACAGCTGAGCCTGTGGGCGCTCGCGTCCTCGCCGTTCATCCTCGGCACCGACATCACGAACCTCGACGCCGGCGACCTCGCCCTGTTGAAGAACACCGACGTGCTCGCCGTCGACCAGGACGCGATCGACGCGACGCGCGTGTACAACAGCGGCGGGCAGCAGATCTTCACCAAGCAGGAACCGAACGGCGACGTGATCGCCGGCCTCTTCAACACGAGCGGCGCCGCACAGTCCGTCGCGGCGTCGGCGTCCGCGCTCGGCCTGCCCGCCGGCACCGACTACTTCGTCAAGGATCTGTGGACGCACCAGACCACCGAGACCGCCGGCACGATCGCGACGTCCGTCCCCGCGCACGGCGTCGCGCTGTACCGGATCAGCCCGGACACCAACCCGACCCAGGCGCCGCCGAACGCGACCTTCACGCTGAATGGGCCGGGCAGCGTCAGCGCGGGCCAGCCCGCGACGGTCTCCGCGTCGTTCACGGACAACGGCGACCTCGCGGCGAAGCAGGTCCGGGTGTCGCTGACCGCACCGTCGGGCTGGACCGTGTCGCCCGCGTCGCCGACGTCGTTCCCCGCGGTCGAGACCGGGCAGACGGTCACCGCGACGTTCGACGTCACCGCGCCCACGCCGGACTCGCTGTTCCAGACGTCCACGTTGTCCGGCACCGCCACCTACACCTGGGCCGGCAAGTCGACCGTGTCGATCGGGGCGAGCACCGGCGTGACCGTCGCGAAGCCGGTGCAGGCGCCGTACCGGACGTATTCGTCCGCCACTGATGCGCCCGCGGCGTTCGGGCAGGACGGCAGCCAGTTCGGCATCGTCGGCGGCGGCACCGACGTCTGGGAGAACAACGACAACTACAGCTCGATCTACCTGCCCGGTGCGGTCAAGACGAGTTCGACGATCGACACCGAGGTCCGCGCGCAGCAGGGTCTGACGGGCTACGGCAAGGCCGGGATCATGGTGCGCAACGACATGACCGGCTCCGGCAGCTCGCCCGAGGGCGTCACGCTGCTCGCCTCACCGCAGAGTGGCATCCAGCTGCAGTGGAACAGCGACGGCGACCACTTCATCGACTCGGTGACGCCGGCCAACGGCGCGATCCCGTTCTCGCTGCCCATCCATCTCAAGCTGGAGCGGACGAGCGCCGACAGCTACACCGGCTACTACTCCTACGACGGACAGGGCTGGTACCAGGTCGGCACCGCGACCGTGCCGGGCCAGGCCGCCACGCAGGACGCCGGCATGTTCCTCACCTCGCACGCGACCGGGTCGACCGCGCAGGTCACGTTCGACGGCTTCTCCGTGGCGGACGGTGCGACACCGCCGCCGCCCGGGCCGACCTCGTACGAGGCCGAGGCGTCGACGAACACGATCGCGGGCGGCGCACGTGTGTCGAGTTGCTCGGCGTGTTCGGGCGGCAAGAAGGTCGGCTACGTCGGCAGCGGCGGCACGTTGACGTTCAACAACGTGTCCGTCCCGAGCGACGGCGCGTACAACGTCACGATCGCCTACCTCGACGGCGAGGGCCGGCAGGCCTACGCCAGCGTGGACGGCGGTGCCGGGCAGGTGCTGCAGTTCACGTCGACGGGCGACTTCAACACGCTCGGGACGAAGACGATCCAGCTGCAGCTGCACTCCGGCAGCAACACCATCGAGTTGTCGAACCCGTCCGCGTACGCACCCGACTTCGACCGAATCCTGGTGGCGGCCACGCCGAACTAGACCCGAGGAGGCGCGCCGAACCGGCAGGCGTGCGACCGTATGACCTCGTGGACGGCATGCGCGGGCTCGAGGTCGTCGGTCTCACGCGCCGCTTCGGCACCCGGGTGGTCGTCGACGGGCTGACCTTCACCGCCGAGCGCGGCACGGTCACCGGTCTGCTCGGCCCGAACGGGTGCGGCAAGTCGACCACGATGAAGCTGCTCGCCGGCGCGCTGACCGCGTCGTCGGGCGGTGCGCGGTTCGCGGAACTCGAACTCGGCGTCAACCAGGTCGCGGCGAAGTCGCTGACCGGGTTCATCCCCGATGTGGGCGGGCTGTTCCCGCGGCTGACCGGCCGCGAGCATCTCGAGCTCACCGCCCGGCTGTTCCGGCTCGAGGGCTGGCAGCAGCGCGCCGACGAGCTGCTCGACGTGCTCGAGCTGTCCCGTTCCGCGGACGAGCGCGCCGGCACCTACTCGCACGGCATGAGCCGGAAGTTGTCGGCAGCGATCGCGTTGCTGCCGTCCGTCCGGCTGCTGCTCGCGGACGAACCGTTCGACGGCGTCGACGCCACCGGCATCGACACGCTCGCCGAGCTGTTCGCGCAGCGCGCGGCGGCCGGGGCGTGCGTGCTGGTGACGACGCACCTGCTCGGCGTCGCGGAGTCACTGTGCGACACCGTGCACCTCATGTACGAGGGGCAGCTGCGCGCCGAGATCAGCGGCGCGGGGCTGCCGAACCTCGGGCACACCTACCGCGATGTGCTCGGTGTCGCGCGCGAGGACCACGGACGATGAGCGACGCAGCCACCCAGATCCGCGCCGCGCTGTGGCTGCAGTCGCGCGACATCGTCCACCTCGGTGGCCGGCGGCTGCTCGGACCGTCGCTGATCGCCTGCTACGCGATCATCTGTGTGCTGCTCGTGGGCGGCGGCCTTGTTGCGCACGGTGAGGCGGACTCGCTGGAGCTGGGCGGCGTCTTCACCCCGATCTGGCTGCTCTGGGCGCTGCTGCCCGCGGTCGGCGCGGGCGGCGGCAGCCTCGAGTCGACCGCATCGCTGGCGCCGTACCCGACCGGCGCACCGATGCTGCTCACCCAGTCGTGGTTCTCCGCGCTGACCGACGTCCAGTACCTGCTGCCGGTGCCCGTGCTGCTGTCCGCGAGCGCGGCGAACTACGGGTGGGCTGGGCTGCCCGGTGCGTTCGCGTTCGTCGCCGGCGCGTCGGCCCTCGGTCAGCTCGCCGGCTGGTTCAGCGTCGCCGGACTGCGCGCCGGCCGCGGGCAGAGTCTGCTGGTGACCGCCGTCGCGGTGGCGGCGCTCGGCGCACTCGCCGCCAGCCGGCGTGGGCACGATGCCGATGCGCGGCACCTCGGCACGATCCCGCCGGCGCGCTGGCTGCTGCGTGGCTCGGCGGCGGCGAGTCGCGCCGACTGGGCGGTCGCCCTCGGTTGGTGGGCGCTGCTCGCCAGCCCGTTGCTGCTGTTCGTGCTGCTCGGGCCGCGGGTGGTGCGCCGCGCGACAGTCGCGCGTCTCGCCGGACCGGCGGCTGCCTCGCGCGGTGGCGAGCTGTCGTCGTCCGCCATCGGAGCGTTGGCCGTCGCGATGTGGCGGGGGATCGTGCGCACCCGTGCCTGGCGCGCGACGCTGCTGTCCGTCGTCGCGGTGCCGTTCATGACGACGCTGCTGTCCGCGCCGCTGAGTTACCGCGCGCTCGCCTCCGTCGCGGTCGTCTCGGCCGGCGCGACGCTGGCCGCGAACACGTGGGCGTTCGAGGCGGGCGGGGTGACGGTGCTGCTCAGTGCACCGCTGCGACGTCGCACGATCGTCGTGATGCGCACCGCGGTCCTTGCCGCCGCTCTCGCGGCGAGTCTCGCGGTGGCCACCGCGGCGGCGATCGTGGCCGGCCCGTTGCGCGCCGAACCCACGGACGTCATCTATGTCGCATGCGTCGTGATCGTGGTGTCCGTGGCCGGCATGCGGACCGCAATCGCGAACGCGTCCGCATCGGACGTCGACTCGCTGCGCGCCCGGCCGGCCACGCTGCCCGCGGTGCTCGGCTTCGGCGCACGCTGCCTGCTCACTCTCCTGCTCCTGGCCACCGCGTGGCGCTTCGGTGCGCTGGGCGCGCTACTCGGGTCGGTGGCGGTCGCCGGCTACGTGTGGTGGGCATTGCGCGCGACCGGCCGGCGCCTTGCCGACGGCGCCACCCTGCTCGCCGCGTTCGCCACCGTGCGATAGCTCGCTCACCGCTGCGGCCCGCCCGGACGCTGTTGCGGTGTGGCAAGGACGTCGGCCGCACGATGCCAGGAGATGTGCGGGAAGCGTGACTGCAGCGCTGTGGCGTCCGCCGTCATGTCCGTGCTGTCCATGACGAGCGCCGCGGCGGCCTGTCGAGCGAACGCAGGCGCGAACGGAGCCGCCGCCGTCGCCATGACGCGCAGGGCGTTGCGCGGGACGCGACGGATCTTGGTCGCGCCGAGCAGCTGGGCGAATTCGGTCATGGTGAGGTTGTCCGGGCCGGGCACGTCGATCGCCTCACCGCGCAGCGACGCGTCGCCGACGGCCAGGTCCACCAGGGCGGCGACATCGCGGACCGAGACGAAGTTGACGGGGTTGCGGCCGTTGCCGAACACCAGGGCGGGGCCACCTGCGGCGAGCTTGCCGCCGATGACGCCCGTCCATGTCTCCAGGTACGACGAAGGCCGCAACACCGTGTACCGCAACCCGCTCGCGTACAGGTGCTGCTCGGCCGCATGCTTCGCACGGTGCAACGACATCGGGTGGCTTGCGCCGGCGTCGAGGACGGAGAGCAGGATCGCGTCGCCGACGCCCGCATCGGCGGCCGCGCGCAGCAGGTTCGCGTTGCCGCGGTCGTCCACCGCCTCCGGACCGCGGCCGCGCCCGCCGAGGAACCCATGTGCCGCGCAGACCACGGTGCCGCATCCCGCTGCCGCCGCGGTCAGACTCTGCGGGTCGGTGAGGTCTCCGGTCACGACGTCGACGGGCAGGTCACGCGCATTCGCGGGATCGCGAGTCAGCACGCGTACCTGCTGGCCGGAGGATGCGAGCCGGCCGGCCAGCTCGCGCCCCAGCGAACCGGTGCCGCCGACCAGCAGTATCACGGCGCGCCCGTCAGACGCTCGACCGCTGCGTTGACGTCACCGCTCGTGGCGTCTACCGGTTCGAGGTAGAAGCGGGCCGAGACGATCTCCTCGTCCGTGATGCCGAAGATGATCACGCCGGCCATCTCATGTGGCGAGCCGTCGCGACGCGTGCCGCGCATTTCCCATTCGCTCCAGACCTGGTTGCCGTCGACGACCGTCGCGATGACACGGACGCTGATGTCAGGCACCGCGGCGAGGATCGTGGACCAGTTGCGGCGAACCTGGTCGCGACCGCGGAAGCCGCGCAGCGGGTGCGCCGGCGTCTCGTTGACGTAGCCGGACGAGAAGCACCCGACCAGCGCGTCGAGGTCGTGCGCGTTCGTCGCTGCGACGAGTCGGTCGATGACAGCGGGCATGTCGTGCATTGCCGCGAACCCCCGTTCGCTACCTTCCGATATTCAATCCAGTACTATGGAGCGAATTATGGCGAACGTCAAGGGTGCGCGGCGCTATGACGCCAGTCGCCGGCGCGAGCAGGCCGAGCGCACGCGAGAGGCGGTGCTCACGGCAGCGCGCCGGCTGCTGCTCGCGGACGGCTACGCGGCAACGACGGTGGCACGCATAGCGGCCGACGCGGGGACGTCCGTCGACACCGTTTACAAGGGATTCGGCGGTAAGTCGGGCATCGTGCGCGCGCTGTGGGAGCAAGGTCTCGCCGGGCGCGGTGCGGTACCGGCGCCGGTGCGTTCGGATGCGCTGAGCTCGAGCGAGAGCGACCCGATCAATGTGCTGCGTGGCTGGGGACGGTTCGTCGTCGAGCTCGCGCCCGAGGGCTCGCCGATCCTGCTCCTCATCCGCGCCGCAGCCGTAAGCGATCCCGAGATGGCTGCGCTGCTCGCAGAGGCAGAGGCGCAGCGCCGCACCCGAATGCGGCATAACGCGCGCCGGTTGCAGCGACGAGGCTGGCTGCGCCCAGGGGTCACCCTCGCGCAGGCCACCGACGTGCTCTGGACCTACAGCTCGCACGAGCTGTACGAGCTGCTGGTCATGAAGTCGGGTTGGTCGGTCAGCCGCTACGGCGAGTTCGTCACGGACGCGATGATCGCCGCCCTGCTCCCGCTCAGGCAGGCGCGGGCTGACGCGCCGGCTGCGCCGCCGTGACGGCAACCGGTGGCGACACCCGGCCGCGGACGACGGCCTTGACCAGGTGGCCCTTCGACCGCCAGATGGTCGCGTCGATCAGGTAGTGGTGCAGGTTGAGGAAGACGAAGAACGCCGCGGCGAACAGTCGCGGCCCGCTGTGCGCGGTGAACTGCGCGTCGAGCAGTGCCGGCGCCCACCTGCTCAACAGCAGCCCACCGCACGCCGCACCGGCGAAGATGTTCAGCCACCACATCACGCCGATCTGCGCCTCGTCGTCGGCGATCGCGAGCTCGGCACGGTGCCCGATCGCGAGGTACTGCAGCGCGTGGAACGGGGCCAGCAACAGCAGGGTGAGCACCGGGTTAGTCGGCAGCGCCAGCCAGAGGAACGCAGCGACGTACGGCGCGAGCATGAGCGAAGGGACGGACGCGTGCCGGCGCACGGCGATCGAGGCGAAGCACACGAGCAGCGGGATCGCCGAGAGCATGACGAGCACGCGGAGCGCGTCATACGCCGACTGGGGGATGACCGCGAAGCCCACGCGGTAGCCGGCGAGGTAGTAGGCGTTGTTGCTCAGCAGCACCTGGGCCGCGCCGAGGAACCACATCGGGTACAGGCCGTAACGCAGTGCGCGCACGTGCCACTTGCCCAGGGACACCCCGGCGAACGCCGCGCCGACCCGGCCGACGCCGTAGACCTGCTTGACGTAGTGCCACGTCGTCATGACGTACACGCTGGTGATCAACAGGCGGGTTGCCATGCGCGCCGTCTCGGGGCCGGCCGCGAGTGATACCCCGACCGTCGCCGCGAGCACCCCGATGAGTGCGAGCGGGCCGTAGGCGAGCGCGCCCGGACGCTCCCGGACCGCAGCTGCACCGCCGCGGTAGGCGAGGTGGTACGACAGCCCGAAGTGCGCGGCGGTGAACACGGCGCCGGCCCAGTAGACGGTCGACATGTTGAGCCCGCCGGTGCCTACCCCGACTTTGCTGCCGAGCCACACGGCGAGCCAGACCGCCACCGCAAGCCAACCCACGAGTAACCCGTCGACGCCGCGCGCCACCAGAACTTTTCGTGCCCCCGGGCTGGACATTGCGCTAGCGTACGCACCCAAGACATCGCTGAGCCATAGGCCGGGGGCAGCTATGAAACAACGCTTGGGTGCGCTTCTTTGCATTCTTCTCGGTGCCGTACTGATCGGTACCGGGTTGACCACGAGCAGTGCCGGCGACGTCGGCGCGACGGCGGTCGGTTGCGGCACCGTCCAGGTCGGCCAGGTGAACCTGTGCCCGACCGAGCAGATCACCTTCACCAAGACAGTGCTGGGCACCGATCCCAGCCCGCCGGCGAACTGGAGCGTGCACATCACGTCGACCTGCCTCGATCCGGCCACGAGCCTGCCGGTGAACGAGACGATCAGCGTGCCCAGTGGCGGTGCCACCAACACGAGTGACCTCTTCATCTACACCACCACCGCGCACACCACGCTGTGCAGCTACTCGTACGTCGAGGACCCGCTGCCGTCGAACTGCACCGCGGCCTACGTCCCGGCGTCGCCCCAGGAGCTGTCCCTGCGGATCGGGCTCACGGTGGCGGTGACGAACACCTGCAACGCCCCGTCGACGTCGACGGCGCCGCCTTCGTCGAGCAGCGCGTCGACTCCGCCGCCGACGACGGTCACCGACACGACAGTCGCGCCGACTCCGTCGGAATCGTCGACGGCGGCGCCGATCTCGAACACCGGGCCGCACGAGCAGCTTCGCGCCAGCGTGTGGATCGGCATTGCGCTCTGCGTACTCGGCCTGGTGCTGCTGCTCGCGGGACGTCGCACCGGACGGCGCGCGCTCTAGGACGTCTGCTCGTCCACGGTGGCGGCGACGAGCGCGCCCGCCGCCCAGCGAAGTACTCGCTCGGTCTCGTCCCAGTCGAGGCCGAGCGAGTCCTGCAGCACGATCATCGCCTCCCACCCCAGCAGGGCGGCGAGCGCGGCGCGCAGCCGCTCGTAGTCAGGCTCGGGCAAGGTGTCGCGCAGCGGTTCCAGCACCCGTCCCAACCATTCGATGCGCCGGTAGCCGCGCCGTTCGTTCTCGGGCCGTTGCTCGGTGTCCACGGTCAGTCGCAAGATCCTTCTGGCGTTCGGGAGCGCCTCGGGGGCCATCGCCAGCAGCGCGGCGGCGTACTCGTCGACGCGCCTGACCGGGTCGGTGCTCATCGTGCCGGCGTCGAGGACCGGCTCGATGGTGCGTTCGCTCAGCAACCCGGAACTGGCGTCGACGAGCAGCTGGTCGAGCGTGGGGAAGTACATGTAGATGGTGCGGCGTGAGACGTCGGCCGCCGTGGCGATGTCATCGATCGAGGGCTGCTGCCCGTCCGCGAGCAGCTGTTTGGTGGCGCCGACGATCGCCGCGCGGGTGCGCCGCTTCTGGGCGACCCGCCCGTCGTCCGAACCGGCTTGACGAGCGGCCATGGGCCTGAGTATAACAGTGTGCAGTCATTGCACAATAGTGCAACGAACGAAAACCGAGGAGCGAAATCATGTCCGTCCGATTCATCAACCTGTTCACCGTCCCCGCCGGCCGTGACGAGCGGTTCATGGAGCTGTGGTCGAGGGTGAACAAGTACATGGCCGCGCAGCCCGGCTACCTCAACCACCGGCTGCACCGCGCGAAGTCGGACGAGGCGGCCTACCGCTTCGTGAACTACGTCGAGTGGGAGTCGGACGAGGCGTGGGCCGCAGCGCACGACGACGGCTTCCGCGAGCTGGTCGGCGATCCCGGGTGGGCCGAGTTCACCACGACCCCCGCGCTGTTCGAGATCGTGCACCAGGGCGGGCAGCTCGGATGACCGAGCGACGCTGGAGCACGACACTGCTCGGTGCGGTCGCCGCGATGGCGTGGCTCGGGCCGATGCCGGCGCCGCCGCCGGCGACGCTCAGATACCCGGAGCGAACGTCTCGTCGGCCAGCATCCGGCGATAGCCCTCCGCGCCGAGCAGCTCAACGAGCGGCCCGATCTGGCTTTCCTGGTGCAGCATCGCCCGGTACTTCCGGTCGAGCAGTTCGCCGTCCAGCTGCACGTAGATCGACAACTCGTCGACCGGCGTCACCGGTGGTTCCTTGTCCGCCATCATCACCATCGCCGGGTCGATGAACTGCGATATCCACTCGATCCAGGCCGGCGTGGTGGCGTTGTAGTGCAGCGCCGCGCCGGAGCCGGCCACCGCGGCAGTCGTCCAGTTCGAGACCGCGATGTGGTCGGGGTGATACGTCGCGCCGTCCGGGCCGAAGGTGAGCACGGTGTCGGGCTGCACGTCGTCGACGATGGCGCGCAGCCGGCCGATCGGCTCGGCGGGATCGATGTCGGCGCAGCCGCCGTCCGGGTAGTCGAGCCAGATGTGCTCGCTGACGCCGAGCTCGCGCAGCGACTCGGCCAGCTCGCGGGTGCGGATCTCCGCGAGCTGCGGCCCGGGCGGCCAGCGTGACTCGTCGGTCGAGCCGAGCTCACCACGCGTCGCGGTGACACACACGACCCGGTTGCCGCGCTCGATCGCGTCGGCCATCAGCCCGCCGCAGCAGTAGCCCTCGTCGTCCGGGTGCGCCCATACGGACAGGATCGTGCCGAGGTCGGGTAGGGCGCGGATCACGCGGCCAGTCTGTCAGTCGTCGCCGACGTGCCGGCCGATGGTCGGTAGGACGGTTCTGCGGGCAACGCGCACAGAAAGAGGGTCGCCGACCCGCGGGGTTCCGCGGATCGGCGACCGGTGCAGAGCGGTTGCGTGCGCGGCTCGCCACTAGCGGGGGTGCACGCCGTACGGCAGATCGCCGCGGCCGGAGTTGCCGACGTTGCACGCATTGAAGTCGCCGCCGTTGAGGCGGATGCAGTCGTTCGGGGTCCACGATCGCGATGTCGATGCTGGGCCGGTCCTGGCCGGTGTCGAACCCGACGATGTCGTCGTGGTCAACAGCGCGCCTGTGGTTGCGGCGGCGAGCAGCGTCGTAGCGATGACGTAGCGCCGTGTGTGGCTGGTGTTCATGATGGCCTCCGTTCCGGTTGCCCGCGCTTCGGGCTGACCGGACGATGCCGCGGCGTAATTGAAGCCGGCTTGAAACCATCGACGTGCTGCTTCAATCGCGCTGCAATCGCCCTGCGGCACCGTTTCGCCGGTCGCATGGGCCGATGCTCGGGCTTGAAGGGGAACGTGGTGCACCAGGAACTACCGGGCGCGCTCGAGGGCCGGGTCGATTACCGTCCAGATATGTGGTTCGGAATTCTGGGCCACCTCGTGGTGAGTCGGTCTGACGGCACGCCGGTAGACGTCCCCGGGCCGGCTCGTCGGCAGTTGCTGGCCGCGCTCGTTTCCCGTGCCGGCGCCGTGGTCACCACCGCAACCCTGATCGACGACCTCTGGGGCTCGGCCCCTCCGCGCAGCGCCGTCAACTCACTGCGCAGCCACATAGCGCGAGTGCGCACCGCGCTGGCCGCCGGCGGGGGCGGGCACCTGCTCGTGACGCAGGGCGACGCGTACCGACTGTGCATCGAGCCGGACGATATCGACGCGGGCCGGTTCGACGCGCTGGTCCGCGCGGCCGACGGGACCCGCGAAGCCCGCGCGGCTGTCGATCTCTACGACGAGGCTCTCGCCCTGTGGCGGGACGACCCGTATGTCGAATTCGGCGACGCGCCGTTCGCGGTGCTCGAGCGCGTTCGACTCGCGGAGTTGCGCGCAGGCGCGCGGGAACGGCGGACCGATCTCGCCCTGCAGATCGGTGCCGCCGGGCAGCTGGTCGCCGAGCTCGAGCAACGCGTGCGGATCGAGCCGTACCGGGAACGGGGATGGGAGCAGTTGGCGCTCGCCTTGTACCGGGCCGAACGGCAGGCGGACGCCCTGGCCGCTTGCCGCCGCGCGCGTGCGGTGCTGCTGGACGATCTGGGTGTCGACCCAGGTCCCGGGCTGCAGTCGTTGGAGCAGCGGCTACTGCGCCAGGACGCCGATCTCATCGTGGCGGCGCGGCCTCCGGCAGCGCAACCGGCGGTCGACCGCTGCCCGTATCTGGGCCTGCGCGGCTATGACGATCAGGACGCCGCACTCTTCGTCGGCCGCGAACGGCTGACCTCGGTGCTCGCCAGCCGGATCGCCGATCAATCGATCGTCCTCGTGACCGGCCCGAGCGGCGTCGGCAAGTCTTCGCTCGTGCGTGCCGGGCTCGTTCCTGCACTGCGCAATGGTGCCCTGCCCGGCTCGGCATCGTGGCGCGTCGACGTGCGCACCCCGTCGACCGTCGGTCGGGTCACCGGAGGTCGTCGGCCCGACCTTGTGATCCTCGACCAGGCCGAGGAACTGTTCACAGCGCTCGACCCGGATGCTCGCGACGACGTGGCGGACCACCTTCTCAAGTACGTCCGCTACGGCGCGGGATGTGTGGTCCTGGTCCTGCGGAGTGACTTCTTCGCGCGGCTCAGCGAGGTCGAGTCCCTGGCGCCGTTCGCCGGGAAGACGGCCGTTTCGGTGGGGCCGATGCGGACCGACGAATTGCGCCGCGCGCTCGTCGAACCGGCTGCGACTTCCGGCGTGCGGCTCGAGGACGAGTTGATCGAGACCGTCCTCGACGATGTCGCCGGGCAGCCCGAACCCCTGCCGCTGCTGTCCGAGGCGATGGTGCGAACGTGGTCGCGTCGAGACGGTGACCTGCTGACGCTGGCGGGGTATCGCCGGTCCGGCGAGGTGGCCGGCGCGTTGGAGGCCGCGGCTGAGGAGTGCTACGCGCGCCTCGGCGAGGACGCGCGACGCAGCGCGCGACACCTCCTGGTGCGCATGGCCGCACCGTCCGGCGGCGGAGGCTGGGTGCGCCGCCCGCTCGTCGGCACCAGCGTCCCGATCGCCGGCCCGGAGCGCGCCACCTTGGACGCGTTCGTCACCGCCCGACTCGCGATCGTGGCCGACCAACGTGTCGATCTGGCGCACGATGCATTGCTCGAGCGTTGGCCGCGGCTGCGGTCCTGGCTCGACGAGCGGATGTTGGCCGCGGATCTGGTGGAACATCTGGAGCACGCGGCTACTGCATGGCGGGCGTCCGGTGAGCAGGACGCGGACCTGTATCGGGGTGCGCGGCTGAGCGCGGCGCTCGATTGGCGCGCCGAGCATCCGGAAGATGTGTCCCCGGAAGCCGGGGCATTCATCGACGCGTCCAACGAAGCTTCGCGGGCCGAACTCGCGGCGGCGCGGGCACAGGTCGCGCGCGAGGTGCACGGGCGCCGGCGACTGCGCCGCGTCGTCGTCGCGCTGGCCGCGGTCGCGGTCGTAGCCGCTGCAGGTGGTGCTATCGCGCTGTTGGAGCGCAGCACCGCCCAATCGCAGACCGGCCGTGCTGAGCGCAACGCCCTGACCGCCGACGTCAGCAGGCTGGCGGCATTGGCCGGATCGCTGCCTGGCGACCAACGCGATGTCGCGCTGTTGCTCGGGGCCCAGGCGTATCGACTCGAGCCCTCCGACGCGACGGCGGGCGGCTTGCAGACGGCCTTGATGCGTACCCCGCCGGGCCTGCACCGATTGATCAGATATCCGTCGAGCAGCCAGTTCCCGCACCTCGACCGTTCGGGTCGGTTGTTAGCGGCCCCTGGCGCCGACGGTTCGGTCACGATCTACGACGTCGCTACGGGACAGCGGGTGCGCAGGCTGCACTGGCGCACGTCGCGCCAGTTCGCGGTCTTCAGCGCGGACGACCGATTCGTCGCGGCCGGAGGGTCTGACGGTGATGTGGTCGTGTGGAACGTGGCAACCGGCCGGCCGGCGGGCAGCCCGCTACACGTACGTGATGGCGCCGTGCACCCGATCTTCGACCCACGGCGCAACAGCCGGCTGTACGTGCTGTCCACACACGGCGGGCTCACCGAATGGGATCGCACCGATCCGGGGCGACCGAGGAAGGTGCGCACGTTGCCCGGTCTCGAGACGTTCTCGACGCCCGGCGAGGCGCCGGACCTGACGATCAGCCCGGACGGGCAGCTCATCGCCGCCGGGCAACTGCAGCTGACCTACACGACCGGCGAACGATTTTGGGACACCCGCACGGGTGCAGTCCTGCGTGACTTCGGTGGTGCCGTCGGGGATATCGCGGAGGACGGCTTCACGGCTGCGCTCGGGTTCGGCAACGACACCGTGTTGCTCAATGCGCGCACCGGCAGGATCGAGAGCACCTTCCGCGGCACCGGTGGCTCCGCCCTGGCGTTGCTCAGCCCGGACGGGCGCAGGTTGGCCGTCCCCGAGCAGTACGGCACGTCGAGCGCGGTGACGGTCTACGACGCCGCGTCGCATCGCCGCGTCGGGCAGCCGCTCACCGTCGGCAGCAGCGTGGTGTATCCGCTCGGTTTCCTATCACGGAACCGGCTCGTCACGACAGGTCAGTACGGCGCGGCGGTGTGGAGCATCGGTGCGAGCATGCCGCCGCTCGGGGTAGCGCTGGACACTGCGCAGGATCGCGGTGTCGGGAGCAGTGTCGCGAGGTCCGGCGACGGTTCCGAGTACTCGGTCTTCCTGCCGAAGGTTCGCGACGTCATCACGTTCGGCAACCAGGCGGTCCTGCACGACCCGGCGAGTGGCCGGCCGGTCGGGCAGCTGCTCGGCGGTGCCGCGTGGGGGCCGATCGCCGGTAGCCCGGACGGCCGGTTGGTCGTGGCCTCCGGATCGGATTCGCGCATGCAGATCTGGGACCGGAGCTCGGCTCGCCCGTTGTCGACTCTGCGCCTTGACGGCGCCGCTCTCGCCGCCTCCCGGCGCGGGCGGGGCGGTCTCGGTGCAGACTCCGTGTACTCCTTGCAATGGAGCCCGGAAGGTCGCCGCATCGCCGCCGCAGTGGGAGGCGTGCCCTACATCTGGGACGTCACCGACCCGCGCCATCCTTCGGCACCCGTCCAGATCCGCGGTGGACGCGGGGGCGTGCTCGACGACTTCGCATTCACCCCGGACGGGCGCCGGCTGCTGATGATCTGGGCCGGGCCGCGTATCTCGCTGGTCGACCCCGAGTTGGGCCGCACCCTCTGGACGCGGCCGGTGAAGGACGCGACCGAGCTCAACCAGTTCGCGATCTCACCGGACGGCACGAGCCTCGTCTACGACACCGGCGACTCGAACGCGGGCGAGGTCACCCTGCTCGACCTCGGCTCAGGCCGGCTGCTCCGGTCGATAGGGGTTCCGACGACCGGTGGCGTCGGTTTCCTCAACCATGGGCAATGGGTGGTCGTCACGTCGGACGACCCGGCCCCACAGGCCCAGCTGTACGGGGCCACGACCTTGACACCGCTGGGCGTCCCGTTCCCCATGGACGACGTCAACCGCAATCCGGTCGTGGTCGACCCGGAGGGCACGAGGTTCGCCGACGAGATGGACGACGGGTACGGGGTGCCGCAGCGCTGGGATCCGCGATTGTGGACCGCGGATCCGGCCACGTGGGTGCGCATCGCCTGCACGATCGCGGGGCGCAACCTCACCCACGCGGAATGGAAGCAGTATCTGCCGGACCGTCCCTACCAGCGCACCTGTTCGCGCTGGCCGTGACGTCTCGCTCAGTACGCCACGCGTGCCGTGTTCGCGAGCCATGCGTCGAACGGCTGCGCCGCGCTGTCGAGGACGAGGCCCTCGACCCGCGTCGGCCACAGCTGTCGATCGGTCGCGAACAGCTCGTAGAACGCGAGGTCGTCGAAGCCGCCGCGCGCCGCGTCGTAGCGGTCGGCGGCGTACGCCACGCGATCGACCCGCGCCCACAACGCCGCCGACAGGCACAGCGGGCACGGCTCGCACGAGGTGTAGAGCACCGCGCCGTCGAGCTTGAAGTCGCCGCGCTGCCCGCAGGCGTCGCGGATCGCCACGACCTCGGCGTGTGCGGTCGGGTCGTTGTCACGCGTGACGCGGTTGACGCCGGTGCCGATGATCTCGTCACCGGCCACGATGAGCGCACCGAACGGCCCGCCGCCGGCGGCGACGTTGCGTGCCGCGAGCGCCACGGCGTGCTCGAGCCAGTAGGCGTCGCTGCGGTCCGGGGCGCTCATGCGAATGCCGGAACGGTGTGCCAGGCCCGACCGGCGTCAGGGGCGTCGTCGTGCGTGACGGTGCACTCGATGAGACCGTACGGACGGTCGGCGGCATGGAAGACCTCGCCGCTGTTGTCGACGCCGAACGGCGCGAGGTTGACGAGGAAGTGGTGCTTGTTCGGCGCGGACAGCTTGATCTCGACGATGGTCGGGTGCGCCTCGAGCACGGCCTTGCCCATCTCCCACAGGGTCTGCTGCAGCGCGAGCGAATGCACCTGCGCGAACTGCTCGAGCAGGATCTGGCGCACGTCGGCGTACGTGCGCCCCCACGGCTGGTCGAGCTGCGAGTAGCGCCAGCGCGCAGTGAGCGAGGTCGCGAGCACCCGGTCGTGCGTCTCGGCGAGCGTCGTGTACTCGTCCTTGAGATAGCCCCAGAACTCCGAGCCGGTCGACTTGAGCAGGGTGAGGTCCTTCAGGCCGGACACGACCCACGCGTCCTCGCCCTCGATCGTCACGATCGTCGTGCGGACCTCGCCGCCGCGGCGCGTCCACGCGTGGTCGTGCTCGTCGCCGTTGACGACGATGCGGTCCCACGCGTACTCGTCAACCTCGATGCGCGCGCCCTCGACCGGGCCGACGTCGTCGACGAAGTGCCGCCCGAGATCGAGCGCGTAGTCCTCGATCTCGCCGATGCCCTTCTGCTTGGCGTAGGCGAAGCAGGTGTTCTTCTGCGTGTCGGTAGGCAGCACCAGCGCCTGGTTTCCCGTCTGGTGCGCGTCTGTGAAGTCACCGCGCAGCGACGTCGAGACGTTGATGTCGCGGATCTCGTGGCGTGGGCCGTCGCGGTAGATGCGCACCACGCGGTTCTCGGCCTTTCCGTACTGGTTGTCTCCAAGGACGATGCTCATCGTCAGCTCCCTCGATAGGTCGAGTAGGCGAAGGGCGAGAGCAGCAGCGGGACGTGATAGTGCTGCTCCGGGTCGGTGATGCTGAACGTGAGCACCACTTCGGGATAGAAACCGGTCTGACTCGTTGCGGCGAAGTAGCCGCCGGTGTCGAAGCGCAGCCGGTAGGCGGCCCGGTCGAGCACGGTGTCGAAGCTCGCGACGCGGCCGTCGGTGTCAGTGGTGGCGCTTGCCAGCTCGGTGCCGTCGGCTGCTTCGAGGCGGACGGCGACGCCGGCGGCCGGCCGGCCGAGCGCTGCGTCCAGCACGTGCGTGCTCAGGCTCATGCCGGGTCTCCGATCAGCCGGCTCAGCCGGATCCGGTTGATCTTGCGCAACTCCTCGCGTGCGGTGGCGAGCTCGGTGGCGGCGTCGTTGTGCAGCCGCTCGCGCAGCAGGGCGAGCAACTCGTCGCCGGAGCGCCCGTCCGCACACACCAGGTACACCTGCCCGAACCGTTCCTCGTACTCGCGGTTGCCGTCGACGAGTGCGGCCAGGGTGTCGTCCGACGAGGCCGCGACCGCCGACTGCTCACGCCGCGAGGACGCCGAGCCCGACCGGTCACCGATGCGCGGGTGACCGGCGAGCGCCGCGTCGAACGCGGTGTCGTCGAGTGCGGCGAGCGCCTCGTCGGCGGCCTCGTACAACGCGGCCGGCGACGGGTACGGGCGTCCCGCGGCGACCTGCGCCGCCCACTGCGGCGACGCGCAGCAGGCGAGCAGGGCGCTCTCGACATCGGCGCTCGGCGCGGTGTTGAACCCGGCGAGGGCCTGTTGCAGGGCGAGCATCATGTGCGGGTACTCCTCAGTGCGCGAGTTGGTGGAACCGCTTGGTGCGGGCGCTGGCGATCGGGTTCGCGCCTGCCACCAGATCATCGAAGCGGTGATTCGCGATCTTGGCGATCTCGATCAGCGCGGCGGCGTGTTCCTGGGCGGGCGAGTTCTGCAGCCGGTCCCAGCCTGCGGCCAGGATCTTGTCGCGTTTCTCGACGTCACGTACGCACACGATCAGCGGAATGCCGAACGTGTCTCGGTAGGCGGTGGCGAGCTCGCCGAATGCGGCGTGGTCCTCGTCCGGCAGCCGGGTCAGGCCGAGCGTGGACTGATCGCGGGCGGACGCCGGGCCGGCGATGCCGTCGGCGACCGAGTCGGAGCCGAGGTCCGGATAGAAGGACATGAGCTCACGCTGCTCGCCGCGACCGGCGGAGAACAAGGCCTCCTGGAAAGACGTGCGCAGCGCGTGCGTGTCGGCGAACGGGCGCCGGTCGTAGGCGCGCTCGACCACCCATTCTGCGCGTTTCCCGGGGGGTCCCTGGAACAGCGGGCCGAACGCGGCCACGAACTCGTCGCGGCTCATGTCCTGTACCTGGTCGAGGCGCACCAGCCCGTCGCCCGGCGCGCCGGCCACCGCAGGGCCGTAGTTCTTGCCGAGGTGGTGGAAGACGACGTTGAGGACGATCGCGGTGATGCTGCCGATCGTGATGCCGCTGCCGAGGATGATCTCGGCCCACTTCGGCACCGCGTGCGCGACGTCGGGCTGGGCGGTGACGAGCATCGCCAGGCCGAGGCTGGAGCCGACGATGACGACGTTGCGGTGGTCGTGGAAGTCGACGCGGCTCAGCGTTTGGATGCCCACGACCGCGACGGTGGCGAACATTGCCAGGGCGGCGCCGCCCAGCACGGGTGGCGGGACGCTCGCGACGACGGCGCCTGCCTTGGGCACGAGCCCGATGAGGATCATGAACAAGCCGGCGGTGGCGACGACGAAGCGGCTCTTGACGCGGGTCAGCCGCACCAACCCCACGTTCTCGGCGAAGCAGGTGTACGGGAAGGAGTTGAAGACGCCGCCGATGGTGGTGGCGAGCCCGTCCGCGCGCAGGGCGCGGGCGATGTCGTCGCGGCCGACCCGCTTCTCGACGATCTCGCCGGTGGCGAAGACGTCGCCGGTCGTCTCGACCGCGGTGATCAGCATGACGACGATCATCGAGATGATCGCGGCCGCGCTGAACTTGGGCGCGCCGAAGTAGAACGGCGTGGTCGCGCCGACCCAGTGGGCACTGTGCACGGCGGCGAAGTGTGCGTCGCCGAGCAGCCAGGCGACTGCGGTGCCTGCGACGAGGCCGACGAGCACCGCGACGGTGGCGAGGAAGCCCTTGAAGATGCGCTGGATCGCGACGATCAGCAGGAGCACGCCGACCGCGTAGGCGAGGTTGCGTCCGCTCGTCGGGTCGGGGTGCCCACCGCCGCCCACCGCGTCGCCCGCGGCGACGGGGAGCAGGGCGATGCCGATGATCAGGATGACGGTGCCGGTCACGACCGGCGGGAAGAAGCGGATGAGGCGGCTGAAGTACGACGCGATCGCGAACGTGAACAGCCCGGCGATGATGACCGAGCCGTAGATCACGAGCAGCCCGCTGGTGCCACCGCCGGCCGCGGTGCCGATCGCGATCATCGGCGAGACCGCGGTGAACGTGACGCCTTGCAGCAGGGGGAGTTTGACGCCTACCTTCCACAGTCCGACGGACTGGATGATCGAGGCGATGCCGCAGGTGAACAGGTCGGCGTTGATGAGATGGATGAGTTCGGTCGTGCTGAGGTGGATCGAGCTCGCGAGCAGGATCGGCACGATCACCGCGCCCGCGTAGAACGCGAGCACGTGCTGCGCGCCGTAGATGGCGAGCTTGGGCAGGGGCAGCACCTCGTCGACGGCATGGCGCGGGCGGCGTGATCTGGGGTCTGCTGCCGGTGTGGACTGGTTCGACATGGGGAGGCACCTTCGGGTCGAGACGTTGGGGTCGCCGTCCCGCGACGGTGCGGTGACGCGGTTCACAAGCATCCGCGCGCTGTTCACGTCCCGACCACGCTGCGATGTGCCAAAGCTGGCCGCTGTTCGGGTGCGCCGGGTTGTGCGATCCGACAGTTCCAGCTTGGGCTGCGATTTCAAGCGTGCGGCGACGGCGGGTCGGGTCGTTCGGTGCGTTTGCTCGTTGGCTGGCGGTTCCCGGCTGGCTGGGTGTTTGAAAGGCGCAGCGACGGCGGGTTGGTCGGTCGGTAGCGTTCGGTCGCCGCTAACGGTTGCGCTCGGTTCGCAAAACATCTTCGAATTTCTTTGGTCCAGGTGTGTGGACAAGCCCGGTTCTGTCGGTCGTCTGTTCTAGAATCATACGTATGAGCGAGCAGGCCGGCAGCTACCCCGATCCCCGGGGCCTGAGCCACACGCAGCGCCTGGACCTGCTCGCCCGCATCCAGCGAGACCGGGCCCGCCTCGACGCGGTGCAGGC
>JAICKR010000102.1 GCA_025927835.1 Jatrophihabitans sp. | reverse complement strand
GGTA
Organism: Jatrophihabitans sp.; assembly: GCA_025927835.1. GTDB lineage: Bacteria > Actinomycetota > Actinomycetes > Mycobacteriales > Jatrophihabitantaceae > Jatrophihabitans. The sequence goes on along the minus strand of JAICKR010000102.1, from coordinate 11,885 downwards.
GCTGCCGGCCTGCTCGCTCATACGTATGATTCTAGAACAGACGACCGACAGAACCGGGCTTGTCCACACACCTGGACCAAAGAATTTCGAAGATGTTTTCCCGTGCTGCCGAGCCCAGCGCAACCGTCAGCCGGCGACGAAACCCAACCGAACGACCAGACCCTCGTCGCAGCGCTTTCCAATAACGCGACCAGCGCCGCAACCCGCACCGGAAGCCTCAGCCGAGCGCGGCCGCCAGCTCGTCCCGCACCGCCGAGAACCACGCAACCCGCCGCCGGATCACCTCCCCCACGCCTTCGTCCCACATCCGCGCCCAGCCGCCACCGAGATTCTCCGCCGACCACCGCATGATGTCGTAGGACCCCGCGAACCGGAGCTCGGCGGCGTGCAGGAACACAGAAGCAGACACGACGTCGCGCCCATACGCGTCGAGCAGCAACCGAAGCCGCGCACCGACGTCGACGTACGCGTACTCCGGCCCACGATCGACGGGGTCGCACATCGGCACCCAATGCATCGCGGTGTTCGCGAGATCCACGGACCGAGTGGTCCAGTCACTGAGATCGAAGTCGATCAGCCCGTACGCCACGCCGTCGCGGAAGACCGTGTTCTGCGGCGTGACGTCGCGCTGCGCGACGATGCGCGGCTCGTCGGCCGGAGACAGCGGCGACGGCCGGCCCGGCTCCGGGACCGGCGGCGCGATCACGAAGCCCTCGCTCGCGTCGTGCAACCGACGCAGCAACCGCGCGACACCGGGCAGCACGCCGTCGGCAACGGCCCACGCATCGACCGGGTTACCCGGCACGTCACCGGGCAGGAACGTCAGCACGTCGCGCCCGGACGCGTCGCGACCCAGATAGCGCGGTGCTCCGTCCAAGCCGGCCGTCTCGAGATGCGCCAGGTACGCAGCCACCCGCTCGCTCGACGCCTGATGCGGCCGCCGCACGGTGTCGCCGATGCGCACCACGCCGACCGTCACGTCACCGGCCGGCAGCGCGATCTCGGGACCGTCCGGGAACGTCACGACGTGCGTCGCGGAGCCGGGCAGCAATGGGACGGACAGTCGATGCCGCACAGCCCGAGCGTGCCGACCGACCGCGGCGCCGCGCCGAACAGTTGCTCAGCCACCAACTCGCGGATCGCCGACACGAACTCGGGATGCGTCCCCACCGTCGCAGCGCGCGCGAATTCCATGCCCAACGACCCTGCGGTCGCCCGGGCCTCCTCGTCGAGATCCCATCGCACCTCGACGTGGTCGGACACGAAACCACTCGGCGTGACGACGACCGAGCGCACCCCGCCGGCGGCGAGCGCGCGCAGGTGATCGTTGATGTCCGGCTCCAGCCAGGGCGCCTGCGGCGGACCCGAACGCGACTGCCAGGCGAGATCGAACGAGGCGCCCACGCCACGCACCGCCTCGCTCACCAACCGCGCCGTCTCCCGCTGCTGTGCAAGGTAGAGCCCGTTCGCCCCGGGTCCCGACGACGCATTCATCGACACCGGGACGGAGTGCGCGGTGAACACCAGCCGCGCATCGCCGGCCACCGTCTCGAGCGCGTCGCGCACCCGCGAAGCCTGCGCGGCGATGAACCCCGGATGGTCGAAGAAGTGCCGCAGCTTCACCAACGCCGGCGCACCGGCACCCACCGACAACTGCGCGGCAGCCAAATCCTCGCGGTACTGCCGGCACGCCGAGTAGGACGCGGTCGCGCTCGTCGCGAGCACGAGCGCGCGCTGCACCCCGTCGTCGCGCATCTGCGCCACCGTGTCGGCGACATACGGCTGCCAGTTCCGGTTGCCCCAGTAGATCGGCAACTCGATGCCGTGCGCGGCGAACTCGACTCGCAGCGCGGCGATCAGCGCGCGGTTCTGTGCGTTGATCGGCGACACGCCGTCGAAATGCTCGTAATGCGACGCCACCTCGGCGAGCCGCCCGTCGGGTATGTCCCGCCCGCGCGTGACGTTGCGCAGGAACGGCATCACGTCGTCGGGTCCTTCGGGACCACCGAACGACAGCAGCAACAAGGCGTCGAACTCGGGCACCTACACACCCATGGCGTGGAAGCCGCCGTCGACGTGGATCAGCTCGCCGGTCGTCGCTGGGAACCAGTCGGACAGCAACGCGAGCGTGCTGCGCGCCACCGGCTCCGCGTCCTCGTTGTTCCAGCCGAGCGGCGCCCGGCCGTCCCACGCGTCCTCGAACTGCGAGAAGCCGGGAATGCTCTTCGCGGCCATCGTGCGGATCGGCCCGGCAGCAACGAGATTCACCCTGATGTGCCGCGGCCCGAGCTCACGCGCGAGGTAGCGCGACGTCGACTCGAGCCCCGCCTTGGCGACGCCCATCCAGTCGTAGGCAGGCCAGGCCACCCGCGCGTCGAAGTCGAGCCCGACGATGGAACCGCCCGTTTCGGGGAACAGCGGCAGCGCCGCCACCGCGAGCGCCTTCAGCGAGTACGCCGACACCTGCACCGCGGTCGCGACGTCCTCCCACGGCGCGTCGAGGAACCCGCCACCGAGGCACGACGCGGGCGCGAAGCCGATCGCATGCACCACGCCGTCGATACCGTCGACGTGCTCGCGCACCCGGTCGGCCAACGATGACAGGTGCTCGGGGTTGGCCACGTCCAACTCGAGCACCGGCGGTGGCGCGGGCAGCCGTTTCGCCACCCGTTCCACGAGGGAGAGCCGGCCGAAGCCGGTGAGGACCACCGTCGCGCCCTCGGCCTGCGCGAGCCGCGCGATGGAGAACGCAATCGATGCATCGGTGATGACGCCGGTGATCAGCAGCCGTTTGCCGTCGAGCAGTCCCATGTCTAGAGCCCCATCCCGATACCGCCGTCGACAGGCAGCACCGCACCGGTCACATATGCCGCCGCGTCAGATGCCAGGTACAGCGCCGCACCGGCGATCTCGTCCACCGTGCCGTAGCGCTTCATGGGCACGCCGGCGAGCAGTTCCGCCCGCCGGGCCTCGGTCATCGCCGCCGTCATGTCGGTCTCGACGATGCCGGGCGCGATGACGTTCGCGGTGATCGAGCGGCTGCCCAGCTCACGCGCGATCGAGCGCGCCAGCCCGACCAGGCCGGCCTTGCTCGCCGCGTAGTTCGCCTGCCCCGGCGCACCGGAGAACGCGACGACCGACGAGATGAAGATCATCCGTCCGGACCGGGCGCGCAGCATGCCCGGCGACGCGCGCTTCGCGACCCGGAACGCGCCGGCGAGGTTCGCGTCGACGACCTTCGCGAACGAGTCGTCGCTCATCCGCATGAGCAGCGTGTCATCGGTGATGCCCGCGTTCGACACGAGCACCTGCACCGGGCCGAACTCGGCCTCGACCTCGCCGAACGCGGCGTCGACCTCGGCCTCGGACGTGACGTCGCACTTGACGCCGAACAACCCGTCCGGCGCGCCGCTGCCGCGGTGCGTGACCGCGACCTTGTCGCCGTTCGCCGCGAACGCGCGCGCGATCGCCAGCCCGATGCCACGGTTGCCGCCCGTGACCAATACCGTCCGTTCACTCACGTCCGACGACGCTAGCGGATTGCTGTGAGGCGCCCCTTTGCCGCTGCATTACCGGCGCGTACGGTCTGCGGGGTGCGCGCGATCCAGATCACGGAGTTCGGCGGCCCGGAAACGCTCGTGGTGCGAGACCTACCCGATCCGGAGCCGGGTCCAGGCGAGTTCGTCATGGACGTGCTCGCGGCCGGCATCAACTATGCCGACACGCACCAGACCGAGGACTCCTACCTCAGCAAGCAGACACTGCCGCTGATCCCCGGCGGTGAGGTGGTCGTGTGCGACCCCCAGGGACGCAGGCTGCTCGGCCTGCTGGGCAACGGCGGCTACGCCCAGAAGGCGGCGGCCGACCCGAACCGGCTCTTCCCGATCCCGGACGCGGTCAGCGACGCGCAGGCACTGACCACCCTCGTACAGGGCGCCACCGCGTGGCACCTGTTGCGCACCAGCACGCACCTGCAGCCGGGTGAGACCGTTGTCGTCCACGCCGGCGCCGGCGGCGTCGGCACGATCGCGATCCAACTCGCGAAGCGCTGGGGAGCGGGGCGGGTGATCGCCACCGCGTCCAGCGAGGACAAGCGCGCGCTCACCCTCGAACTCGGCGCCGACGTGGCGATCGACTCGCGCGTGGACGACCTCACCACCGCACTGCGCGAGGCGAACGAGGGCCGTGGCGTGGACGTCGTGCTCGAGATGACCGGCGGGCCGGTGTTCGACCAGAGCCTGGCCGCGCTCGCGCCGCTCGGCCGGCTCGCGGTGTTCGGCATGGCCGGGCGCACCCCGCCCACACCCGTCGACGCCGGTCGGCTGATGGCACGCAGCACGGCGGTCATCGGGTTCTGGCTGGTGCATGTCGCACAACGGCCCTACATGCTCGCCGAAGCGGTCACCGACCTGATGGGCCTCATCGCGGACGGCTCGATCCGCCCGATCGTGGGCGAGACCTACTCGCTGGACGACGTCGCTGCCGCGCACCGCGCGCTGCGCGACCGCAGTTCGGTCGGCAAGCTGGTCATCGACCCGCAGCGCTGATCAGGCGAGCCGGCCGGCCCACGTCATCGCAGCGCCGGCCGCGGCGAACAGGAACAGCAACCCGCTGAACATGAAGCGCCAGCTGACGTCCTTGTGCTTGGTCGTGTAACCGATCTGCGAGCCGATGTCCTTGTAGACGGACGCCAGTTCCTGCTCGCTCGTCGCCGTGTGGAACGAACCGCCGGTGCTGTCCGCGATCGCCTGCAGGGTCTGGTCGTCGGCCGGCACCCGCTGCGTCTGCCCGTCGATCGTCACGGTGCCGTTCTGCGTGCCGAAAGCGATCGTCGACACCTGCACGTGCGCCTTCTGCGCCGCCGCGACCGCGGTCTCGACCCGGCGGCCGACCGTGTTCGTGCCGTCGCTGAGCAGCACGATGCGAGCCGGCGGCGGCTTCTCGCCGGTCGCCGTCGTCGACTTCGTGAACACCTGGATCGCCTGCAGGGACGTGAAGATCGCCTCACCGATCGCGGTCGACTGTTGCAACTGCAGCCCGGCGATGGCCCGCCGCACCGGCGGCCGGTTGAGCGTCGGCGGGACGAGCAGGTTGGCCTGACCGCCGAAGGACACCATGCCGAGATTGATCCGCTTGGGCAGCAGCGCGACGAACCGCTCGCCCGCCGACTTCGCCGCCGCGATGCGCGAGGGCAACACGTCGGTGGCCTCCATCGACAGCGACACGTCGATCGCGAGCACCACGGTGGCGTTGTCCCGCGGCACCTTCACCGCCGCGCTCGGTCGCGCGACGCCGACCGAGAGCACGGCGAGACCGATGAGCAGCAGCGCGAACGTCAGGTGCCTTCGCCAGCCCGGCCGGCGCGGCGCGAGGCTGCCGAGCAGCTCGACATTGGTGAACCGCGCGACGTAGCGCTTGCGCCGCAGCTGAACCAGCAGATAGAAGCCGGCCAGCGCGGCCACCGCCACGAGCAGCCAGAGATAGTTCGGGGAGAGGAAGTCCATCAGCGCGTCCCCGCCCCTACGGCGCCGACGATCAGCTTGCGCCGCGCGACGACGAACCGGACGACGTCGGAGAGCCAGTCGCGGTCGGTGCGCAGCTGCAGGTGTGCGGCCCCGGAGTGCCGCAGCCCGGTGGCGATGCGTTCGCGCTGCTGGCGTGCCGCGGCCGCGTACTGACCGCGCAGCTTGCGATCGGAGGTCTGCACCTCGAGTTGACGTCCGGTCTCGGTGTCCACGAACGTGACGAGCCCGGCCGCCGGCAGCTCGAGTTCGCGCGGGTCGAGCACCTCGATACCCAGCAGCTGGTGACGTTCGGACAGGCCGCGCAGCGGACGCTCCCAGGGCAGCGGCCCGTCGCCCGCGGTGCCGTCCAGGAAGTCGGAGACCACGGCGACGAGTCCGCGTCTGCGCTGTGGCCTGCGGATCGCCTCGAGCAGCGTCGCGAGGTCGTTCGCACCGGCCGACGCCTCACGCGGCGTCGCCGCGATCCTGCGGACGAGATGACGGGCATGCGCCCGACCGCCGCGCGCCGGGATCACGTAGCTGTCACGTCCGTTGCCGACGACCGCGCCCACGCGGTTCCCGCCGCGCACGGTCAGGTGCACGATCGCCGTGATCGCGGCGAGCACGAGCTCACGCTTCTCGGCCAGCGCCGTGCCGAAGTCGATGCTCGGCGACAGGTCGACGACCAGCCAGCTCTCGAGTTCGCGGTCGGCGACCGTCTGCCTGATGTGCGGGATCGTGGTGCGCGCGGTGACCGGCCAGTCCATGCGCCGCACGTCGTCACCGAGCACGTACGGACGCGACTCGCCAGCCTCGGTGCCGGGCCCGGGCACGAGGCCGAGGTAGTTGCCCTGCAGCAGCCCGTCCAGCTTGTTGCGCACCGCGAGCTCGAGCCGGCGCAACAGCGACTCGGCGCCGTCGTTCATCAGCGTCGGACCGTGGTCGGTGGCGAGCGGCGCCTCGCCGACCACCTCGGGGCCGTGCGGCGTGCTCACGCGGAGCGCTCGCCCCAGTTGGGCTGCGGCGGCTGCGGTGGGTGCGGCTGCGGGTGCGACGGCGGCTGCGGCGGTGCGGCCTGGCCGTACACCAGGGGCTGCTGCGGCGGTGCCATCTCGACCGGGCCGCCGGCCCGCTGCCGCGGCGCGACCTGCGGCAGCGGCACAGCCTGCAACACCCGGCGTACCGCGTGCGCGGCCGGCACCCCGTCGGCGATCGCGTCGTAGCTGAGCACCAGCCGGTGCGCGAGCACGTCGATGGCGATGTCGAGGACATCCTGCGGCAGCACGTAATCGCGTCCGCGCATCAGCGCCATCGCCCGCCCGGCCGCCACGAGACCGAGGCTGGCGCGCGGGCTCGCGCCGTAGGACACCCACTGCGCCACATCGGGCAGGTTGTACTGCTGCGGGTTGCGCGTGGCCAGCACGAGACGCACGACGTAGTCGACGATCGCGTGGTGCACGAACACCCGCGACGCGGTCGCCTGCAACCGCTGCAGCTCGCCGGTGCTCAGCACCGCGTTGGCCGAGGGCGGCGCGACACCCATGCGGTAGACGATCTCGCGTTCCTCGGCGGCGTTCGGGTAGTCGACCGGGATCTTCATCAGGAACCGGTCGCGCTGCGCTTCGGGCAGCGGGTACACACCCTCGGACTCGATCGGGTTCTGCGTGGCGAGCACGAGGAACGGCAGCGGCACGTCGTGGCGCTTGCCGCCGATCGTGACGTGGCGTTCGGCCATCACCTCGAGCAACGCCGACTGCACCTTTGCCGGTGCGCGGTTGATCTCGTCGGCGAGCACGAAGTTCGCCATGATCGGGCCGAGCTCGGTGTCGAACGTCTCCGCGCCAGGTCGGTAGATACGGGTGCCCACGATGTCGGACGGGACGAGGTCGGGCGTGAACTGCAGCCGCGAGAAGCTGCCGCTGACGGTGCGCGCGAGAGTCTCGACGGCGAGCGTCTTCGCGACACCGGGCACGCCCTCGAGCAGGCAGTGACCCTGCGCGAGCAGGCTGACGACCATCCGCTCGACGAGCCGGTCCTGCCCGACGATCACCCGTTTGACCTCGAACATCACCCGCTCGAGCGCGGACGCGTCCGCGGCCGGTGTCTGGACGTGCTCGGATTCGCTCACGCGTGCTCCCTCTGATCCGTGACGGCTCAACCGTACGTGACATGACCTGTACGGTGCCCCGGTGTCAGATGAGAAAACGGTGTCGGAGGACGGCCCGCTCTGCTCGGCCAAGGGCTGCCGCACCGCCGCCACGACCGACCTCGTCTGGCGCAACCCGCGCATCCACGAACAGGCGCGCGTGAAGCACTGGCTGGCCTGTGCCGAGCACGCCGACTTCCTCGCCGACTTCCTCGCCCGAAGGAGCTTTCTCCTGGAACGAAAGCCGCTCTAACCGCCGATCGCGGACATGCTGCGGTCGGGCTGTACGAACGCAGCGCTGCCGATGCCGTGCCCCGACTGCTTCTGCGCGACCGCGGCGACGATCAGTTCGGTGAGTTCGGTGTCGGAAGCGCCGGCGCGCAGCGGCGCGCGCAGGTCGGTCTCGGACTGCGCGAACAGGCAGGTGCGCAGCTGGCCGTCGGCGGTGAGTCGCAGCCGGTCGCACTCGCGGCAGAACGGCCTGGTGACCGACGCGATGATGCCGAGCCGTCCGGTGGGCTCGGCCCACGCGTCGCGCTCGGGCCCGTCGAGCACGTCGAACTCCTCGGCCGGCGCATGCGTGCGGGCACCGTGCGGGCGCAACTGGTAGCCGGCGCCTTCGAGCAGCGCGAGGATCTCGTCGGCGGTCACCATGTCGTCACGCGACCAGGTGTGATCGGCGTCGAGCGGCATGTGCTCGATGAAGCGCAGCCGATAGCCCTCGCGCAGCGCCCAGCCGAGCAGCTGCGGCGCTTCGTGCAGGTTGCTGTCACGCACCAGCACCGAATTGATCTTCACCGGGGTGAGCCCGGCAGCTGCCGCAGCGGCGACACCGGCGAGCACGCTGGGCAGTCGGTCGCGGCGGGTCAGCTCGGTGAACCGGGCCGCGTCGAGCGTGTCGACGGAGACGTTGATGCGGTCGAGACCGGCGTCGGCGAGCTTGCGCGCGGACCGGTCGAGCGTGACGCCGTTGGTCGTCAGCGAGAGTTCCGGGCGCGGGGTGAGCGCGGCCAGCCGGGCGACGACGTCGGGCAGCGTGGGATGCACCAAGGGCTCGCCGCCGGTGAGCCGGATCGAGGTGACGCCGAGCCGTACGAACAGGTCTGCGAGCCGGACGAACTCGTCGTCGTCGAGCCGCTCCCGCTTGGACAGCCACGGCAGGCCCTCGGCCGGCATGCAGTAGGTGCAGCGCAATGAGCACAGGTCGGTGAGTGAGATGCGCAGGTCGGTGGCGACGCGACCGAAGCGGTCGCGCAGGACACCGACGGGCGGGACGCTCACCCCGTCGAGGCTACGCGCTACGAACCGGGACGCGTTGCGCCGAAGAAGCCGCCGTACTCGTAGACCGACGCCACCTGGACGAAGCCCCCGGAGTATGGCGCCTCGACGATCTGCCCGTTGCCGATGTAGATCGCGACGTGGTGGATGCCGGAGATGTGGTTGTTGAAGCTCCAGAAGACGAGGTCGCCTGGCAGCAGCCGACTCGCGCTCGGGTGGACGCGTCCCGCCTGGGTGTACTGGGTGGCCGCGTAGTGCGCCCACCAGTTCGCACCCCAGGCGAACATCGCGAGTCCGGAGCAGTCGTAGCCGATCACGTTGCAGTCGTTCGGTGCGCCGTTGCTCGGGTCGCAGACGCCGCGGCTCGGGCCGTAGGCGCCGCCTCCGGCCCATGCGTAGGGCCAGCCGACCTGGCTCTTCGCCCGCGCTGCCGCCTTGCGACCCTTGGTCGCCGTCCAGCTCCCGCCGGTGGGTGGGGGCGGGCTGTAGGTCGAACCGCCACCGCCGTTGTGCTGTTGCTGCTGCTGTTCGCGCAGCCTGCGCAGCCGCTCCCGCTCACGCTGGCGGCGCAGCTCGGCGAGCCGCTGCTGCTCGGCCTTGTAGGCCAGATAGGCGGCGTGCTGGTGATTCAGCGTGGAGAGCGTCGACTGCGCCGCGTCGAGTTCGGTCTGTGTCTGGCGCTGCTGCACCTGCAGTTGCTGCGCCTGTGCCTGCTCGGCGTTGTACGCGGTGCGTGCCGCGATACGCGCCTGGTCGGCGCGGACCTTGGCCGCCTTGCTGTTGATGACCGCGAGCCGAGACTTGGCCTCCGCGTTGGATTTCGCCACCGTGGCGCCCTGCAGCGCACCGATGGCGTCGGCCTGGTGCTGCTGCTGGTACTGCTCGAGTGCCGACTGCTCGAGCAGCGAGCTCGGGTCAGGGGCGGTGAGCAGCGTGCCGGCGGTGCCGTCGACCTCCCCGCTCATGTAGCTGGCCTGCACGTAGTCGATGAACCGGGCGTGCGCCTTGACCACGTTGCTCGATGCGGCGCGAACCTGCGCCTTGGCCTTGGTGGCCTTCTGGTTCGCGATCTGCAGCTGCGAGACGGCGTAGGCGTACTTCTGCTCCGCCAGTTCCGCCTTGCCCTGCAGGATGCCCAGCTGCACCTTGGCCTGCGCGAGCTGCCCGCTCAGCTGACCGACCCGGTTCGCCAGCTGGTCCTTCTGGCTGCGGGCCTGGCTGATCTGGTTGTCGGTCGGGTTCGGCGGCGGCGTGGGTGCAGCGCCGGCAGTGCCGACGAAGACCAATCCGACGAACGTGGCGACGACGCCGACCCCGGCGGTCAGTCGGCTCGCAACACGGCGGCTCGCGACGTCCCTCACGTCTGGCGCGCTCCTCTGGCTTAACCCCAGCTCACAACACAGCGCACTTAGCGTGCCACGCGAACCCCACTGACGCCAGAAGCAACACGAGAAACATTGGCACCAATTGTCACAAACGGGCCAGATCGGGCACCGCGGCGGTGCTCGCGCCCGGTAGTTCGCGCCTCGCCCGGCGCCGGGCCTCCCACGCGTTCATGCCGTAGTGCACCGCCAGCGCGTAGGCGACGCCGGCGATGAGGTCGAGCACGTAGTGCTCGCCGCAGTAGACGAGGGTGAAGCCCATGGCTGCCGGGTAGAGCGCGAGCAGGAAACGCCAACGTGAGCGCAACCGGGTGCCCACCATGATCGCGATGAGGACGGCGAGCGCGAGATGCAACGACGGCATCGCCGCGACCGCGTTCGAGCCCTCGTTCTGCGCCCGCGCCAGCAGGTCGTCCAGATTCCCGGCGTGCAGCCAGATCCAGCCTCGCGCCGAGAGCCGCTCGACCGGCGCGGACAGTCCGTCGCGGGCGGCCATCCACGGGGGCGCCTCCGGGAACAGGCAGTAGGTGACGAGGCCGGCGAAGGAGAGGATGACGACGCGCGAGATGTAGCGCAGCCACAGCGCACGATCGCGCAGCCAGAGGATGGCCGCCATGACGGGCGTGGCCACGAAGTGCGAGGTGTAGACGAGCGTGCAGAGCGCGTCGTACCAGTAGACATGCGCCGGGTTGTACATGTGATGCTGCAGCCAGACCGTCGGCTCGGTGCCGCCGAACAGCCATTTCTCGGCGTCGAGGATGTCGCGCTCGTGCAGGCCGATGCCGAGCCGGTCGGCGAGGCCACGGGTCTGGTCGTAGAGCATCAGGACGGCGGTGAACGGCAGCCAGTCGATCAGCACCTGCCCGGTGGCCCGCCAGCCGCGCCCGACGCTGGTCAGCGAGAGGCCGGTGACGATGATGACGGCGAGGATGGCGCGCCCGGTCGGTACGCCTTGGGTCACGACGTACCAGGTCAGGGCGGCGGCGTAGCTGCCGAAAGCGGCGCGCCGGATGGCTCGCCACCTGTCGGACATGTCGAGGACCTCGGGCGCGCGAAGCTGACCGTCGGCCTCGCCTTCCACCGCCCCGACTTTACCGGGACGATGCCTCGCGACCGTGCGTTTCTCACCCACGCCGAACCTGCAGCCGTAGTGGTATCTTGACGTCAAGAGATCTCCGGATCGCTGCGAACTCGACAGGAGCGTGCCGTGCCCGCACAGAGCAAGAACAGCTTCGGATCCCGCGCCCAGCTCGCCGTAGGCGACACGACACTCGACTACTTCAGGTTGGATGCGGTCGAAGGGTCGGCCCGGTTGCCGTTCTCGCTCAAGATCCTGCTCGAGAACCTCTTGCGCACCGAGGACGACAAGAACGTCACCGCGGCGCAGATCGAGGCGGTCGGCAACTGGCGGGCCGACGCCGAACCGGACACGGAGATCCAGTTCACCCCGGCGCGCGTGGTCATGCAGGACTTCACCGGCGTGCCCGCGGTGGTCGATCTGGCCACCATGCGTGAGGCGGTCGTCGAACTCGGCGGCGACGCTACCAAGATCAACCCGCTGGCCCCGGCGGAACT
>JAICKR010000109.1 GCA_025927835.1 Jatrophihabitans sp. | reverse complement strand
GCCGTTCTGCGGCTCGACACGCTGCGTCGAACTTCCGCCCATCCACCTGAGCCTCTGGTCCTACCGCGGCAACGACGAACGCGTCGCCGATCTGGCGGTACAGCGCTCGCCATGGTGAGCGGCCGCCGCGCGGTCGGAGCTCACGAAGCCGATCCGCACCCTTGACGGCGCTCGAGTGCGGATACGGCAGACGCGGGCCGAGTGCCTCCAGCTTCCGATCAGCGTTGATGAGAGCGGCCTTCTCGACGGCGGGAAGCCGACGACGTTCGTCCTCGGCTTCGGGCAGGTAGAGGACCGTCCACATCACGCTAACTATAACACGCGTGTTATCGACGCCCGCCAGGCGCGCGACTCTCGCGAGCGTTTCGTGCGGACTTTTTGCGGACTAGAGGATGCAATGTCTACCGGATGGGGAGAGACGGGCGAGCTCTCGGCCAGCAAATTCCTTGGCTGCGTTGGTGGGCGATACTGGGATCGAACCAGTGACCCCTGCCGTGTGAAGGCAGTGCTCTCCCGCTGAGCTAATCGCCCGGGACGGCCGCGCACGAACTTCGCGCGGCGTCACAAGATTACAGGCCGCGCCGTCGTTCGGTGTCGGTGCGGGCTACCAGCCGGGCAGCCCCATGCCCTTGAGCCGCTTGCCGAGGGCAGCCTGGTCCTGCTTGAGCGCGAGGTCTATGCGCTTCTGGATGGACTGCTTGGTCAGGAACGGCGACGCGTCCTTGACCTTCTTCTGCGCCGCTGCGTCGTTCGGCTTCGACTTGAGGACCTTCTTCGCCGCCTCGACCTCGCTCAGCAGCCGGTTTATGTCCTTCATCGCGGCTTCGTAGTACTCGGCCATGTCGCTTCCTCCCCAGGGTCGTGCTACGACGCCGCCACCGTACTGCGGCGGGTCCTAGAGAAGGAAGAACGCGGCGAGGGCGAGTGCGGCCAGGACGGCGAGCGACAGGGCACCGCCGACGATGCGCAGCCACAGCGGTTGCCGGGCCGCCCAACGGGTCCAGCTCATGACGTGCCGGCGCACCCACTGCAGCAGCCGTCTGGCCCATTCGTACTCGGTGCCGAGCAGGCCGAGGCCGGCGAAGATGATCAGCCAGCCGGGCCCGGGCAGCGGCAGCAGCACGATGCCGCCGGCGATCACCGCGACGCCGGCGACCGTGACGGCGATGCGCCAGGCGAGCCGGCCACCGGGCAGCTCACGCACCCGCTCGCGGAACGCACCGAGGCGCGTCCGCGGCCTCGGCTGCGTGGCGGTCACAACAGTCGAACGAACGACGCGCCGTTATGTCTCCGGCCCGTCGACCTCGGCGAGGAATCCGGCCAGCAGCTGCGACACCGCCTCGGGCTGCTCGATCGTGCTCGAGTGGCCGGCGTTCGCGATGATCTCCAGCCGCGCGCCGGGGATGAGCTCGGCGATGCGACGCGACTTCTTCACCGGCGTGGGGACGTCGTCGGCCCCGACGGCCACCAGCGTCGGCGCCTTGATCGCGCCGATCTCGTCCGAGATCCCGTCGCGGCGCGCCACGGCGAGAATGGCCTGCTGCATGCCCTCGCGGTCGCAGCGCGACAGCATGTCGATCCATTCCTGGACGATCGGCTTGCTGCGCGCGTCGGCGCGGAAGGTCGGTCCGAGCATGATCTTCTCGACCGGCCGGCGCACCGGGCCGATGCCGACCACGCGGTAGATGTAGCTGAGCACGACGTCCTGGAGCGCCGCCGAGCGTTCCTCGCGGTCCGGGCTGGTGTCGAGCAGCGTCAGCGAGCGCAGCAGCTCGGGTCGGCGCGCGGCGATGCGCTGCCCGACGAAACCGCCCATCGACAGCCCGACGAAGTGGACGGGCGCCACGCCGAGGTGCTCGATGAGCGCGATCGCGTCGCGGCTGAGCGTGTCCATGTCGTAGCCGCCCTCCGCGGGCGGTGAGGCGCCCTGGCCGCGCCAGTCGACGGCCACGCAGCGGTAGTCGCCACGCAACGTCTCGATCTGCGCGGAGAACATCCACCCGCTGAACAACAACCCGTGCCCGAACACGACGGTCGGCGCGTCAGGACGCCCCGGTGGCGCCCCGCTGTCGGTGTAGGAGACCGACGCGCCCTCGTTCGTCAGGATCGGCATTGCGCCTCCTCGGATGACTGGGCCACACCGTAGCGGAGCAGATACCCCCATGGGGTATGGTGCTCTCGTGCACGATGCTTGGAACGGACTCCTCCACGCCCTGCGGATCACCGGCTCGATGACCTGGCAGGTCACCTGGTCGCTGCTCCTCGGGTTCACGCTGTCGGCGATGCTCGAGGCGCTGGTGCGCAAGTCGACGATCGTGCGGCTGCTCCCCGACGACCGGCCGCGCAGCCTTGCCACCGCGACCGCGCTCGGCGCGGCGTCCTCCTCGTGTTCCTACGCCGCGGTGGCGCTCGCCCGCTCACTCGTGCGCAAGGGCGCCAACTTCACCTCGGCGATGGCGTTCCAGTTCGCGTCCACCAACCTCGTCATCGAGCTCGGGCTGATCCTCGGCCTGCTGCTCGGCTGGCAGTTCACCGCGGCCGAGTTCGTCGGCGGGCCGGTGATGATCGTGCTGCTCGCCGTCCTGTTCCGCAGGCTGCTCAAGCCGCGACTGCTCGACGAGGCGAAGGCGAACGCCGAACGCGCTGTCGCCGGGACGATGGAGGGTCACGCCGCGATGGACATGTCCGTCGCCGCCGAAGGCACGACCCTGCAGCGGCTGCGCAGCACGGAAGGTCTCACCTCGGTCAGCCACAACTTCGTCATGGAGTGGGCCGCCGTGCTGCGTGACATCGTCATCGGGCTGCTCATCGCCGGCGCCGCCGCGGCGTGGATCCCGGACTCCTTCTGGCAGCACCTGTTCTTCACCGACCATCCGGTGGGTGCGAAGGTGTGGGGGCCGCTCATCGGCCCGCTGGTCGCGGTCGCCGCGTTCGTCTGCTCGATCGGTAACGTCCCGCTGGCCGCGGTGCTCTGGAACGGCGGCATCAGCTTCGGCGGCGTGGTCAGCTTCATCTTCGCCGATCTGATCATCCTGCCGATCATCGTGATCTACCGGAAGTACTACGGCACCCGGATGGCGCTGCTGCTGACCGGCACCTTCTACCTGACGATGGTCGCGGCGGGATACATCGTCGAGGCGATCTTCACGCCGCTCGACCTGGTGCCCGACACCCGCAACGCGTCAATGGGCACCGAGGGCGTGCATTGGAACTACACGACCTGGCTGAACATCGTCTTTCTCGCCATCGCCGCCGTTCTGGTCGTCCGCTTCTACCGCACAGGAGGCGGCCCGATGCTCAAGATGATGGGCGGCGGCCCGGACGACATGGCCGAGCACGAGCACCACTGCCACTAGGCGTCAGAGGCGCGTCAGAGGCTGACGGCGCGGGCGGCGACGAAGTTCGCGCCGCCCTGGATCGACCCGAGGACGTCAGCGGGCACGACCGTGTCCGTCGTGACGATCATGACCGCCTCGTCGGCCTGCTCGTCGCCGGGGCGCAACCCGACTGCCGCCGAGACGATGTTGATGCCCGCCTCACCGAGCGCGGTACCGACCCGGCCGAGCATGCCGGGCCGGTCGCGGTAGCGGAACACCGCGAGGTGCGGCTCGAGCTGCACGTTGAAGCGCGAGCCCCACGCCTCGAGCAGATGCGGACGGTTCCGCCGGCCGAGCACAGTGCCCACCACCCGGGTCAGCTCGGTGCCGCTGCGCAGCCGCACCCGCACCAGATCGGTGAAATCGCGAGCCTGCGGGCTCTTGCGCTCGGCGATCGCGATGCCGCGCTCCTCGGCGAGCGTGCCGGCGTTCACGTCGTTCACCGGCTCATCGGTGTGGCCGGTGAGCAAGCCTTTGACGACCTGGATGGTCAGCAGCCGGACGTCGCGCTCGCCGATGCGGCCGAGGAACTCGACATCGAGTGCGTCGACGGACGTACCCGGAGCGAGCGCGGCCGCGATGCGGCCGAGGCTGTTGCACAGCCCGAGGAACGGCCCGACCGCTTCGAGATCCTCGGCGGCGATCGCCGGGATGTTCACGGCGCTGGTCACCGCGCCGCCGGAGAGTGCAGCGACGAGCTGCTCGGCGGCCTGCACGCCGGCCCGGTCGGTCGCCTCGGCTGTGGACGCCCCCAAGTGCGGCGTCACCACCACGTTCGGGTAGCCGAACAGCGGGTGGTCGGTGACCGGCTCGGTGCGGAACACGTCAAGCGCCGCGCCGGCTACCTTGCCGGAGTCCAGCGCCGCCTTGAGGTCGTCGTCCACGACCAGCGGCCCGCGAGCGACGTTCAGGATGCGCACGCCGTCCTTCATCTTCGCGAAGGCCGCCGCGTTCAAGAACCCCTCCGTCTCGGCGTTCTTGGGCAGGTGCAGCGTGATGAAGTCGGCGACCGCGTACACCTCGTCCGGCGAGCTCGCGCGCTCGGCACCGAGTTCGCGGAATCGCTCCTCGGACAGGTACACGTCGTAGCCGATCACCCGCATGCCGAAGCCGCGGGCGCGGTGCGCGACCAGTTGGCCGATGCGGCCGAACCCGATGACGCCGAGCACCTTCTCGTGCAGCTCGACACCGGTGAACCTGTTGCGGTCCCATGCGCCGCCGACGAGCGAGGCATGTGCCTGCGGAACGTTGCGGGCCAGCGCGAGCAGCAGCGCCAGCGTGTGCTCGGCAGCGGTGATGACGTTCGACTGCGGCGCGTTCGCGACGACGACACCGCGCCGGGTCGCGGCCTCGACGTCGACGTTGTCGACACCGACGCCCGCGCGCGCCACCGCACGCAGCCGATCGGCCTTCGCCAGCAGGTCGGCGTCGACCTGGGTCGCCGAGCGGATCACGATGCCGTCGAAGTCGGCGATGCGCGCCTCCAGTTCGGCGCGGTCCCAGCCGGTGCCGAACTCGACCTCGAATCCGGCGCGTTGCAGCAACTCGACCCCGGACGCGCCGATCTTCTCGGCGACGAGCACCTTCACCTGCGTCACGCTAGCGGTCAGGCCTGTTCGCGGCGGAGGTTGAGGTCCTGCGCCACCCGCTTGAGCACCTCGGCGGCCAGCGCCCGCTCGTCGTCGCTCCACTCCTGCAGCCGGTCGGCCAGGATGGCACGGCGGGTGAGGCGCATGTTGTCCAGCAGGGCGCGGCCGGCCCGGGTGACGGTCAGCAGCACCGCCCGGCCATCGCGCGGGTCGCGGGTGCGGGCGACGAAGCCGGACCGCTCCAGCCGCTGGGTCTGCGGCGTCACCGTCGAGCTGTCCACACCGAGCGCCCGCGCCAGGTCGCCCAGGCGCACCGGCCCGGCCTGGTTCAGTCGGGCGAGCAGGCCGGCGTGGCCGCGCGGCAGGTCGACGTCCGGGCGCCGCATCGCGTCGCGGTAGGCGTCGTTGCGCACCGCCCAGCTGACGATGTCCTCGAGCGCGCGCTCGAGGTCGGCGACGCTCTTGTCGCGGCGGCCGCCTGATCGCCTTCGCGCCATCCCCGTCTCCTCCACGTGCTGGCGAAAAGTATCGACCAAAGTTCGGAGATGCGCGAAAAATGCGGCGATGCGCTTGTCCCGAGCCCGTAATGTGCGATACCAAGAACACGGAAGTTAGTTCGGCAAACCAAAACGATAACCGGTTCTAGCGAGAGTGCAACGCATGGCGTGCGCGGGGTCCTGACGATGACGTTGACATCCCGGCCGGACGCGCCCGCAGAGGTCCTGCGCCAGTTGGCGCAGCGTGCCCTCACCCAGCACCGTACCGAGAACTTCCCGGTAGCGCTGCGATTTCTTCCGCGCACGGCGCGAGATCATCTGCTGCGCATCTACAGCTACGCCCGCTTCGTCGACGACGTCGGCGACCGGGCCGACGGCGACCGGCTGGCCCTGCTCCGGCTCGTCGAGGCCGACGTCGCCCGGCTGCCCCGCGGCAATCCGCAACTCGGGCCGATCGCGGGGCTGCTCCCCCTCGTCGCCGCCCACGGGTTGAGCACCGAGCCGCTGCTCGACCTGCTCGAGGCCAATCGCCTCGACCAGGCGAAAACCCGGTACACGACGTTCGACGATCTGCTCGGCTACTGCGCGAAGTCGGCTGCGCCGATCGGGCGCATGGTGCTGATCGTCGCGGACGTGCACGACGAGACGGCGGTGCGCCGCTCGGACGCGGTGTGCGCCGCGCTGCAGGTGCTCGAACACTGCCAGGACGTGCGCGAGGACGCGCTGGCCGGCCGCGTCTACCTCCCGGCCGACGAGCTGCGGGCCGCGGGCGTCGACGATGCCCAGCTGACCGCACGCGCCACCACCCCGGCGCTGCGCCGGGTGGTCGCCACCCAGGTCCAGCGGGCCGAACGCATGCTGGACGAAGGCCCGGAGCTGGTGCGCGGCCTGCGCGGCTGGGCGCGGGTCGCGGTCGCCGGCTACATCGCGGGCGGACGGGCCACCGCGCACGCCTTGCGCGCCGCCGACCACGACGTGCTCGCCCGACACGTCGCCCCGACCAAGCCGCGTACCGCACTCGAGGCCGGCCGGCTGCTGATCAGGCGGGGCCGATGAGCACACCGACGGTGGTCGAGGCCTACCGCGAGTGCGAGCGCATCACCCGCGAGCAGGCCCGCAACTTCGCATGGGGCATCCGGCTCCTGCCCGGGCCCAAGCGGGCCGCGCTGTCGGCCGTCTACGCGGTGGCCCGGCGCATCGACGACATCGGCGACGGCACCCTGCCGGCCGAGCACAAGGTCAAGCTGCTGGCCGAGGCGCGGGCGGCCGCGACTGCGCCGCACGAGCACACCAGCGATCCCGTCTACGCCGCGCTCGACGACGCGGCCCGGCACTTCCCGATCCCGCTCGACGCGTTCGGCGAGCTCGTCGACGGCTGCGAGATGGACGTGCGCGGCCGGCACTACGAGACGCTCGACGACCTCGTCGAGTACTGCCGCTGCGTGGCCGGCTCGATCGGGCGGCTGTCGCTGGGCGTGTTCGACCCGCCCTTGCGCGCCGACCAGCGCCGCCGGGCGTCCGAACTCGCCGACGCGCTGGGCGTGGCGCTGCAACTCACGAACATCCTGCGCGACGTGCGCGAGGACCTCGGCAACGAGCGGATCTACCTCCCCGCCGCCGACCTGCGCCTGTTCGGCTGCGAGATCAAGGCGCGTCCGGATGGCGATCTCGACCCCCAGGGCGGCGCGCTCGCCGAGCTGATCCGGTTCGAAGCGGCCCGCGCGCACGGCTGGTACGACCGCGGGCTCGACCTGCTCGACCTGCTCGACCGGCGCAGCGGCGCGTGCTGTGCGGCGATGGCCGGCATCTACCGCGAACTGCTGACCCGCATCAGCGCCCGTCCCGCGGCGATCATGCGTGGTCGCGAGTCGCTGCCGACCAAGCAGAAGGTGCAGGTAGCGCTGCGCGCACTGGGCCCGGGCGGGCGGCGACATGGCTGACGACCGCGCGGTAGTCGTCGGCGGCGGGCTCGCCGGCATCTCCGCCGCACTGCGCCTGGCCGACGCCGGCCGCGAGGTCGTCCTGCTCGAACGGCGCACCCGGCTCGGCGGCGCGGCGTTCTCCTTCGCGCGCGACGGGCTCTCGGTCGACAACGGGCAGCATGTCTTCCTGCGCTGCTGCGCGGCGTACCGCTGGCTGCTGCAGCGCCTCGACGCCGAATCGATGACGCACCTGCAGCCGCGCCTCGACATACCGGTGCTGCGCCCCGACGGCCGGCAGGCGCGGCTGAGTCGGGTGCCCGGCGTCCCCGCGCCTGCGCACCTCGGCGCGGCGCTGGCCCGCTACCGGCTGCTGTCGGCCACCGACCGGGCCCGCATCATCCGCGGCGCACTCGCTTTTCGGATGCTCGACCCGTCCGACCGCATGCTCGACGAGCAGACGCTCGAGCAGTTCCTGCTCGCACACGGCCAGACGCCGGCCACCATCGACGCGCTGTGGAGCATCGTGGCCACCGCGACGCTCAACCTCGCGCCGCGAGAGGCGTCCCTCGCGCTGGCCGCGAAGGTGTTCCGCACCGGACTGCTCGACCACGCCGCGGCCGGCGACGTCGGCTACGCGGTCGTTCCGCTCGGCGACATCCACTCCACCGCCGCGCAGCGAGCGCTCGAGGCGAGCGGGGTCGAGGTGCGCCTGCGGCACACCGTCGAGAAGATCGAGCCCGGCGCGGTGGTGCACGCGTCAGCCGGGCACACCGCCTACCGCGCCGACACCGACACGGTCGTGCTAGCGCTGCCGCACCGCGACGCGTTCGCCACGCTGCCGGCCCTGCGCACCGGCCGTGCGGCACCCGCCGCCGGCCTCGGGCACTCGCCGATCGTCAACGTGCACGTCGTCTACGACCGGCAGGTCACCGATCTGCCGTTCGCGGCCGCGGTCAACTCAGACGTGCAGTGGTTCTTCGATCGCACCGACAGTTCCGGGCTGCACCGCACCGCGCCGCGTGCGCAGTACCTCGCGGTCACCGTGTCCGCGGCCGACGGCGTGCTCGCCGAGACGAGCGGCGCGCTGGGTGCGCGCTTCGCCGACGAGCTCGCGCGGCTGCTGCCTCGCGCAGGACGCGCCGAGGTGCTCGACGTCTTCGTCACCCGCGAGCGGCGGGCGACGTTCCGGCAGGCCGCGGGCAGCTGGGCGATGCGCCCGGACGCCGCCGCGGGCCCGGACGGCATATGGCTCGCCGGTGCATGGACCGACACCGGCTGGCCGGACACGATGGAGAGCGCGGTCCGCAGCGGGATCGCGGCCGCCGAGGCCGCATTGCACCTCCCCACCTCGCAGAGAGTGCGGTTCGCAGCATGACTCAACAAGCAGTCCGTCCCACCGCACCCGCGGCGCTCGAGCGCATCCGCGCGCTCGTCGAACCCGCCGCGCAACGCGCGGTCGACTGGCTCGACGACCCGCAGATGCGGTTGATCTCGCGCTACCAGATGGGCTGGTGCGACGCGCAGGGCGAGCCGACGCACAGCGGCGGCAAGGCGATCCGTCCCACGCTGGCGGTGCTGTCCGCCGAGGCGGTCATCGGCCGGCCCGACGAGGCCATCCCGATGGCGATCGCGGTCGAGCTCGTGCACAACTTCTCGCTGCTGCACGACGACGTGATGGACCGCGACCTGGAGCGGCGGCACCGCCCGACCGCGTGGGTCGCCTTCGGCGAGGGGCAGGCGATCCTGGCCGGCACCGCGATGCTCACGCTCGCCGTGCGGCTGCTCACCGCGAGCGGGCTGAGCGGGCGGCGCGCGCAGGGTTGCCTGCTCGACACCGTCCAGGTGCTCATCGGCGGCCAGTCGCAGGACCTGCTGCTCGAGCAGGCCGAGTCGGTGACGATGGCGCAGGTCCTGTCGATGGAGGCCGGCAAGACAGCGGCGCTGCTCGCCTGCTCGGCCTCGATCGGCGCGCTCGCGGTCGGGGCGCCGGAACCGACCGTCGCCGGGCTCGCCCAGTTCGGCTACGAGCTCGGCCTTGCGTTCCAGCTCGTCGACGACGTCCTCGGCGTGGTCGGCGACCCGGCGCAGACCGGCAAGTCGTCGTCCTCGGACGTGCGGGCCGGCAAGCGCAGCGCGCCGATCGCGGCGGCGCTGACCAGCAACACGCCCGCGGGCGACCGGCTCGCCGAGATGTTCACCGCGGGGCCGCCGGCGACCGATGCCGACGTCGAGCTCGCCACCCAGCTGATCATCGACTCGGGCGGGCTCGACTGGGCGAAGAACGAGGCCGACCTGCGCCTCGACACCGCGATGCAGCAGCTGCGCGCGCTCGACCTGATCGACGAGCCGGCCGCCGAGCTGGAAGCGATCGCCAACTACATCGTCAACCGCGACCGATGAGGAGTTCTGCATGACGGCGCAGCCGGTATCCGAGCTGACCGACGTGGTCGACGCGGTGAACCGCGCGCGCGAGCACCTCGTCGGGCGGCAGGCCGCGGGCGGCTGGTGGAAGGGCGAGCTGCGCACCAACGTCACGATGGACGCCGAGGACCTGCTGCTGCGTCAGTTCCTCGGCATCCTCGACCCGGCCGACCTCGAGGGCGCCGCGCGCTGGATCCGCAGCCAGCAACGTGCCGACGGAACCTGGGCCAACTTCGAGGGCGGGCCGGGTGACGTCTCCACCACGATCGAGGCGTACGCGGCGCTGCGGCTGGCGGGCGACTCGGTCGACGACAAGCACATGCGCGCCGCGCGCGAGTTCGTCCTCGACGCGGGCGGTATCGAGGCCAGCCGGGTGTTCACCCGCATCTGGCTCGCGCTGTTCGGCGAATGGTCGTGGGACGCGCTGCCGGCGATGCCGCCGGAGCTCGTGCTGCTGCCCAAGTGGGTGCCGCTCAACGTGTACGACTGGGCGTGCTGGGCCCGGCAGACCGTCGTGCCGATCACCGTCGTCGCGACCCTGCGCCCGGTGCGTCCGTTGCCGTTCGACCTCGCAGAGCTGCACAGCGGGCGGGCGGCGCCGCGCACCCGCGGTGGGCTGGCCGGCGCGGCCTTCGGGCTGCTCGACCGCGGCCTCAAGCTCTACCAGCGCGCACCGGTGCAGCCGGCCCGCGGCCTGGCGATGCGCCGCGCGGCCGAGTGGATCCTCGCCCGGCAGGAGGCCGACGGCGGCTGGGGCGGCATCCAGCCGCCCTGGGTGTACTCGATCCTCGCGCTGCACCTGCTGGGCTATCCGCTCGAGCACCCGGTGATGCGCGCGGCGATCGACGGCCTGGAAGGTTTCCTCGTCCGCGAGCAGACGCCGGAGGGCGAGGTGCGCCGGCTCGAAGCGTGCCAGTCACCGGTGTGGGACACCTGCCTCGCGGTCATCGCGCTGCTCGACGCCGGCGCCGCACCCGACGACCCGGTGATCGAGCGGGCCACGCGGTGGCTGCTCGACGAGGAGATCCGGGTCTCCGGTGACTGGGCCGTCGCCCGTCCCGATCTCGCGCCGGGCGGCTGGGCGTTCGAGTTCGCCAACGACGGCTACCCGGACATCGACGACACCGCCGAGGTCGTGCTCGCGCTCGACCGGGTCGGCGAACAGCACGTGCCCGGCGTCGCCGACGCGGTCGTGCGCGGCACCGACTGGGTGATCGGCATGCAGTCACGCGACGGCGGCTGGGGCGCCTTCGACGCCGACAACACGCAGCGGCTCATCGAGAAGCTGCCGTTCTCCGACTTCGGCGCGGTGATCGACCCGCCGTCGGCCGACGTCACCGCACACGTCATCGAGATGCTGGCGCGGCTCGGCATGGCCGACAGCGCGCCCGCGGCACGTGGCGTGCAGTGGCTGCTCGAGGCACAGGAGCCGGACGGGTCGTGGTTCGGCCGCTGGGGGGCCAACTTCGTCTACGGCACCGGCGCCGTCGTGCCGGCACTCGTCGCGGCCGGCATCGATCCGCGCACACCCGCGATCCGGCGCGCGGTCGACTGGCTCGAGGCACAGCAGAACCCGGACGGCGGCT
>JAICKR010000112.1 GCA_025927835.1 Jatrophihabitans sp. | reverse complement strand
CGCAGCGTCGAGGAGTCGCGCGAGAGCCTGGCCGCCGCGCTCGGCGCCCGCCCGTCCGAGGTCATCTTCACCGCCGGCGGCACCGAGTCCGACAACCTCGCGGTCAAGGGCATCTTCTGGGCGCGCCGGGGCGCAGACCCGCGCCGGCAGCGCATCATCGCGAGCGCCGTCGAACACCACGCGGTGCTCGACGCGGTCGAGTGGCTCGTCACGCACGAGGGTGCCGAGGTCACCCGGCTGCCCGTCGATGCGACGGGCGTGGTCGCGCCCGAGGCACTGCGCGACGCGATCGAGACCGACCCCGAGTCGGTCGCCCTCGTCTCCGTCATGTGGGCCAACAACGAGGTCGGCACGGTCCAGCCCATCGCCCGGCTCGCCCGCATCGCGACCGAGTTCGAGATACCGATGCACAGTGACGCGGTGCAGGCGGTCAGCACGCAGCCCGTCGACTTCGGCCTGTCCGGGCTCGCCGCCCTGTCGATGACCGGGCACAAGCTGGGCGGCCCGCCTGCCGCCGGTGCGCTGCTGCTGCGCCGCGACGTCGCCTCGGTGCCGCTGCTGCACGGCGGTGGCCAGGAGCGCGAGGTGCGCTCGGGCACGCTCAACGTCCCCGGCGTCGTCGGGCTCGCGACGGCGACCGCGCTCACGGTCGAGCGGCGCACCGAGTCCGCTGCCCGCATCGGCGCGTTGCGCGACGAACTGGTCGCCGGCGTCCTCGACCGGGTCGCGGACGTGACCGTCAACGGGCACCCCGAGCGCCGCCTGCCCGGGGTAGCCAACCTGACCTTCGCCGGTTGCGAGGGCGATGCGCTGCTCATGCTGCTCGACGCGCGCGGCGTGGAGTGCTCGACCGGTTCGGCCTGCTCGGCCGGTGTCGCGCAGCCTTCACACGTTCTGACGGCCATGGGCGCGACGCCTGCCGAGGCGCGCGGCACGCTGCGATTCTCGCTCGGCCACAACTCCACCAGCGACGACGTCGCCGCCGCGCTCGACGCGATCGCACCGGCCGTCGAGCGGGCCCGGCGCGCCGGTCTCACGTCCGTCGCATCATGAGACTGCTTGCCGCGATGAGCGGCGGCGTCGACTCCGCGGTCGCCGCCGCGCGCGCCGTGGACGCCGGCCACGACGTCACCGGCGTGCACCTCGCGCTCTCGCAGGCGCCGGCCACACTGCGCCACGGTGCCCGCGGCTGCTGCACCCTCGAGGACGCGAACGACGCGCGCCGGGCCGCCGACGTGCTCGGCATCCCGTTCTACGTGTGGGACCTCGCCGAGCGGTTCCGCGCCGAGGTGATCGACGACTTCGTGAGCGAGTACGCGGCCGGCCGCACACCCAACCCGTGCCTGCGCTGCAATGAGAAGATCAAGTTCACCGCGGTGCTCGACCGGGCGCGCGCGCTCGGCTTCGACGCCGTCGTCACGGGCCACCACGCCCGCCTCGTCGACGGCCGGCTGCTGCGCTCGGTCGATGCGGCGAAGGACCAGTCCTACGTCCTCGCCGTGTGCACCCACGAGCAGCTCACGCATGCGATGTTCCCGCTCGGCGACTCGACCAAGGCGCAGGTGCGTGCCGAGGCGGCGCGGCGCGGGCTCGCGGTCGCCGACAAGCCCGACTCGCACGACATCTGCTTCATCGCCGACGGCGACACCCGCGGCTTCCTGACGCGCAAGCTGGGTGCGCAGGACGGCCCGATCGTCGACGCTGCCAGCGGCGAGACGCTCGGTCGGCACGACGGGTCGTTCGCGTTCACGGTCGGGCAGCGGCGCGGGCTCGACCTGCGGCGCCCGGCGCCCGACGGTGAGCCGCGCTACGTGCTGTCCATCCGGCCGGTCGACAACACCGTGGTCGTCGGTCCGCGCGAGCTGCTCGATGCCGACGTGGTCGAGGCCGGCGCGGTCGTCTGGACGAGCGGCACGGCCCCGGCCGACGCGTTCGACTGCGAGGTGCAGTTGCGGGCGCACGGCATGACGAGCCCGGCGTCGGTGACCGTCGCCGGCCGCAACGTCACGGCGACGCTGCACCGCCCCCAACAGGGGGTCGCGGCCGGACAGGCGTTGGTGATGTACGACGGCGACGCCGTCCTCGGCTCGGCGACCATCACCGCCGCCCACGCCGCCGAACTCGCCGGATGACGGCAGCCGCATGACCAGCCCCTGGCCTGCCGGTGCCGTCACCGGTGTCGGGTCGTTGCCCGGGCTCGATCCGGACGAGGCGGCCCGGCTGGTGTTCGGCGAGCTGCCTGAGCTGCCGCACCTGGCCGAGCTGCCCGCGCGTGGCGCCGGCGCGGACATGATCGGACGCAGCGCCGCGCTGCTCGTCGACCTGCCGATCGAACTCGTCCCGTCCGGGTGGCGGCGCACCGCGCACCCTGGCCGCGAGCTGCGCCGGGCCCGCGACTTCCTGGCCTGGGACCTCGACGCCCTGCAGGCCGCCGCGGCGAGCCACCACGGACCGGTCAAGGTGCAGGCCGCGGGACCATGGACGCTGGCCGCCGCGCTCGAGCTGCCGAACGGGCACCGGATCGTCAGTGACCACGGCGCCGCGCGCGATCTCGCCGCCTCGCTCGCCGAAGGGCTGCGCCAACACCTCGCCGAGGTAGCCGGCCGGCTGCCCGGAGGCGTCGTCGTCCTCCAGATCGACGAGCCGTCGCTGCCGGCCGTGCTGGCCGGACGCGTCTCCACTCCGTCCGGCTACGGCACCGTGCGCTCCGTCGAGGCGACGACCGCCGGTCAGGCACTGCGCGACGTTCTCGAGACGGCCGCGCCAGGCGCACGCGTGGTGCACAGCTGCGCGGACGACGTGCCCTTCGCCGTGCTGCGCGACGCCGGCGCGGACGCGATCTCCTTCGACCTCGCCCACACCGGCACGTCCGACTACGACACGCTCGGCGAGCTGGTCGACGCCGGCGTCTCGCTCTGGCCGGGCGTGCTGCCGGCGACCGGCGCGGCGGTGTCGTTCGAGGCCGCGCGCAGCCGCCTCCGCGAGCTGTGGACGGCCCTCGGGTTCCCGCTCGGCTCGCTCGCGGGGTCGGTCGTCGCGACGCCGTCGTGCGGGCTCGCCGGCGCCTCGCCGGAGCACGCCCGCGCCGTGCTGCAGGCGCTCGGTGAGGTGTCGAAGTGGCTTCGCGATGCGGAGTCGGGAAGCGATTAGCTGAAGGCAACCGTCGACCCCCTGCAGCGGAAACGCCCCTACCTGACGTCTACGCAGTGTGCGCAACCGCCGGGCCGGGATCCTCGCCGCTGTCGTCGCCGCTGCCCTCGCGGCCGTCGTCGCGTGCACCGGGCCGTCGAGCCGACCCGTCGCGTTCGAGCCGAGCCGGCCGCAGACGGCGCACCCGGTCGCGACCACGCGCACACCGCAGCACACTGCGCCCCCGCCCGCGGTCCGGATGGTGCGCTGGCACGGGCCGGTCGAGGAACTGTTCGTGCATCCGCTGGTCCTCGAGCCGCGACTGGCGTTCACGTCGGACACGCTCGGCGTCGGGTTCCAGCACTACTTCGTCACCGCGCTCGAGTTCCAGCGCATCCTCGACCAGCTGTGGCAGAAGGGCTGGACGCTGGTCGACATCCACAAGGCCGCGGCGGGCACCGTGCGCGTCCCTGCGGGGCGGCGCCCGCTGATCCTCGAAGAGGACGACGTCAACTACTACCGCTACTTCCAGGGCCGTGGCCTCGCCACCCGGCTCGTGCTTGCAGACGGGCAGGTACGAGCGCAGTTGCCGGACGGCCGACTCAGCGACCAGGACGTCGTCCCGATGATCGAAGCCGAGATCGCCGAGCACCCGGAGTTCTCCGCCGACGGCGCCAAGGGCGTGCTCGGGCTGACCGGCTACGAGGGGTTCTTCGGTGAGCACCACCCGAAACGGGCCGCGGTGCAACACCGGCTCCGCGCGCTCGTGCACTGGCTGCAGGGCCGCGGCTGGACGATCGCCAGCCACTCCTGGGGGCACATCGACTTCACCACGAACTCGCTGTCGAGCATCGAATGGGACACCGGGCAGTGGAAGGCGATTGCCGACCCGATCGGCCTGCACACCGACGTCCTGATCTATCCGTTCGGGGGTCGGCCGAGCGACGAGGTGGTCCGCTATCTCGTCCGGGCCGGCTACACCATCCAACAGGACATCGACGACGTGCCGCGCACCGTGCACCGCGACGGCGCGACGATCCTGAGCCGCCGACACGTCGACGGCTACGCGTTCGAGGTGCCGGCCCAGCAGCGCGCGTTCTACGACGTCGCCACCGTGCGGGACCCGAACCGCCCACGCTGACCCGTCGTACTCGCTCGCTAGGTTTGACGTGTGACCGAAGTGCCTGCCGACGCCCGTGAAGAGCACGCCCGGTTGGCCCAGGAGATCGACGACAACGCCTACCGCTACTACGTCATCGACGAGCCCACGGCCAGCGACGCCGAGTACGACACGGCGATGAAGCGGCTCGAGGCGCTCGAGGACCAGTACCCCGAGTTGCGCACGCCGTCCTCGCCGACGCAGCGCGTCGGTGGCACCTACTCGACGCTGTTCACCGCCGTCGACCACCTCGAGCGCATGCTCAGCCTCGACAACGTGTTCACCGTCGACGAGCTCATAGCGTGGGCGCAGCGCGTCGAGCGCGATGCGGGCACAGTGCCCGCCTACCTGTGCGAACTCAAGGTCGACGGGCTCGCGGTCAACCTGGTCTACGAGAAGGGTCGGCTCGTCCGCGGCGCGACCCGGGGCGACGGGCGCACCGGCGAGGACGTCACGCCGAACGTGCGCACGCTCGAGAACGTCCCCGACCGGCTCACCGGCGACGGCGTGCCCGACGTGCTCGAGGTGCGCGGCGAGGTGTTCTTCCCGGTCGAGCGTTTCGAGGCACTCAACGCAAGCCTCGTCGAGGCCGGCAAAGCGCCGTATGCCAACCCGCGCAACACCGCGGCCGGTTCGCTGCGGCAGAAGGACCCGCGCGTCACCGCAAGTCGTGGCCTGCAACTCGTCGTGCACGGGGTGGGGCGCGTCGAGGGCGGCCCCGCGGTCAGCGCACAGTCCGAGTGGTACGAGGCGTTGCGCGGCTGGGGGCTGCCGACGTCGGCGCGCGCGAAGGTCGTGCCCGATCTCGGCGCGGTGCAGCAGTTCATCGACCACTTCGGCGAGCACCGGCACTCGGTCGAGCACGAGATCGACGGCGTCGTGGTGAAGGTCGACGACCTCGGGCTGCAGCGCCGGCTCGGCTCCACGAGCCGCGCGCCGCGCTGGGCGATCGCCTTCAAGTACCCGCCCGAAGAGGTCAACACCAAGCTGCTCGACATCCGCATCGCGATCGGGCGCACCGGGCGCGCGACGCCGTTCGGAGTGATGGAACCGATCAAGGTCGCCGGCTCCACCGTCGAGCGCGCGACGCTGCACAACCAGTGGGAGATCGAGCGCAAGGGCGTGCTCATCGGCGACACCGTCGTGCTGCGCAAGGCCGGTGACGTCATCCCCGAGATCGTCGGGCCGGTCGTCGCGCTGCGCGACGGCTCCGAGCGCAAGTTCGAGATGCCGACGCATTGCCCGTCGTGCGGCACCGAGCTCGCGCCGGCGCGGGAAGGCGACAAGGACATCCGCTGCCCCAACAGCCGGGTCTGTCCCGCGCAGGTGCGCGAACGCATCGCGTCACTCGCGGCACGTGGCGCGTTGGACATCGAGGCCCTCGGCTACGAAGGTGTCGTGGCGCTGCTCGAGTCAGGCGTCATCACCGACGAGGGCGACCTGTTCACCCTGGCGCCGGACCTCGACGGCGACGACACCCGCGCGCGCAGCATGCTGGCTACGGTGCCGCTCTATACCCGCGCGGCGAAGAGGATCGACCCGCCGGAGGCCGTGCGTGACGGGCGGGCGCTGTCCGCGGTGGGGGAGAAGCTGCTCGCCAACCTCGACCAGGCCCGCACCCGGCCGCTGTGGCGGGTGCTGGTCGCGCTGTCGATCCGGCACGTCGGCCCGACCGCGGCTCGCGCGCTGGCCACCGAGTTCGGCGACCTGGCCGCGATCCGGGCCGCGAGCGTCGAGGAGCTCGCCGCGGTCGAGGGCGTCGGCCAGGTCATCGCCGAAGCGGTCGTCGAGTGGTTCGCCGTCGACTGGCACGCGGCGATCGTCGACAAGTGGGCCGCCGCAGGGGTGCGCCTCGCCGACGAGCCCGACGACACCCCGAAGACGCTGGCCGGCCTGACGATCGTCGTCACCGGCTCGCTCACCGGCTTCTCCCGCGACGAGGCGAAGGAAGCCATCGTCGCGCGGGGCGGCAAGGCGGCCGGGTCGGTGTCGAAGAAGACCGACTACGTCGTGGTCGGCGAGAACGCCGGGACGAAGGCCGAGAAGGCCGAACAGCTCGGCGTTGCGGTGCTCGACGAGGCGGGCTTCGCCGCGCTGCTTGCCGACGGTCCCGGCGGCGAGTGAGTGTTTTCCGGCACAGATACGGTCACTTTCCGGTTACGGCAGGGGTAGTTCACAGCCGAGTATGGAAAGAACGTAGGGGTGGGGTTGCCGCTGCTTGAGTTGCGCGCGGACTCGGTACCGACAAATGAGTCGACTACTCGGGTGTCCGCGCGCGCGGTGACGTTCTGGATCGTCCTCGGCGTTTACGTCGCCCTCACGATTTGCGTGATCGTCTACTCACCGATCCTGAGCCTCGACAAGTCGATCTTCAACCTGCACCTGCAGGACCGCGCGCCCGCCTACAAGCGGTTCGTCGAGGACTACGTGATGCTCGGCCAGCGTGGCCCGGCAACCCTGCTGTCGCTGCCGTTCTTCTTCTGGATCGCCTGGCGCACGCGCTCCACCCGTCCGCTCGTGCAGCTCGTCGCCGCACTCGTGCTGCTGAACTTCACGGTCGGTGTCGTGAAGTATGCGGTCGGACGGATCGGGCCCTTCTATCAGAGCAACGTCCACGATGTGTTCGTCGGCGGCAACATCTACCCCTCCGGCCACGTGTCGAACGCCGTCGTGCTCTACGGCCTCGTCGCCTGGCTGCTGCCGCCGCGATTCCGCAAGGCCGCGATCGCGCTGGCCGTCTGGATCTGCGTGTCGGTCGGGCTGGGCACGGTCTACCTGCGCACCCACTGGTTCAGCGACGTCGTCGGCGGCTGGCTGGCCGGCAGCCTCGTGCTGCTGAGCCTGCCCACCCTCATGCCCACGGCGCAGCGCTGGACGGACAACGCCGTCGACTGGGCTCGCAGGCGGTGGACGTCATGGCGGGCCAGCACGTCCGACCCGGTGCCGCTGGGCCCGCGACGGCACGCGCTTCAGCGGACGTCGACGCCCGTCAGCTCGGCCGCCTGCGCCCACAGCTTCGCCGCGACCTCGCGGTCCTTCGAGGCCTTGGACGACCCGACCCGCTTGGGGTAGCCGCGCAGCTCGCCCGGGCCGCTGGGTCCGTAGTACGCACCGCCGGGCGCGTCCGGCACCGTCGCCGCATACAGCGTCGGCAGTGCGCCGGCCGCCGCGTTCTGCGCGATGAGGCGGTTGCCCACCGCCATGACGCGGTCCTGGAACGACTCGGTGTGTCCTTGCAGCTCGGTCGCGGCATAGCCGGGGTGCGCGGCGAGCGAGCGCACCGCTGAGCTGCGCTCGCGCAGCCGGCGGTCCAGCTCGTAGGCGAACATCAGGTCGGCCAGCTTCGACTGCGAGTACGCCTGCCAGCGCCGGTAGCGACGGGTGCGCCAGTTCAGGTCGTCCAGGTCGATGCGCCCGGGCCGGTGCGCGCCACTGGACAGTGTCACCACCCGATCGGTGATGCGCGGCAGCAGCAGCCCGGTGAGCGCGAAGTGGCCGAGGAAGTTCGTGCCGATCTGCATCTCGAAGCCGTCGGCGGTGCGGCTCAGCGGTATCGCCATCACCCCGGCGTTGTTGACGAGGACGTCCGCCTGCGGCGTCGCGGCGGCGAACTCACGCACCGACGCGAGGTCGGCGAGGTCGAGGCGGCGCACGGAGACCTCGCCGCGCATGCGGCCGGCGGCGGCCTCGCCCTTCGTCGTGTTGCGGCAGGCGAGCACGACCGACGCCCCCCGCTCGGCGAGCACGGCAGCGGTGGCCTCGCCGATGCCGCTGTTCGCCCCGGTCACGATGACGGTGCGGCCGGTCTGGTCAGGGACGTCTGCAGCCGTCCACTTCGATGCCCCGAATCGCATGGTCGAACTCTAGATCGTCATCGATGTTCGTACGACGGCGTGACGGTCGCCGCGATCGCCGCGAGGTGCTGCAGCCGCACCAGCTCGGACGGCAGCCAGCGCAGTGCCGGGCGGCCGACGAGCAGCGCGAGCTCGCCCAGCGGAGTCACCGCGAGCTCGGTGCCCAGCCGCGCCCAGTCGCTCGGCGCCCAGTCGTCCTCGGTGGTCAGTAGGCGGGTCGGGGTGGGCGGCCACCAGGGCGCTGCCACCGCGCCGAGTTCCGGCGCGGCGCCGCCGCTGGCGAGCACCCGTGACTGGCCGGCGACAGGCGCTGACAGGACGAGTGCCCAGCCGGCCCGGAACACCCGCGGGACGCCGTCGGCTAGCGCGGCCAGGGCGGAGCCCGGATCCTGGGCGAGCGCGTCGAGCAGCTCCAGCTCGCGGTGCGGGTCGATCTGGCCGGCGTAGGGACGGATCGATTCCACCTGCACGCCGGGGACCGTCGCCGCCGCGGACACGAGCGTGTCGGGAAGCTTGTCCGAAGGGAGCTCGACCACGAAGTCGTCGACGGCGCTGCCGGGCGCCCGCTCGATGACGTCCACGCTGAGGATGTCGGCGCCCGCGGAGCCGAGCGCGGACGCTACCGCGCCGAGGGCGCCGGGACGGTCGGGCAGGACGAGGCGGAGCAGGAACGACACACCGCCAGCCTGCCCCACGAGTGTGTCCGCGGGGTTACCGCCCCCGGCCCGGCGAACTCGGTAGGGGGCACGTTCGGCGATCCGTAGACTTCGGGGTCGTGTCTGACGAAGCGCCACCAGCCCACCCGGGCGAGGACGAGGCGGCACGCATCGGCCGCGCCGACGTCGCCCATCTCGCCCGCCTCGCCCGCCTCGCCGTCACCGACGAGGAGCTGGACGTCTTCGCCGGGCAGCTCGACGTCATCCTCCGTTCCGTGGCCCGGGTGAGCGAGGTCGCGGCCGACGACATCCCGCCGACCTCGCACGCGGTGCCGATGACCAACGTCTTCCGCGCCGACGAGCTCGTGCCCTCGCTGCCGCGCGAGTCCGTCCTCGCCGGCGCGCCCGAGGTCGAGGACAACAAGTTTCGCGTGCCGCGCATCCTGACCGAGGAAGCCTGATGGGCGACGAACTCACGCGTAAGAGCGCGAGCGAGCTCGCCGCGCTGGTCGCCGGGGGCGAGGTCGCCGCGGTCGAGGTGGCGCAGGCCCATCTGGACCGGATCGAGGCAGTGGACAGCCGAGTTCGGGCGTTCCTGAACGTCGACGCCGACGGCGCCCTGGAAGCGGCGCGGACCGTCGACAAGAAGCGCGCCGCCGGCGAGCGGCACGGCCCGCTCGCCGGCGTCCCGCTCGCGATGAAGGACGTCGTGGTCACCAAGGACGTGGTGACCACCGCGGGTTCGAAGATCCTCGAAGGCTGGCGCCCCCCGTACGACGCGACCATCAGCGCGAGGATCAAGGCCGCCGGCATCGTGATGCTCGGCAAGACGAACATGGACGAGTTCGCCATGGGCTCGTCCACCGAGAACTCGGCCTATGGCCCGACGCACAACCCGTGGGATCTCTCCCGCGTGCCCGGCGGATCGGGTGGCGGCTCGGCCGCTGCGGTCGCCGGGTACGAGGCGCCGCTCGCGATCGGCACGGATACCGGTGGCTCGATCCGGCAGCCGGCCGCGGTCACCGGAACCATCGGGCACAAGCCGACCTACGGCGGGGTGTCGCGCTACGGCCTGATCGCGCTCGCGTCCTCTCTCGACCAGGCCGGCCCCTGCACGCGGACCGTGCTCGACGCCGCCCTGCTGCACGAGGTGATCGGCGGGCACGACCGGTGCGACTCCACGTCCATCAACCGGCCGGTGCCGCCGGTCGTCACCGCGGCGCGCGAGGGTGCCGCAGCGGGCAGCCTGGCCGGGGTCCGGGTGGGCGTGGTGCGCGAACTCGGCGGCGAGGGCTACCAGCCCGGCGTGCTGGCGGCGTTCGAGTCGTCGGTCGAGACGCTGCGTGGGCTCGGTGCCGACATCGTCGAGGTCAGCTGTCCGCACTTCGAATACGCGCTCGCCGCGTACTACCTCATTCTGCCGAGCGAGTGCTCGTCCAACCTGGCGCGCTTCGACGCGGTGCGTTACGGGTTGCGCGTCGGAGACGACGGCTCGCGCGCGCTCGAGGACGTCATGGCGCTGACTCGCGAGGCCGGGTTCGGCCCCGAGGTCAAGCGGCGCATCATGATCGGCACCTATGCGCTGTCGGCCGGCTACTACGACGCGTACTACGGGCAGGCGCAGAAGGTGCGCACGCTGATCGCGCGCGACTTCGGCGCGGCCTTCGAGAAGGCCGACGTCCTCGTCTCGCCGACCTCACCGTTCGTCGCGTTCGGCCTCGGCGAGCGGATGGACGACCCCATGGCGATGTACGTCAACGACCTCTGCACGCTGCCCGCGTCGCTGGCCGGCACGCCCGCGATCTCGGTGCCCGCCGGGTTGTCGGAGGGGCTGCCCGTCGGGCTGCAGATCATGGCGCCCGCGATGGCCGACGACCGCTGCTACCGGGTGGCCGCGACATTCGAGGCGGCGGTCGAACGCATCTCCCCGCCCGCGGCGGTGCTGACATGACCTACGAGGAAGCCTTGACGCGCTATGAGCCCGTCATCGGGCTCGAGACGCACGTCGAACTCGGCACGGTCTCGAAGATGTTCTGCGGCTGCTCGACCGAGTTCGGCGCGGAGCCCAACACCCAGGTCTGCCCGGTCTGCCTCGGCCTGCCCGGCGCCCTCCCGGTGGCCAACCGCGCCGGCATCGAGGCGACGATCCGCATCGGCCTCGCGCTGAACTGCGACATCGCCACCTGGTGCCGGATGGCGCGGAAAAACTACTTCTACCCCGACATGCCGAAGAACTTCCAGACCAGCCAGTACGACGAGCCGATCGCGTTCGACGGGTTCATGG
>JAICKR010000074.1 GCA_025927835.1 Jatrophihabitans sp. | reverse complement strand
CGCCGGCAGGTCATGACGGTGATCCGCGACAAGGACGTCGTGCACAAGCTGTTCGCCGAGATCGGCCCGAGGTTCGCCACCCGCCCCGGCGGCTACACGCGGATCGTCAAGACGGTTCCGCGCAAGGGCGACAACGCGCCGATGGCAGTGATCGAGCTCGTCGAAGAGCTGAAGTCCGTCGTGGCCGAGGCCGAGAAGGCCCGCGGCACCCGCACCGCCGCCAAGAAGGCGCCGGCCGGGCGGACGAAGGAGATCGCCGAGGACGCCGCCGCCGAGTCGGCGACCGCTGCGGCGGTCGCAGCCGACGCCGAGGCCGCCGAAGCCGCGGACACCACGGCAGACGAGGACGAGGGCGGCCTGGCCGCGCTGGGCCTCGCCGAGGGCGACGCAGAGGTGGCCGACGACGCCGAGCAGGCCGAGCCCGAGGGCGAGGCCGCGGTTGCCGAGCTCTCCGAGTCGGACGCACCCGACGCCGCGGACGCAGCCGACGGCGAAGGCGAAGCCAAGCCCGAGTAGGTCAGCGACGTTGTCCGCCCCTCGGTACGCATACACGTTCCAAGGGGCGGACAACTCGTTTAAGGTCGGGCGCGTGCGGGTCCGGTTCGATATCGCCTACGACGGCACCGACTTCTCCGGTTGGGCGGTGCAGCCCGACCGGCGCACGGTGCAGGGCGTGCTCGAGTCGGCGCTGTGCACGCTGCTGCGCCTGCCGGCGGTGCCGCTCACCGTCGCGGGGCGCACCGACGCGGGCGTGCACGCGACCGGGCAGGTCGCGCACGCCGAGCTCGCCGACCTGCCCGACGACCTGCTGCGCCGGCTCGCGGCGGTGCTGCCGGCCGACCTGCGGGTGTGCGCGGTGCGCGAGGTGCCACCGGAGTTCGATGCCCGCTTCGCCGCGTTGTGGCGCCGCTACGCCTACCGCATCACCGACGCGCGCTGGGGTGCCGACCCGCTGCAGCGCACGCAGGTGCTCGCGTGGCCGCGCCCGCTCGATGCGGACGCGATGGCGGCGGCGGCCCAGCCGCTGCTCGGGCTGCGTGACTTCGCCGCGTTCTGCAAGCGCCGTGCGGGCGCGACCACCACACGCACGCTGCAGCTGCTTGCGGTGCGCCGCGACGCGGACGAGATCACCTGCACCGTGGCCGCCGACGCGTTCTGTCACTCGATGGTCCGCTCGCTCGTCGGCGCGTTGCTGGCCGTGGGGGACGGCCGCCGCCCGGCCGAGTGGCCGGCGTCCCTGTTGCAACTCGACCGGCGCGCGGACGACGTGCCGGTGGCGCCGGCGCACGGGCTC
The DNA here is from genome assembly GCA_025927835.1 of Jatrophihabitans sp. Lineage (GTDB taxonomy): Bacteria > Actinomycetota > Actinomycetes > Mycobacteriales > Jatrophihabitantaceae > Jatrophihabitans. Next base: position 14,254 of record JAICKR010000074.1, on the reverse strand, counting down.
ACGCTGGTCGAGGTCGGTTACCCGGCGGACGCCGAGCTGGCCGCGCGCGCCGAGCTCACCCGCGCTCGTCGCGACTGACCACTCGACACTCAGCAGCCGTCGGCGTACACGTAGCAGCGCAGCGCCGGCTCCGCTGCCACCTCGGGCGCGCCCACCGCGTTGACGTCGGGCACGTCCACCGCGAGCAGCCCCGGCAGGGCGCGCAGCAGTTGCAGGTACATGGGCGCGTAGAGCGGGTTCACGCCGGGCTGATAGAGCTGCAGGCACACGCCGCGTGAGATCCGTGCCGGGTCGGCCGGGCCATCGTGGTTCAACGCGTCGAGCGCCAGCGCGTACGCGACCGGGTCGATCGTGCCGATCAGCAGGTGCTCGTCCAGGTCGAGCGGGCACAGGTCCTGTGTGGCGACGTTGGTGATCCGGCCCGCGCCGGTGTGCAGTGACGACGTCGAGTTGGTGGGCGAGCTGTTCGGCCGGACGACCTCGTCGGTGTGCGAGTAGATCTCGGTGTAGGAGATGCCGGCGAAGGTCTCTGCGCCGCTGTTGAGCGCGGTGATGAAGTTCGCGCCGGCCGCCTGCTGCCAGCTCGCGGGTGGGCACTTGAAACCGTCTCCGCACTGGCTGCGCACGGTGGTGCCGTGGTTCGTCCCCGCCATCCCGATGACGTCGTCGACCATCGCCCGGGTGTCCGGCCAGAAGCGCAGCGGCCAGCGCATCGACATGCCGCCCTGGCTGTGACCGAGGATCGCGATGCGCCGGTGCGCCAGCGCGTACATGTGCCGGATCGCGTACACGTTGTACTCGGCCGCGGTCTGGATGTCGCCGAGCGTGTTGTACGGCATCGTCATCGCACACCACGGCCGGAGCTGGGCGTTGAACGCGCGCTCGTAGTTCCAGGAGTAGTTCTCCTCCGGGGTGACCCCGGTGGCCGGGTTGAGCAGCACCGGCTCGAGCGTGTTCGCGGTGAACGATCCCTCGCACGTCAGCGCGGCAGCGAGCGTCGCGGCGGGCACGGTCAGCGCCGGGCCGGGCCGGTCGAGCGGCGCGAACCCACCGGCCGCGCCGGCCGCCGTGCTCCCGGTGGATACGCCGAGGAGAGGGGCGCTGAGGAGCAGGGCTGCAACGATCAGGCGCCGGCACGTCCGCATATGTACTAGAACGAGTTCCACCCCATGCGGGTCACGTGCGCGCTTGATCTGTTTCGCCGTGTTGTGCTACGACGGAATCGAGGGCGCCGCAGTTCCGCCGTTGCCGCGTGGGAAGGGCAGATGGACAAGCAGCAGATCAACCCGTGGTCCTGGCAGGACCGGGCCGGGTTCTCCCAGGCATGGCGTGTCGACTCGGCCGAGTCGGTGATCTTCCTCGCGGGCCAGGCGCCGATCTCCGCAGACGGGCAACTCGTCGGTGCCGGCGACTTCGAGGCCCAGGCTCGGCAGACCTTCGAGAACATCAGGACGGTGCTCGAGCAGGCGGGTGCGACCTTCGACGACGTGGTCAAGGTGACCGTGTACCTCACCGACATGAGCGACCTCGGCGTCCTGGCCCGGGTCCGCGACCAGTACCTGCCAGGCGCGAAGCCCGCGTCGACAGCAGTCCAGGTGAGTGCGTTGGCCCAGCCCGGGATGATGGTCGAAGTCGAAGCGATCGCCGTCCGCTAGCTTTCCGGCGCTCAGCCGGTGATGGCGCCCAGCAACCGGTAGCAGCGCTCGGTCATCTGATCGGCCGACTCCTCCGGATGCGCGAGCCACCATTCGACGATCGAGTCGACCACGCCCATCCAGACCGCGCTGAGCGCGGACGCGTCGGCCGGGCTCGTGATGCCGCGCGCGGCGAGGAATCGGGTCGAGCCGCTGGCCGCCAGTTCGGTGGTGCGGGTGCGGTACTCGCGCGCCGCCACGGCGATCTCGCCGCTCGCCGGCATGGACGGATCGAACAGCAGCCGCCAGGCGTGCGGCTGCGGATCGAGCGCCTCGAAGATCGCGCGCAGCGGGTAGATGCGGGACGCCACCGAGTCGTCGACCTCGAGTTCGGCGTCCTCGAGCCGCGCGAGCAGTCCGCCCGACACCTGGTGCAGACAGGCCAGGAACAGCCCGTCCTTCGAGCCGAAGTACTGGTAGATCAGCGGCTTGGAGATGCCGGCCCGGCGGGCGATCTCGACCATCGAGGCGCCGGCGTACCCGGATTCGGCGAACTCTGCGATGGCCTCGGCGACGATCTGCTCCTCGCGCTCGGCGCGGGGCACGCCCTTCGTCCCGATCGCGGCGCCGCTGGACACGGGAGAGATCTTACCTTAGGGTAAGTGACCCCAGGGTAAGTTCCCGGCGAGGACGGAGTCGCGGTCGTGTCGATGTTCGCGGACAGCCTGCGCGATCCCGTCACGTACGCCATCCCGTTCTTCATCGCGTTCATCGTGCTCGAAGCCGCCTCCCTGCGGTTCCTGGAGGACGAGCAGCCGGGCCGTTACCGCGGCTACGAGCGCCGCGACAGCCGAACCAGCATCCTGATGGGCGTCGGCTCGCTGTTCTTCAGCGGCGGTGCACGCGTCGTCGCGCTGCTCGGCTACGCCGCGCTGTACGTGGTGAGCCCGCTGCGCCTCGACACGCACCAGTGGTGGGCGTGGGTGTACGCACTGCTCGTCGTCGACCTGCTCTTCTACACCGAGCACCGCGCCGCGCACCGGGTGCGCATCCTCTGGGCCGCGCACCAGGCGCACCACAACAGCCAGCACTTCAACCTGTCGACCGCCGTGCGGCAGAAGTGGAACCCCTGGTGGGAGCTGCTCGTCTGGACGCCGCTGCCGCTGCTCGGCATGCCACCGTGGATGATCTTCACGGCGTTCTCGGTCAACCTGATCTTCCAGTTCTTCGTGCACACCGAGCGCATCGACCGCATGTGGCGCCCGATCGAGTTCGTCTTCAACACTCCTTCGCACCACCGGGTGCACCACGCGTCCGACCCGGAGTACCTGGACAAGAACTACGCCGGCATGTTGATCGTCTGGGACCGGCTGTTCGGGTCGTACGCCGAGGAGACGCACCGGCCGACCTACGGGCTGACGACGAACGTCCACAGTTACAACCCGTTCAAGCTGCAGTACTACCTCTACGGCCAGATCTGGCGCGACGTGCGGGCCGCGGCCGGCTGGCGCGAGCGGCTCGGCTACATCTTCGCGCCGCCCGGCTGGGCACCGAGGCGGGCCGCGCCCGTCGCGGACGGTGTCGAGGCGGTCGCGGCCTGACGCTCAGTAGAACGCGAGGTTGTCGCGGCGGCACCAGTCCAGCACGGCCGGCCACTCGCCGTAGCCCGACTCGATGTTGAGGTGCGCGCCGCCCGCGACGACCGTGGTCGCGATCTTGAGCGGCACCCCGTACGCGGACGCGATTCCGTCGGGCAGGTACGGGTCGCCCTCGCCCCCGACCAGCACGGTGCCGTCCGCGCCGTGGCGCACCGCGTCGACGTCGAGCGGCGGCGGGAAGAACACGGCGATCTCGGCGATCTCGGTCGACGGGGCCGGCGGCGCGACGAGCAGCACGCGGGCCGGGCGCGGCGCATCGTCCGGTGCGGCGACATGGTGCAGCCACAGCACCGCGCCGAGTGAGTGCGCGACGACGTCGAAGCCGTCCGCGGGCAGGTCGGCCAGCGTCACGCGCAGCGCGGTCAGCCAATCGGTGAGATCCGGCCGGTCGAGATCGGCGAACGCCGGGCGGCGGGTCTCGCGTCCGTCCGCCTGCAACTGCATCTCGAGCCAGGTCTGCCAGTGGCCCGCGCCCGAGCCCTGCCAGCCCGGTACGACGACGGTGGGGACCGAGCGGGTCGGACGGCGTGGCACGCTCAAGCCTCTCTTCGTTCGGTTGATCGGCAGAGCCTGCGCCTATGGTTCGCTCCGCAAGCGTCGCTCACGAGCCGAGCGTAGTTAGGACGCGCGGATGAGTCCGACGAGGATCAGGAACTGCGCGACGTGGTAGGTGACGATGATCAGCAGCCGGCCGGCGGGGACCGCGGTCACGAACCGCTCGCGGGCGATGAGCGTGTCCGAGATCAGGAACAGCACCGCGCCGAACGCGACCGCGATGCAGCCGGTGCCGACACCGAGCACCGTCATGCACGCGAGCACGCCCGCATAGCCCGCGACGATCAGCGCGAACTCACGCCCGGCCGACCGGGCCGCACCGCGCAGCACCGCGGGCACCGTCAACCCGGCGATGCCGGCGACGATGAGCCCACCGGCGAGCACGTCCAGCCCACGCAGCCCGAGCTTGGTGAACGCGATGATGTAGGCGATGTGGCCGAGCAGGAACGCGGCGAGCCCGGCGATGAACGGCCGGTCGGTGTGGCCGTCGCTGAGCATCAGCCCGATGTCGCCGACGAGGCCGAGCGCGAGCGCGGCGATCACCCACGGCTTGAGGTCGTGGTCGAGGTCGGACACTGCCGCGGCCGCCACGAGCAGCGCGAGCACCGTGGGCTTGAGCACGTACTCGATGCGGTAGAGCCGGAACTGCACGGCGAGCCAGTCGCCGACGGCAGCCACCGCGGCGGCGATGAGCAGCGGCACCGTCACGGGCGGAAGTATGCCAATGGCGGGCTACTTGGCCAGTAGGACGCCCGGATTGAGGATGCCGTCGGGGTCGAGCGCGTCCTTGATGCGCTGGGTCAGCGCCATCACGTCCGGGCCGAGTTGGGCGGGCAGCCACGCCGCCTTGAGCCGGCCCACGCCGTGCTCGCCGGTGATCGTGCCGCCCAGCCCGATGGCGAGGTCCATGATCTCGCCGAACGCCTGCCGGGCTCGCGCCTCGGCGGCCAGGTCACCCGGCGGGTAGGCGATGATCGGGTGGGTGTTGCCGTCGCCGGCATGCGCGACGAGCACGATGTGCGTCTCGCGCGCCGCGGCGATCTCACGGACGCCGTGCACGAGGGCAGGCAGCGACGGCACCGGGACGCCGACGTCCTCGAGCAGCAGCGAGCCGAGACGTTCCATCGCCGGGAAGGCTGCCCGGCGCGCGGCCAGGAACGCCTCGCCCTCGTCCGCATCGGCCGTGCTGAACACGTCCTGCGCACCGTTGGCCGAGCAGGCCGCGGAGATGATCTCGATCTCCTCGGCCGCGGCGCTCCCGGGTGCGTCCGAGCGGGCCAGCAGCAACGCGCCGGACGTGCGGTCGAGCCCCATGTTCACGAGATCCTCGACCGCGTTGATGCTGCCGTTGTCCATCAGCTCGAGCAGCGAGGGACGCAGTGTGGCGGTGATCGCCACGACCGCGTCGGCCGCCGCCTCGATCGACGCGAACGTCGCGACGAGCGTGCACGCCGGCGGCGGTGCGGGCACGAGCCGCAGCGTCACCTCGGTGATGACGCCCAGGGTGCCCTCGGAGCCGACGAACAGCTTCGTCAGTGACAGCCCGGCGACGTCCTTGAGCCGCGGCCCGCCGAGGCGCAGCGCGGTGCCGTCGGCGAGCACCACCTCCATGCCGAGGACGTAGTCGGTGGTGACGCCGTACTTGACACAGCACAGCCCGCCCGCGTTCGTCGCCGCGTTGCCGCCGATCGAACAGATCTCGAACGAGGACGGGTCGGGCGGGTACCAGAGGCCGTGCCCGGCCGCGGCGGCCTTGACCGACGCGTTGAACGCGCCGGGCTGCGCGACCGCCACCCGCAACACGGGGTCGATGCGCACCTCGCGCATGCGCTCGAGGCTGAGCGTGATGCCGCCCTCGACCGCGGTCGAGCCACCGGACAGGCTTGTCCCGGCCCCGCGCGGCACGACGGGCACCCGCGCGGCGGTGGCCCAGCGCAGCACCGCCTGCACGTCCGCGGTCGAGTTCGCCCGCACGACCGCGAGCGGCGTGCCCGCGTCCGGGTCGCGCGCCCAGTCCTGCCGGTAGGACGTGAGCACGCCGGGATCGGTGAGCACCGTGTCGGGCGGCAGCGCGGCGACCAACTCGCCAAGATCCGGCATGCGTCGATTATGGGCTTCGCCGCCGGTGCAGACTCGTCGCCGTGGGCTACGTCGAGATCGCCGGCGTGCGGCACGTCCTCAACGACGGCCGGGTGCTGCTCGACGATGCCGGCTTCCGGGTGGGCGACGGCGTCAAGGCGGCGCTCGTGGGCGCCAACGGTGCCGGCAAGACCACGCTGCTGCGCATTGTCGCCGGCGACGAGACTGCGCAGGCGGGCACCGTGACCCGCAGCGGCGGCGTCGGGGTCATGCGCCAGTTCATCGGGTCGGTACGCGACGCCACCACCGTCCAGGACTTTCTGGTGCAGCTCTCGCAGCCGCCCGTGCAGCGCGCCTGGGCAGCGCTGCAAGCGGCCGAGCTCGTCCTCATGGAACGTGACGACGAGGCAGCGCAACTCGACTACGCGCACGCCCTGTCCGACTGGGGCGACGCCGGCGGCTACGACGCGGACGTTCTGTGGGACACCGTGACCGTCGCCGCGCTCGGGCAGGCCTACGAGCGGTGCAAGTACCGCGAGATTTCGACGCTGTCGGGCGGCGAGCAGAAGCGGCTCGCGCTGGAGTTCCTGCTGCGCGGAAGCGACGAGGTGCTGCTGCTCGACGAGCCGGACAACTACCTGGACGTGCCGGGAAAGCGCTGGCTCGAGCAGCGGCTGGCCGAGACACCCAAGACGGTGCTGTTCGTCAGCCACGACCGGGAGCTGCTGGCGCGGGTCGCCGATCGTGTCATCACCGTCGAGGGCGGCACCACGTGGGTGCACGGCGGCGGTTTCGCGTCCTACCACGAGGCGCGCTCGCACCGGCACGAGCGGATGGCCGAGCTGCGCCGCAGATGGGAGGAGGAGCACGCCCGGCTCAAGGAGCTCGTCCGCACCCTGCAGCAGCAGGCCAAGGTCAGCGAGGTCATGGCGCAGAAGTACCGCGTCATGGCACGCCGGCTGGAGCGTTTCGAGGCGGCCGGACCGCCGCCCGACAAACCCGAGGACGAGCGGGTCAGCATGCGGCTGCGCGGCGGGCGCACCGGGGTGCGCGCGGTTACGTGCAAGCAGCTCGAACTGAGCGGCCTCATGCAGCCGTTCGACTGCGAGATCTTCTACGGCGACCGGGTCGCGGTGCTCGGCGCGAACGGCGCCGGCAAGTCGCACTTCCTGCGCCTGCTCGGCGGCGAGCACGTCCCACATTCCGGCGAGTGGCGGCTGGGCGCGCGGGTCGTTCCCGGTCTGTTCGCGCAGACGCACACGCATCCCACGTGGACGGGCCGCACGCTGCTCGAGCTGCTGTGGGAGGGAGACGACGACCGGCCGGGAGTCGACCGCGGCCGGGCGATCTCGGCGCTGCGCCGCTACGGGCTCGGTGAGCAGGCCGAGCAGCGTTTCGGCACGCTGTCTGGCGGCCAGCAGGCCCGCTTCCAGATCCTGCTGCTCGAACTGTCCGGGTCGACGCTGCTGCTGCTCGACGAGCCGACCGACAACCTCGACGTCCTCAGCGCCGAGGCGCTCGAGGACGCGCTGGACCAGTACGACGGCACGGTCGTCGCGGTGACGCACGACCGCTGGTTCGCGCGCTCGTTGGACCGGTTCCTCGTCTTCGGCGCCGACGGGCGGGTGTACGAGGCGGGCGAGCCGGTGTTCGACGAGGCGCGGGTGGCGCGCTAGTTGGACGGCGCCGGCGAGCTGCTGCGCACGCCGGGGATGCCCGGCACGGACGGCGGCGCCGCGACGTTCGTGGCAGGCACCGCGAACACCACGATGTTGTCGAGGTAGTTGCCCGTCGACGCGTCGAACGGGCCGCCACATGTCACGATCGCGATGCGGCCCACGCTCTTCTGGTCGAAGATCTCCTGGTACGGCAGATGCGTCTTGTGATAGGTCCGCACGCCGGTCACCCGGAACGCCACCACGTGCTTGTTGTCGGCGTTCTGCTTGCCGAACACGTACACCAGGTCACCCGGGTCGAGCTTGCCGATCGCGGCCATCGAGCCGGTGACCCCGGCGTAGTTGATGTGCCCGGCGAGGATTGCGGTGCCGACCGTCGCACCCGGCTTGGCGCCGTAGTGCCACCAGCCCACGACGTGCGGGTCGAGCGGGATCTCGAGCTCGCGGTCACCGGTGGTGCCCACCGGCACGATCGGCGCGTTCGCGTGGATCTTCGGGATTTCGATGCGGTTCGGGGAGACGATGTCGGCGACCGCGCTCGGCGCGATCGTGGTCGGGATGTTGCCGACATTGCGGGCGTGCGCCTGGGTCGCCGCGGGGTTGTTGCCGTAGTACGGCGAGGTCACCCAGGTGATGCCGGCCACCGAGATCGTGATCAGGGCGACGAGTGCGCAGGCGAACGGGACCCAGCCGGCGTACTCGAGCGCGGCCATGACCCGCGCGTCGGCCCGCTTGGCCCGAGCCGTCGCTCCGGGCAGCCGGGCCGTGGCGCGCCGCAACCCGGCCGCGGCCCGGAGGCGCGCGGCCGCCAGGCCCGAGGGCCGCGGCGTCGGCCGTGGCCGCCTGGTCGTCACGCAACAAGGTTAACCGGGATTTGGAGGCCTCGTCGCCCGCCCGGTAAAGTAGCTCCTTGGCGTACGGCCCGTCCGTGCGCATCGGCCATGCCTCGGGGTACACGCGTCGACAGCGACGAAGGTGACCGTGGGGGCGCCCACCGCGTGAAGACCGAACAGAAAGTGATGCTGTGCCCACCTATTCCCCGAAACCGGGCGAGGTCGAGCGTGCCTGGCACGTGATCGACGCGAACGACGTCGTCCTGGGCCGTCTGGCGAGCCACGCCGCCCGCCTGCTGCGCGGCAAGCACAAGCCGCAGTTCGCCAACCACGTCGACACCGGTGACTTCGTCATCGTCGTCAACGCCGCGAAGGTCGCCGTCACCGGCGCCAAGCTCAACGAGTTCCGCTACCGCCACTCCGGTTACCCGGGTGGTCTGTCGAAGCGCACCGTCGGCGAGCTGCTCGAGTCCAAGCCCGAACGGGTCATCGAGCTGGCCGTCCGCGGCATGCTGCCGAAGAACACGCTCGGCCGGGCCCAGCTGAAGAAGCTGAAGGTCTACGCCGGCCCCGACCACCCGCACGCGGCGCAGAAGCCGCAGCCGTTCGAGATCAAGCAGGTATCGCAGTGACTTCTCCCGCCCCCGTCGTCGGCCGCCGCAAGGAGGCCATCGTCCGCGTCCGCCTGGTGCCGGGCACCGGCGAGTTCAAGCTGAACGGCCGCACGCTGGACAGCTACTTCCCGAACAAGGTCCACCAGCAGCTCATCAAGGAGCCCTTCGTCACGCTCGAGAAGGACGGCCAGTTCGACGTCATCGCGTCGCTGTCCGGCGGTGGCGTCACCGGCCAGGCGGGTGCGCTGCGCCTGGCCATCGCCCGCGCCCTGATCGGGCTCGAGCCCGAGGACCGTCCCGCGCTGAAGCGCGCCGGCTTCCTCACCCGCGACCCACGGGCGAAGGAGCGCAAGAAGTACGGCCTCAAGAAGGCTCGCAAGGCGCCTCAGTACTCCAAGCGTTAGTGGGCAAGTACTTCGGGACTGATGGAGTTCGCGGCCTCGCGAACGAAGACCTGACGCCGGAGTTGGCCCTGGCCGTCGCGAGCGGCGCCGCGCGCGTCCTCGCCGAACACGACGGTTCGCACCGCCCGGTCGCGGTCGTCGGCCGTGACCCGCGGGCGAGCGGCGAGATGCTCGAAGCCGCGGTCGTCGCGGGGCTGACCTCGGCCGGTGCGGACGTGCTGCTCGTCGGCGTCGTGCCGACGCCGGCCGTCGCGTTCCTTACCGAGTCCTACGCCGCCGACCTCGGCGTCGTGCTCTCGGCCTCGCACAACCCGATGCCCGACAACGGCATCAAGTTGTTCGCGGCGGGCGGGCACAAGCTGCCCGACGAGATCGAGCTCGAGATCGAGGCCGCGATGGACGCGGGTCCCGAGAGCCGTCCGACCGGCGCCCGGATCGGCCGGCTACGCACCGCCGACGACGCGTTGGAGCGCTACGGCGCCCACCTGCTGAATGCGCAGCGCACCCGGCTGGACGGGCTGCACGTCGTGGTCGACTGCGCGAACGGTGCGGCGTCCGCGGTGGCGCCCGAGGTGTACCGCGGCGCGGGCGCACAGGTGACGCTGATCGGCGCCGCACCGGACGGGCTGAACATCAACGAGGGGGTCGGCTCGACCCACCTCGACACGCTCAGCTCCGCCGTGCGCCGCTCCGGTGCGCACCTGGGCATCGCGCACGACGGCGACGCCGACCGCTGCCTGGCCGTCGACGCGACGGGTTCGGTCGTCGACGGAGACCAGCTACTGGCTATCTGCGCGTTGGCGCTGCACGAGCAGCGCGCGCTGCGCGACGACACGGTGGTGGCCACCGTGATGAGCAATCTCGGCTTCCACCAGGCGATGCGCAGCGCCGGCATCGGCGTGCTCACCACCGCAGTGGGTGACCGCTACGTGCTGGAGGCGCTGCGTGCCAAGGACCTCAGCCTCGGTGGCGAGCAGAGCGGGCACATCGTGTTCGCCGACGACGCGACCACCGGCGACGGGTTGCTCACCGCGCTGCACGTGATGGCGCGGGTAGCCGGTTCCGGTGCGTCCCTTGCCGAGCTCGCGTCCGTGGTGCAGCGGCTGCCGCAGACACTGGTCAATGTCCAGGTCAGCGACCGGGACGCGGTCGCGACGTCCCCGGCGGTGGCGGCCGCCGTATCCGCCGCCGAGGTCGAACTCGGCGACTCGGGGCGGGTGCTGCTGCGCCCCTCAGGCACCGAACAACTCGTGCGGGTCATGGTGGAGGCGGCCACCCAGCACGACGCCGACGCCATCGCCAACCGGTTGGCCGGCGTCGTCGCCGCCGTCTGAGCGACGATTACCCCGCGCCGGACGCGGGTATCCCAGCTCAGAGCCAGGTCAATCGCGCCTGCCGCGTCCGAGGAGTGTTCCACGTGCCGAAGTCGGCCGGACCGGAGACCCAGCCGCTGCGATCCGAACAAGAGTGGATCATCGGCGGTCGTTACCGCGTCCTCGACCGTCTCGGGCACGGCGGCATGGCCGATGTGTTCCGGGCCCACGACGAGCTGCTCGACCGTGACGTCGCGGTCAAGGTGTTCCGCACCCACTGCGAAGCGGACCCGGCCGACACCAACGCCGAGTTGCGCCGCGAACTCGAATTGCAGTCGCTCGCCCAGCTCAGCCACCCCAACCTGATCACGCTGTTCGACGGTTCGGTCAGCGGCGACGGTCCCGGCTACCTCGTGCTCGAACTCGTCTCCGGCCGCGACCTCGGGTCGTGGATAAACGACGGGCCGCTGCCCGAGGGGCTCGTCCGCCAGGTGGGCGCCCAGTTGGCCGACGCGCTCGGTTACGTCCACGCGCACGGCATGGTGCACCGGGACGTGAAGCCGGCCAACATCCTGCTCGGCGAGGACGGACGGCCCGATGTCGTGCGTGCCCGGCTGTCGGACTTCGGGATCGTGCGCATCATGGGCCGGGAGAGGATGACCTCGGCCGACCTCACGTTGGGCACCGCGTTCTACATCGCGCCCGAGCAGGCGCGCGGCGCCAACGCCGAACCGGCGGCGGACATCTACGCGCTGGGCCTCGTCCTCATCGAGGCGCTCACCGGGCGGCGCTGCTTCGACGGCCCGCTGCACGAGGCACTGGCCGCGCGACTGGTCGCGTCCCCGGACGTGCCCGACGACCTGCCCGCGCCGTGGCCGGCGCTTCTCACGGCGATGACCGCCACCGATCCCGCGCAGCGGCCGAGCGCGATTCAGGTCGTGGAGGTACTGCGCGACGCAGCGGCCATCGAGCCGGTGCCCCCGCCCGCGGTGCCGCCCGCCGCGCCGCCGCCGGTACGCCGCGACGACGACGAATACTGGGACGAGCCGGCAGACCCCGAGCGGTCGCGTCGCGGCCTCCTGGTCACCCTCGCGCTGCTCGCCATCGGCGCGATCGCGGCGGGTGCGAGCTACCTGGCCTGGGGCCAGGCCGCCGCGCCGGCGAGCGACCCGTCCGTCGTGCCCAGTGCGCCCATATCGCACGCGGCGACACACGTGCGGCACAGTTCGGCATCGCACGTCGTGTCGTCGTCGGCGGTCGTGTCGCACAGCCCGACGCACCGCGCGACTGCGTCGAAGAGCCGGGCGACGGTGCAGGCGACGCACGCGTCGACGAGCGCTCCCGCTTCGTCGTCCCCGCCGCCCAGTAGCTCGAGCGTGGCGCAGACGAGCAGCACACCGAGCCCGTCACCGAGCTCGTCCAGCACGGCGGTGCCGGCGGCGACCGGGGAGCCGCTTCCCTAGCTCTGTCAGCGGCGGACGAAGTGCGCGACGCCGTCGACCGTCGCTTCGGTGAGCCAGCCGCGCTCGACGAGCACGCGCAGGTGCGCCATCGTCTCGTGGACCGCCAGGATCTGGTTGAACATGTCGAGCTCGCCGAGCTTGCGGTGGTGCCGCGTCCAGGGCAGGACGAGCGCGGCCGCGAAGGCCGTGTGCGCGCCGCCGTCGACCGCCTCGGCGGTCGCGGTGAGCCGGTGCTCGTGATGGCCGAGAAGCTCGTCGACGCGGGCGTGCACCGAGTCGGTCACCGGGCCGTGGGCGGGCAGCAGCCGCGCGTCCGGCAGCGCGCGGATCAGGTCGAGCGAGGTGAGATAGTGCCGCAGCGGCGAGTGCGGCCGGTTGAGTTCGACGCCGATCGAGGGCGTGATGTGCGGCAGCACGTGGTCGCCGGCGAAGAGCGTCTTCGCGGCCGCGTCGTGAAAGACCACGTGCCCGCGGGTGTGGCCCGGCGTGGCGATCACGCGCAGCGTGCGGGTGTTGAGCGGCAGGTCGACGCCGTCGTCGAGCCAGTGATCGGGGAACTCCCAGTCGGTGAGGTCGCGCTCGCCGTCCCACTGGGCGACCAGTCGGGACAGCTCGAGCGCGCCCTCCTCGTGCAGCCGTTCGATGTCGGGGTGCCGGTCGATCGTGCGCATCAGCTCGAGACAGGCCCGCTCACCCTCGCCCAGCGAGACCTCGCCGCCGTGGTGGCGGCGCAGCGAAATCGCCTGCGTGTAGTGGTCCCGGTGCAGGTGTGTGACGAGGAACTCGCGGATGTCACCAAGCTCATAGCCGATGCCGGCGAGCGCCGTCCCGAGCAGTTGCTCGGCCTCCTCGAGCGCCCAACCGCCGTCGACGAGTACGACCTGCTCGCCGTCGCTGATGGCATAGACGTTGACCGCTTTGAGCGAATCGCCCGGCAACGGGAGCGGGATCCGGTGGATGCCGGGCGCCACCTCGTGCGCTCCGGGGCGCTCCCAGGCGTGGCGGTCGGCTTCGTCCTGCACGTCCTGCACGCTATGGCACCGGCGCGGCACCGGCAGCTCGCGAGAGGCGCGTCACATGCACGGCGCGCCGGTCTTAGAGCGCCGTAAGCCGCGGTTCTGCAAGCGCTTACGGTTCCGGGACAATGGACGCATCATGCGTTTTCTACCTCGCTTCGAGCTGTCCGCCACGCACCTGCTCGCGACCGCGCTCGCCGCGATCACCGCGACCGTCGCCGCGTCGTACCTCGGCGTGGCCGGCACCGTGATCGGCGCTGCCGTCGTGAGCGTGATGAGCGCGATCGGCAACGCCGTCTACGCACACTCGCTGCGCAGCACGCACGCGCGCGTCCGTGAGGTGGTGCCGGCCCGGCGCCGAACGCCCGACGCTTCCCCTGCGCAGGGCCGTTCCGGCGGGACTGCAGCGGCCGCCCGAGAGGACAACGTCGCCGTGCCTCGTGGCCGGTGGCAGCGGGTCGCGTTCGGCGCGGTCGCGGTCTTCGTCGCGCTGCTCACCCTGGTGACGAGCGTCGAGCTGGTCACCGGCCGGCCGCTGAGCGATCTGGTGCGTGGTGACACCGGTGCCGGGACGTCCGTGTTCGGAGATGCGACCGGAAACTCGCGACCGGTGCCCACGGTCACCCGGACGGTCGTCCCCGCGGTGCAGGTCGTCACGCCGACCGTCACCCGGACCGCGCCGGCGGTGACGCAGACGGCCACGCCGACGGTCACCGACACGCCGTCCGCGCCGTCGCCCCCGTCCTCGACGCCCACCACGCCCGGCCACAGCGATCAGCCGACGCCGTAGCAGGCGCCGCTACGCTCAATAGCGTGTGCGGAATCGTCGGGTACGTCGGGCCGCGGCCCGCGCTCGACATCGTCGTCGAAGGGCTGCGGCGGCTGGAGTACCGCGGGTACGACAGTGCCGGCCTCATCACCGGCACTGGCAACGAGCTGCACCTCCGCAAGAAGTCCGGGCGGCTGGCGGAGCTGGCCAAGGAGGTGGCAGCGCGCCCGGCCCCGGGGT
>JAICKR010000146.1 GCA_025927835.1 Jatrophihabitans sp. | reverse complement strand
GCGCGGTCGGCGGCGGACAGCAGCGCCGCCGTCTCCGGCTCGACGTCGTCGTGCTCGTGCTGCTCGCGCATGAGGTCGGTGACGCGATGCCCGACCGCGGAGTCGGTGGGCTCGGCGGTGGTGAGTGGCACCAGGCCGTGCTCGTGCATCGCGGCCCGTAGCAGCTCGGCGTAGCGGGCGGTCACGGTCTCGTCCGCGCCGTCGACGCTGAGGAACAGGCCGCGGTGCTCGGCGCTGCGGCGCGGCATGGTGCGCCGCACGACCCGGGCACGCACTATGTCGCGGACCCGCACCGTGGTGCGCGTCGCCCGCGACCACGCGTAGTAGCTGACGCCGAGCGCCAGGACGCCGCCGATCAGCAGGGTGAGCCCGGGACCGGAGAAGCGCAGCCGCGACTCGTTCCCGACCGGGATGGAGTGCGAGCCGAGCGCGCCCGCGAGCACTGGCCCGACGGCGATCGTCAGCAGCAGGATCATGCGGACGGACGAGAGGACGAACGCGAAGATCCGGCCGCGCAGCCGCTCCTCGACCTCGTGCCCGATCAGGGTGTAGCCGATGATCCAGGCCATGCCGGCGAACGTGCCGACGAGGGTTGCCATCCCGGCGGCGAGGATGAAGTCGCGGACGAACGACATCGTCACCAGCGTCACGCCCGCGCCGCCGATCGCCAGCCCGAACACGCGGCTGCGGGTGTAGCCGGGCAGCACCCGCGGCCCGAGCAGCATGCCGATCGCGAGCCCACCGAACACGGTGCCGAACATGATCGCGTAACCGGCGGTGCCCGCGGACAGTGTGGCGACCCACAGCGGCGCGACGCCGGCGGTGAGCCCGCCCGCCGCGAACGCGCCGATGATGCCGACGTACAACCCGCGGATGAGCGGCTGATGTCGCACGAACGAGACGCCTTCGTTGAGCAGCGCGAAGATGCTCTTCTGCTGTTCCCGTTCGGCCGGCACCACCGGGATGTCGTGCCGGCTGATGAAGACCGTCCCCGCGCTGACCATGAACGAGACGGTGTTGATGAGCAGCGCGATGACGATCGCGGTGTGCGCGTTGTTCTCGTGTGCCCCGCCGTGCCCGCTGATCAGCCGGTTGATCGCGGACAGCAGCGCGAACAGCCCACTGGCGACCAGCGCCATGCCGTACACCGAGAACAGCGACACCTGGTTGGCGGTGGCGAGCAGCCGCTTGGGGACGATCGTCACCTGGATGACCTGCTTGGCCGGCTGGGTGAACAGGCCGACCGCCTCGATGAGGAACTGCGCGACGTAGAGCCAGACGAGGTCGTAGCCGATCGCGATCGAGGCGTAGAGCAGGCCCGCGGTCAGGTCGCCGATGATCACCAGGCGACGCCGGTCGAGCTTGTCCGCCAGCGCCGCGGCGATCGGGCCGAAGAACAGGTCGGGCGCGAGCCGGACGAGGAAGACGCCGGAGATCGCGGCGCCCTGCGCGGTATGCGACTGGTTGTGCGTGAGCTGCTGGGCGAGCGCGGTGTTGGCCAGCAGCCCGAGCCAGTCGCCGAGGCTGGAGAAGGTGATGGCCGCCCACATGCGGCGTACCACCGGGATGCGCGCGAGAGTGACCAGCGCATTTTCGCGCCGAGGCCGGCGCCGCGCGGCCACGTCCTCGGTCACTTCGGCAGTCTAGGCAAGATGGGCTGATGGATTGGGATCCACGTCAGTACGAGCAGTTCGCGACCCCCCGCCGCCGGCCGTTCATCGACCTCGTGGCGCGCATCGCGGCAGACGAGCCGCGGCACGTCGTCGACCTCGGCTGCGGGTCGGGCGCGACGACCGCGCTGCTGGCGCAGCGATGGCCCGCGGCGCAGGTCGAGGGCATCGACTCGTCACCGGAGATGATCGCGGCCGCGGCCGCGACACCGAGGGTGACCTTCTCCGTCGGGGACGTCGCCTCGTGGGCCCCGGCACCGGACGTGGACGTGATCGTCAGCAACGCCACGCTGCAGTGGGTGCCCGGCCACCGCGATCTGCTGGCGCGCTGGGCCGCGGCGCTGCCCGCCGGCGGCTGGCTCGCCGTCCAGGTGCCCGGCAACTTCGCCGCGCCCTCACACACGCTGATGCGCGCACTCACGACCGCGCCGCGCTGGTCGCGCGCGCTCGGCGGGGTGCTGCCGGACGAGGACGCGGTCGCCGCGCCGCTCGAGTACGCCGCCCTGCTGCAGTCGGCCGGGCTCGAGGTGGACGTGTGGGAGACCACCTACGTCCATCTGCTCGACGGCGCGGATCCCGTACTCGCCTGGATCCGCGGCACCGCCCTGCGCCCGGTCATGGCGGCACTGCCGGCCGGCGAGTACGCGGAGTTCGAGGCCGAGCTCGGCGCGCAGCTGCGCGACGCCTATCCGGCGAACGAGCACGGCACGCCGTTCCCGTTCCGCCGGATCTTCGCCGTCGGGTTCAGGGGACGAGCAGGGTGAGGGCCCTAGGGCGGAGGCTGACGTCGACAGGGAGCGGGCCGAGGTACTCACCGTCGGCGTACGCGGTGATGCCCGGCGACTCGACGCGCAGCCCGGCCGTGCGCACGACCTCGACCTCGGCGCGATCGACGTGCCTGCCCTTGTACACGTCGGGCAGCTGCGCCAGCACCTTGCGCCGCGACGCCGCACCGCCGATCGTGACGTCGAGCAGCCCGTCGCCCGGATCGGCGCCCGGCGTGATCTGCATGCCGCCGCCGTAGCTGCGGGTGTTGCCGGCCGCAACGAGCAGCAGGTCGCGCTCGACGACGCGGCCGTCGGCGAAGGTCAGCGTGAACGGCAGCGGGCGCAGGTTGACGAACTCGGCGAACATCGCGACGTTGTAGCGCGCGCGGCCGTGCGGCCAGCGCATCCGGTTGGTGCGGTCGCTGACCAGCGAGTCGAAGCCGGACGCGAGCACCGAGCCGAACAAGGACGTCCGTCCGTCGGCCGTCACCGCGACGCCGACGTCGACCGTGCGGGTGTTTCCGGCAGCCACGATCTCAGCGGCGCGCTCGGGATCCTTGCGCGGCCAGCCGTACTCGCGCGCCTGGTCGTTGCCGGTGCCGGCCGGGATGACGCCGAGCGGCGTCGCAGTGCCGACGACCGCGGGCAGCGCGAGGTGGATCATGCCGTCGCCGCCCACGACGACGAGCGCGTCGACACCGTCGGCGACCGCCTGGTGCGCGAGCGTCCGCGAGGCCGCCACGTCGTCACCCACGAGGTCGCGCACGGTCACGCCGAGCGCGGCGAACCTCGTGCGGGCCCGGGCGGCGGCGGCGAGCGCCTTGCCGTGCCCGGCCGCCGGGTTGACGAGCAGGCCGACCGTCTTCATGGGATGAGCTTGCCGGGGTTGAGGATGCCGGCCGGATCGAGGGTGGCCTTCACCGAGCGCAGGATCGCGACACCGAGCGGGCCCACCTCGTCGGTCATCCAGTTGCGATGGTCGGCGCCGACGGCGTGATGGTGCGTGATCGTCCCGCCCTGACCGACGAGGACGTCGTTCACCGCGGACTTGATCTGCGTCCACTGCGCGATCGGGTCGCCGCGTTGTGCACCGATGATCGTGAAGTACAGCGACGCACCGGTGTCGTAGACATGCGAGATGTGACAGAGCACGAGCGACACCGAGTCGAACTCGCCGAACTTCGCCTGGATCGTGTCGGTGACCGCCTGCTTGAGTGCGGCGAGGTTCGACCAGCTCGTCGCCGTCTCGAGCGTCTCGACGAGCGCGCCCTCGGCGAGCAGCGGATCGCGCAGATACGGCCCGTCGAAGCGGTGCTCGGCCCAGCGGCGGGCCGGCGCCTCGCCCAGCGATGTGCCGCCGTTCGCCAGCAGCACGTCGCGGGTGGCCTGATGGCGCGCGGCGACGAGCGCGGGGGCGCCCTCGAACACGCTGATCGCCAGGCAGCCGCCCGGTGCCGCGTCGCCACCGTCCGCGCCGTCACCGCCCGCGTCGTCGACCGTCGCGAGGTTGAGCGCAGTCTCGGTCTCGTCGGACAGCCGCAGGACGGTCGGCCCGGTGCCCGCCTGCTCGACGGCGCGCAGCGCGGCCGCGCCGGTCGCGAAGTCGGCGAACGTCCAGGCCTCGTACGCCTTCGACTCGGGCAGCGGGTGCACCCGCACCCGTACCGCGGTGATCACGCCGAAGGTGCCCTCGGAGCCGAGGAAGAGCTGGCGCAGGTCGGGTCCGGCCGCGGTCTTCGGCGGCGCGCCACCAACGTCCATGACGCCGACCGGCGTGACGACGTGCAGCCCGCGCACCAAATCGTCGAAGCGGCCGTAGCCGGCCGAGTTCTGACCGGACGAGCGGGTCGCTGCGAAACCGCCGATCGTCGCGTACCTGTGGCTCTGCGGGTAGTGCCCGAGTTCGAAGCCGCGCTCGGCGAGCAGCCGCTCGGCCTCGGGAGCCGGCAGCCCGGCGCCGAGCACCGCCTCCTGGTTCGTCTCGTCGAGCGAGACCAGCGCGTCGAAGCGGCGCAGGTCGAGGGAGATGACCGTCGCGAACCGGTCACGTACCGGATCGAGTCCGCCGACCACGCTCGTCCCACCCCCGAACGGGACGACCGCGATCGAGCGCTCGCCGCACAGCGCGAGCAGCGCGGCGACCTCGTCGTCGCTGCCGGGCACGACGACCGCGTCGGGCGCGTCCTGCTCGTCGCGGCTCTTGCGGCGCAGCAGGTCGAGCGTCGACTTGCCGCCCGCGCGCGGCAGCCGGTCGGCGTCGGCGGTGCTGACGTGCTCGGCGCCGACGATCGCGACGAGGGCGTCGCGGTCGGCTCCGGTGAGCACGGACGGGCGGACCCGAACCTCGTCGAAGGGCACCGCGTCGACGTCGGCGGACGACACCTTCAGGGCGTCGTGCACGAGGCCCAACTGGGACTCGGACAGGACGGTGACCCGGTCGGGGTCGCCCCAGGCGTCCCACTTCATCGGCGGAACGGGGAGTGTCGCTACGTCTCGCATGTGGTACAGTTTTACACATCATGTCAAGTCGTAACGCAGTGCTGGACGCCGAGCCCGGCGTCGACGACCGCATCCTCGACGCGGCGGCCCGGCTGCTGCAGCTCACCGGCCCGGCTCGCAGGCCGCCGATCGCAGAGCTCGCGCGGCAGGCTGGTGTCAGCCGGCCGACGGTCTATCGCCGCTTCGCCGATGGTGAGGCCGTCGTGCGTGCGCTCTGGGAGCGCGAGATCGCCAGGCTGCTCGCCGAGACGCCGGTACGCGGCGACGACCGCGCCGCCCTTGTCACCCAGGCCGTCGACCTCGCCGACCGGATCAGCCGGGACGAGACGCTCGGCGCCACGTTCAACAGCGACCAGCCGCTCATCGCGCGCTACATCGTCGAGCGCCTCGGTGGCGGCCAGCGCGCGCTGCTGCACGTGCTGCGCGACGCGATCGCGGCGGCGCAGGCCGGGGGTACGGTGCGCGCCGGCTCGCCGGACGAACTCGCCGCGATGACCTTGCTCATCGCGCAGTCGGCGATCCAGTCGCGGCGCATGATCGCCGAGTTCCTGCCCGACGAGGCGTGGCGGCGAGAGCTGGCCCGCGCGATCGACGGGTACCTCGCGCCATGACCGCGCTCGACGCCGCACAGCGCAGCCGCGACCTGGATGCACTCGCCTCCGCGGGGCCGATCGACGTCCTGGTCATCGGCGGCGGCATCACCGGTGTCGGCACCGCACTCGACGCGGCCGCCCGCGGCCTGCGGGTGGTGCTCGTCGAGGCGCACGATCTCGCGTTCGGCACCAGCAGGTGGAGCTCGAAGCTCGTGCACGGCGGGCTGCGCTACCTCGCCTCCGGGCACGTCGGCATCGCCCGCGAGAGCGCGATCGAGCGGCACGTGCTCATGACCACCGTCGCGCCGCACCTCGTCCACCCGCTTGCCTCGGTCGTGCCGGTGCTGCCCGCGATGCGCTGGTACCAGCACCCACTGGTGCGCGCCGGTTATGCGGCCGCGGACGTGCTGCGCGCGTCGGCCGGCACCCGCGCGAGCCTGCTGCCGCGTGCGCGCCGGGTGAGCGCCGCGCGCGCCCGGGCACTGTTCCCCGGTATGGCCGCCGACGGGCTGCGCGGCGGCTACGTCGCCTGGGACGGGCAGCTCATCGACGACGCGCGGCTCGTCGTGTTCGTCGCGCGCACCGCGGCATCACTCGGCGCGACCGTGCTCACGCACGTGCGCGCCGAGTCCGTCACCGGCACGTCCGCACGGCTCGTCGACACGGTCGGCGGCGGCGCGGTCACCGTGCAGGCGCGCGTCGTCATCAATGCGACCGGCGTGTGGGCCGGCGACGTCGATCCGTCGGTGAAGGTACGTCCGTCGCGCGGCACCCACCTCGTCCTCGACGCGGCCGCACTGGGCAATCCCACCGCGTCGCTCACCGTCGCGGTGCCGGGCTCGAACACGCGCTTCGTGTTCGCGATGCCCGAGCAGCTCGGCCGCGTCTACCTCGGGCTGACCGACGAGGACGCCCCCGGCCCGATTCCGGACGAGCCGGTGGCGTCCGATCACGAGATCGACTTCCTGCTCACGACGATCAACACCGCGCTCGCCCGCCCGCTCACCCGCGACGACGTGCTCGGCACCTACTCGGGACTGCGCCCGCTCGTCGACGTCGGCGGCGGCGCGACCGCGGACGTGTCCCGCAAGCATGCGGTGACCGTCGGACCGGACGGCGTGGTCAGCATCATCGGCGGCAAGCTGACGACCTACCGGCAGATGGCCGAGGACGTCCTCGACCGCGCCGTCACGCACGCCGGGCTGTCCGCGCAGCCGTGCCGGACGAAGACGATTCCGCTGCTCGGCGCGTCCGGCGCGTCGGCGGCCCAGCTGCCGGCCTCGCTCGTCGCGCGCTACGGAGGGTTGTCCGACGCGGTGCTGTCGACGGCGACCGTGCGTGACCCGCTGGCGGCGATCGCCGACGGCATCGACGTCACGCGCGCAGAGATCGAGTACGCGGTGACGCACGAGGGTGCCTTGGACGTGTCGGACGTGCTCGACCGGCGCACCCGCATCGGGCTGGTGCGTGCGGACGCCGACAAGGCCCGCGCGGCGATCGAGGAGATCGTCGCGGCCGCCCTGCCCCGTTGAGTGGCTGATTGCGGCGCGAGTGGCCGCCCACGGCCAGCCACTCAACGCGGGAGTGGCCACCCGACGCCGGTTGATCAGGCCTTCTTGGCGGGGGCCTTCTTCGCGGCCTTCTTGGCCGGCGCCTTCTTCGCGGCCTTCTTCGCCGGGCGCTTGGCCGCCTTCTTCGCCGGCCCGCGGGCACGGCGGTCGGCGAGCAGCTCCGCCGCGCGCTCGTCGGTCAGCTCCTCGATCGAATCGCCGCGGCGCAGCGACGCGTTCGTCTCACCGTCGGTGACGTACGGGCCGAAGCGGCCCTCCTTCACCACCATCGGCTTGCCCGACACCGGGTCGCTGCCGAGCTCGCGCAACGGCGGTGCCGCGGCCGCGCGCCGGCCGCGCTGCTTCGGCTGGGCGAGCAGCGCCGCGGCCTCCTCGAGCGTGAACGTGAACAGCTGCTCCTCGGTCTCCAGCGAGCGCGAGTCGGTCCCCTTCTTGATGTACGGGCCGTAGCGGCCGTTCTGCGCGGTGACCTCGACGCCGTCGAGCTCGCCGAGCGTGCGCGGCAGCGTGAGCAGCTGTACCGCGTCCTCGAGCGTGACCGTGTCGAGCGCCATCGACTTGAACAGCGACGCGGTCTTCTCACCGTCGGTGACGTAGGGGCCGTAGCGTCCCGACTTCGCGGTGAGCTCGCGGCCGTCGTCGGTCGTGCCGAGCACGCGGTCGCCGGACGGCGCCGACAGCAGCTCCTCGACCTTCTCCGGCGTCAGCTCGTCCGGGGCGAGCTCCTCGGGTATGGACGCGCGCTCTTCCTCGCCGCGCTGCAGGTACGGGCCGTAGCGCCCGACCCGCACGACCACCCCCTCGCCGAGCGGGATCGAACTCACGCCGCGCGCATCGATCTCCTCGAGGCGTGATGCGATGACCTTCTTCAACCCGCCCTGTGCGGAGATGCGCTGCGAGTCGGCAGGGGCGTCCGGGTTGCCGAAGTAGAAGCTGGTCAGCCAGTCGAGGCGCGACCGCTCGCCGTTCGCGATCAGGTCGAGGTCGTCCTCGACGGAGGCGGTGAAGCCGTAGTCGACGAGGCGCGCGAAGTAGGACTCGAGCAGGTTGATGACCGCGAACGCCGTCCAGGTGGGGATGAGGGCCGCACCCTTCTTCCGCACGTAGCCGCGGTCCTGGATCGTCTGCATGATCGACGCGTAGGTCGACGGCCGCCCGACGCCGAGCTCCTCCATCGCCTTCACCAGCGACGGCTCGGTGTAGCGCGCCGGCGGGTTCGTCGTGTGGCCGGCCGGCTCGAACACCCGCGGGTCGAG
>JAICKR010000070.1 GCA_025927835.1 Jatrophihabitans sp. | reverse complement strand
GGCCGCGGCAGAGGTCGCCGCGCTGCGCAAGACGGTGCGCGAGCGCACCCGTGAGCTGCGCGAGGCCGAGCGGGCACGCGACGCCGCACAGGCGAGCGCTGCCGAACTGCGCACGCGACTCGAGGCGCAGGCCGCCGCGCACGACGCCGAGATGCGCCGGCAACGGGCTCGGCAGGCGGAGGTCGAGCGCTCCGCCGAGTCGGCCCGGCGCGGCACCCGCGCCGAACGCGACGTGGACGACGCCCGGCTGTGGCTGCTCGTCGACACGCTCGTGCAGGCCGCGACGGGGGTGCGCCGGGAGCTGTCGCTGTCCCCGCCTCAGGTGCGCCCCGCCGACGCGGTGCCCTCGGCCGAAGGGGCCGCCGGCAAGCGGGTGGCCGCCGACCCCGCGGCACTCGACCGGTTGCTCGCGCTGCCGAACGTGCACGTGATCATCGACGGCTACAACGTCACCAAGACCGGCTACGGCGAGCTTTCGCTGGCCGAGCAACGCACCCGGCTCGTCGGTTCGCTCGCGCCGCTGGTCTCGCAGTCCGGCGCGGAGATCACCGTCGCCTTCGACGGCGGGGACAAGCCTCCGGTGCAGCCGGCGGCCCCGCGCGGGGTGCGGGTGCTGTTCAGCGCGGCCGACGAGATCGCGGACGACGTGATCCGGCGCCTCGTCGCCGCAGAGCCGGCGGGCCGTCCGGTCGTGGTCGTGACCAGCGATCGCGAGGTCATCGCCGACACCGGCCGCGACGGCGCGTGGGCGGTGCCCTCGTCGGTGCTGCTCACCCGCCTCGGCTAGCGCCCGGCCAAAAACTGTCGGAGGGTCTTCCTAGCGTCTCGGACGAGCCGGATCCCGGTGCCGATCGAGGGGTGAGAAGAGATGTTGATCGACTGCGACACCTGCATCGTGCGGGGCGAGGCCTGCCGCGACTGCTTCGTGACCGTGCTGCTCGACGGGCCGCCCGCGCCGGTGGAGATCGACGACGACGAGCACGCCGCGATCGGGAGCCTGGCGAGGGCCGGGCTCGTCCCGCCGTTGCGGCTGGTAACCGGCCCGAACGCGGGCAAACGGGACATTGCCTGACCCTTTTGGCAAGTGTTTGCACAAATAGGGGGGTCCACGTTGCACAGGTTCAGCCACCCCCGTAACCTTTCCGAGACCTTTCGGTTCCTGGGTGGCCAACCGCGGCCATCGCCGAGAGATCCCGCCGAATCGCACGATTCTCGTGCCGGGTGCGTCCGCGTGCCTGACACAAGAGCGAACCGGGGACCCACTTGGATCCTCTGGGGCGAATCGGGGTGTTGGACGTGGTGCGTTCGCGCTCGATCAGCGCAGCCGCCGCCAGATCACCCCGTAGGGCCTTCTTCCTGGCCCGAGCCCGTCAGCTAACTCGGTAGGCGGTCGAGGAAGAAGGAGATCTGCCGACCGTGGCGATTCGCTTCGCGCGTCGTGTTCGTCCCCTCATCGCACTTGCCGCCCTGAGCACCGTGGCGGTGATGACGCCGACACTGGCCTCGGCCGCTCCGCACTCGAAGCCTTCGGTCAACTCCGTCCAGAAGCAGCTCGGTCAGCTCGCGCTCAAGAACTCGCATCTGGTGGAGAAGTACGACCGGCTGCAGGTCCTGCTGCAGAAGCGCCAGAAGCAGGCACGCCTGGCGCGGGTGGAAGTGCACAGGGCCAATCTCAACTACCGCACCGTGCACGCACAGTTCGCCCAGGTCGCCCAGGCTCAGTACGAGAGCGACACCCTCGGCGCGGCCGGCGCCCTGCTCGACAGCAGCAGCGACAACAACTACCTCGACCGGCTCAACACGCTCGACATGGTGTCGACGCACGCCGCACAGGTCGTCGAGGCCGTGGCGCAGGCGCGCGACTCCGCGTCCGGTGCGGCCGAGAACGCGGCCACGCTGGTGACCCAGGTGCGCAGCCAGCGCGACGCGCTCGGCAAGCAGCGCCTGGTCGTCCAGCGGCAGATCATCCGGTACCAGAACCTGCTCGCGACGCTCAGCTCGGCGCAGCAGTACGCGTTCCAGCGGTCGATCAACCCGTCGGTGTCGGTGGCGTCCGTCTCGACCATGCACCTCACGAAGGCCGGCACCGCCGCGGCGCAACGGGCCGTCGAGTTCGCGCTCGCCCAGGTCGGCAAGCCGTACGTGTTCGGTGCCGCAGGACCGGGCTCCTACGACTGCTCCGGGCTGACGATGGCGGCGTGGTCGCACGGCGGGGTGAGCCTGCCGCACTCGGCCGCCGACCAGTACAACTACGGCCACCACGTGAACCGGGCCGACCTCGAGCCCGGCGACCTGATCTTCTTCTACCAGCCGATCGGGCACGTCACGATCTACATCGGCAACGGGCTGATGGTCTCGGCACCGACCGAGGGGCAGAACGTGTCCGTCGTTCCGGTGAGCTCGTTCAACGGCGATTACACAGGAGCTACTCGGCTCACCTGAGGCACGCTGCTCCTCATGACCGTGCGGCGCCCGGTCGCCGTGCGGCGACGTCTCGGTGCGCTGCTGCTCTGCCTCGCAGCCAGTTGGACGGTCGGCGCCTGCTCATCGGCGGACACTTCGGCACCCTCGATGGCCGACATCCGCACGGTGCTGGCGCAGCACGCCGCGGCGGTCCGTGGCCAGGACCGGGACGCCTTCGCCGCCGGGCTCGACTCGGCAACGAAGGCCGCCGGGTTCCGGGCGCGGCAGCTGCGTGCGTTTGCGAACCTGCGGCGCCTGCCACTGCGCAGCTGGTCCTATCGCATCGAGTCGCGGACGAACGATCACGCCGCCGAGCGCAGTGCGACCCGTCGGTTCGGCAGCGACGCGGTCATCGTGCAACTCTCGCTGCGCTACAGCTTCACCGGCATCGACCGCAGGCCGACGAGTCACGACCTCTGGTGGACCTTCGTCCGGCACGACGGGCACGTGGTGATCGCCGCCGACAACGCGCTCGCGCAATCGGGCGGGGTGAGCTGGCAGGGGCCGTGGGACTTCGGACCGCTCGTGGTGGTGCGCGGCGCGCACAGTCTGGTGCTCGGTCATCCAGCTGCAGGTCCGGCACTGACGCAGATCGCGCGGACGGTCGAGCAGTCGGTGCCTGCGGTGACCGCCGTGTGGGGTGCAGGCTGGTCACAGCGCGTCGCGGTCGTGGTGCCGGCCTCGAGTGCCGAGCTGCTGGCGCAGACCGGCACGTCCTCGGACGTCACGACGCAGATCGCCGCGGTCGCGGTGTCGGACGGGCAGGATCCACTATCCGGTGACGTGTACGGGCAGCGGCTCATCGTGAACCCGGACGCCTTCGCCCGGTTGAGCGACATCGGCCAGCAGATCACCGTGCGGCACGAGGTCACGCATCTCGCCGCGGCGGCCGACACCACGGCCGCGTCGCCGCCGTGGCTCGTCGAGGGCTTCGCCGACTACGTCGGCAACCTGCACAGCGGCCAGTCGGTCACCACGATCGCGAGCGAGTTGCGGGCCGACGTCGGCAAGGGCAAGGTGCCCACGGCGCTGCCGACGCGGGACCAGTTCGCCACCGACGGTCAGTCGGCGCAGGCCTACGAGGGATCCTGGCTCGCCTGCCGGCTCATCGCCCAGCGCGCCGGGCAGCCCGCCCTGGTGCGCTTCTACCGGCTCGTCGGCGCGTCGTCGCTCGACTCGGCCGGCGCGATCGACGCGGCGTTGCGGTCCGTACTGCACGAGACGACCGCGCAGTTCACCGCGCAGTGGCGCAGCTACGTGACGACACTGCTCGCATGAGCGGGCGGCGCACCCTGATCGTCACCAACGACTTCCCGCCGCGGCAGGGCGGCATCCAGGCGTTCGTGCACGGACTCGCGCTGCGCCAGCCGGCCGGCTCGGTCGTCGTGTACGCGTCCGATCACGCCGGCTCTGCCGCGTTCGACGCGGCGCAGCCGTTCCCGGTGCTGCGTCACCCGGGTGGCTTGCTCGTACCGTCCCGCGGCGCACGCCGGCGCGCGGTCGCGACGCTGCAGGACTTCGGCTGCACCGCGGTGTGGTTCGGTGCCGCCGCCCCGCTCGGGCTCCTCGCGCCGGCGCTGCGGGAGGCCGGCGCGCAGCGCATCGTCGCGACCACGCACGGTCACGAGGCGGGCTGGGCGATGATGCCCGGCGCGCGGCAGGCGCTGCGCCGCATCGGCGACGGCTGCGACGTCATCACCTACCTGGGCGAGTACTTCCGCACCCGCCTGCACGACGTGATCGGTGACCGGGCCGAACTCGTCCAGCTGACCCCGGGCGTCGACGTCGACACGTTCCGGCCCGACATCGACGGCAGCGCGGTGCGCGCGCGCTACGGCCTGACCGGCCGGCCGGTGATCGTGTGCGTGTCACGGCTCGTGCCGCGCAAGGGCCAGGACACGCTGATCCACGCCCTGCCGCAGGTACGCGGCCAGGTACGCGATGCACAGCTGCTGCTCGTCGGCGCCGGCCGCTACCGCGAGGAGCTGGAGACCCTCGCGAACACCCTCGGCGTCTCGTCCGCGGTGCACTTCACCGGCGGCGTGCCGCACGGCGAGCTCGCCGCGCACTACGCGGCAGGGGACGTGTTCGCGATGCCGTGCCGCACCCGCCGCGGCGGCATGGACGTCGAGGGCCTCGGCATCGTCTACCTCGAGGCCTCGGCCACCAAGTTGCCGGTGCTCGTCGGCGATTCCGGCGGCGCCCCCGATGCGGTGCGCGACGGCGAGACCGGTTACGTCGTCGCCGGCCGGGACGTGCCGGCCGTCGCCGACCGGCTCGTGCAGCTGCTGCGCGACGACGCGCTGCGCGCCCGGCTCGGCGCGGCCGGCCGTGCCTGGGTCGAGCGCGACTGGCGCTGGGACGTGCTCGCCGGGCGGCTGCGCGCCCTGCTCGACGGTTGACCGCTGGCCGGCTCGGGCCGTCAGTCGGCCGTCAGCCGGCCGTCAGTCGGACTTGGCGCCGGAGTACAGCCCGTCGATCTCGGTCGAGGCTTCCTTGACCACGACGTTGCGCTTGAGCTTGAGCGACGGCGTCAGCTGCCCGCCGGCTTCCGTCCAGTCCTCGCCGAGGATGACGAACTTGCGAATCGACTCGGCCTTGCTGACCGCTTTGTTCGCGTCGTCGATCGCGGTCTGGATCTCGGCGCGCAGATCGTCGTCGTCGACGAGGTCGGAGAGCTCGGTGTCGGCCGGCTTGCCGTTCTTCTCCAGCCAGGTCGGGAAGGCCTCCGGGTCGATCGTCACGAGCGCGGCGATGAACGGCTTCTGATCGCCCACCACGAGGCACTGGCTGACGAGCCAGTGCGCGCGCACCCGGTCCTCGAGCACCGCGGGCGCGACGTTCTTGCCACCTGCGGTGACGATGAGCTCCTTCTTGCGGCCGGTGATGCGGACGAACCCGTCGTCGTCGATCTCGCCGATGTCGCCGGTGTGGAACCAGCCGGCCTTCTCCAGGGCTTCGGCGGTCGCGTCGGGATTCTTCCAGTAGCCGCGGAAGATGTGCGGGGCCTTGAACAGCAGCTCGCCGTCCTCGGCGATGCGCACCGTCGTGCCGCCGATCGGCTGGCCCACCGTGCCGACCTTGATCGCCTTCGGCCGGTTGACGGTGACACCGGCCGTGGTCTCGGTGAGCCCGTATCCCTCGTAGATCGTCACGCCGATACCGCGGAAGAAATGGCCGAGCCGGGCGCCGAGCGGTGCGCCACCGGAGACGGCGGCCACGCACTTGCCGCCCAGGGCGGCCCGAAGCCGGCCGTACACGAGCCGGTCGAACAGCGCGTGCTGCAACCGCAGCATCAGCGACGGCGAGCCGTCCTGCGTCGCCTGCGAGTACGCGATCGCCACGGACTCGGCGCGGTCGAAGATGGCGCCCTTGCCGTCGGCGTGCGCGCGCTGCTTGGCCGTGTTGTAAACCTTCTCGAACACGCGCGGGACGGCGAGCACGAACGTCGGCTTGAACCCGGCAAGGTCGTCGAGCAGGTTCTTCACGTCGGCGGTGTGCCCGAGCGTGCAGCCTGCGGCGAGTGCGCCGATCTCGATCGCGCGGCCGAAGACATGCGCGATCGGCAGGAACAGCAGCGTGGACGTGTCGGCGTTGAAGAAGTCGTCCAGCAGGTCCAGCAACTCCACCGACTCGGTGACGAAGCAGCGGTGCGTGAGCTCGCAGCCCTTCGGCCGGCCGGTCGTGCCGGAGGTGTAGATGATCGACGCGAGGTCGTCGAGCTTGACCGCGCCGCGCCGCTTGTCGACATCGGCGTCGGCGACGTCCGCGCCACTCTCGGTGAGCTGCCCGATCGCGTTGTCGTCGAACTGCCACACGTGCGCGAGGTCAGGCGTGTTCGCGCGGACCGCTTCGACGATCGAGGAGTGCTCGGCCGTCTCGACGAAGATCGCCCGGGCCCCGGAGTCGGACAGGATCCACTCGACCTGCTCGGCGCTCGAGGTCTCGTAGATGGGCACCACCACGGCGCCGGCGGTGAATAGCGCGAAGTCGGCGACCGTCCACTCGTAACGGGTCTTGCTCATCACCGCGACCCGCTCGCCGGGCTCGATGCCCGCGCCGATCAGGCCCTTGGCCGCCGCGGTGACCTCGGCGGCGAACTGCGCGGCGGTGACGTCGGCCCAGGTCGAGCCGACCCGGCGCTTGAGCGCGACGTGCTGCGGCCTCTCGCGGGCGTTGTCGAAGACGAAATCCGCGGTATTGCTCTGGGTGAGAGTCGTCACCTTGCTGGCGACATGCAGTTCTTGCACTGCGTCACGGTAGCCCGCAGGCCCGGTCGGTGCGACTCCGGGGCGGTAGCCTGTCGTCCTATGCCGCCGGAGGAGTCGACGCAGTCGATATCGATCGACGCGGACCCCGCGGAGGTGATGGCGGTGATCGCGGATTTCGCCAACTACCCCGAATGGACAGGCTCGGTGAAGCAGGCCGACGTCCTCGAGGCGGGCCCGGACGGACGGGCCCGCCGGGTCGCGTTCACGCTCGACGCCGGCATCGTGCGCGACCAGTACGAGCTCAACTACGTCTGGACCGGCGACCAGAAGGTCGAGTGGGACCTGAGCCAGGGGCAGATGATGCGCGCCCAGCACGGCTCCTACACGCTGCGCGCGGACGGGCCGGGGCGCACCTATGTCACGTATGCGTTGTCGGTGGACCTGGTGATCCCGATGCTCGGGCTGCTCAAGCGCAAGGCCGAGCGGGTGGTCATGGACACCGCGCTCAAGGAGTTGAAGAAGCGCGTCGAAGGCCTCAAGGTCTGAGCTGCATGCGCATCGTTCTGTTCACCGGCAAGGGTGGCGTCGGCAAGACGACCACCGCGTCGGCGACTGCGCTGCGGCTGGCCGACCGCGGGGTGAAAACGCTGCTGCTCTCGACCGACATCGCGCACTCGCTCGCCGACGCGCTCGACGTCCGACTCACCGACGAACCCACCGAGGTCGCGCCGAGCCTGTGGGCGGTGCAGATCGACACGCAGGGCAGGTTCGAGGCCGCGTGGCGCGATGTGCAGACGTTCCTCGTCGACATGCTCGCGCGCGGGGGAGTCGATCCGATCACCGCGGACGAGCTCACCGTGCTGCCCGGCGTGGACGAGGTGCTCGCGCTGCTCGCCGTGCGCGAACTCGCGCTCACCGGCAACTGGGACGCGCTCGTCGTCGACTGCGCGCCCACCGCGGAGACACTGCGGTTGCTCGCGCTGCCCGAGGCGCTCACCTGGTACCTCGAGCGGGTCTTCCCGGTGCAGCGGCGCATTGCGAAGAGCATGCGGCCCATCGCGACGATGCTGGGCCGGCGCGAGGTGCTGCCGCCGGACACGCTTTTCGACGCGCTGCTGCGGCTCAACGACGAGCTCGCCTCGGTGCGCAAGCTGCTCGGCGACCCGACCGTCACGACCGTGCGACTCGTGCTGACCCCGGAATCGGTCGTCGCGGCCGAGGCGCGGCGCACGTTCACCGCACTCGCGCTCTACGGCTACTCGGTCGACCTCGTCGTGGCCAACCGGGTCTTCCCCGAAGGCGAGGACGAGTGGCGGCGCGGCTGGGCCGCGGCGCAGCGACGGCAGCTCGCCGAGATCCGCGACTCCTTCGCCGGGCTGCCGGTGCGCGAACTGCCCTACCACTCGGCCGAGCCGATCGGCGCCGAGGCGTTGCGCGTGGTCGCCGGCGAGCTGTACGGGACGCTGCCCGGCGACGACCCGGTGCCTGCGGCCGCGACCGCCGACCTGCTGCGGGTCGAGCAGACCGGCTCCGGCTTCGTCCTGCACATGGCGCTGCCGCTCGCCGAGCGGGCCGACGTCGACGCGGTGCGGGCCGGTGACGACCTGGTCGTCAGCGTCGGCCCGTACCGGCGGGTGCTCACCCTGCCGAGCGTGCTGCGCCGGTGCACCGTCAGCGGCGGCGAGTTCGACGGCCGCGAACTGCGGGTGCGGTTCCGGCCCGACGACGAGCAGTGGCCGGCGACCGCCGAGCCGCGCACGCGCCCGCGGCCCAAGCCCGGGCCGGGAGGTGGTCGGCGTGGCTGAGACGCCCGACGAGCTCGGCCAGGAGGTGCGCCGGCTGCTCGAGGCCGTGCAGGCGTGGGCAAGGCGCTACCCCGACGCCGAGACGCCACACCAGTCCGGCGAGTGCCTGCCGTGGTGCCCGATCTGCCAGTTCGCGAACGTCCTGCGCGGTGATCATCCCGAGGTCACCGAGCGGCTCGGCGAGGCGGCGGGCGCGATCGCGACCGCGATGAAGGCCCTGGCCGACGTCGCCCTCAAGGCGGCCCCGGAATCCGGGCGCACCCGTCGGCCCAGCCCGTCGCCGCGCATCGAGCACATTCGGCTCGACGACCCGACGGACGCCTGAGGTCGTGGCGCTCGCCATCGGTGTCGACATCGGCGGCACGAAGGTCGCCGGGGGAGTCGTCGACGAGGACGGGCGCGTGCACGACCGGGAACGCCGGGACACGCCAGGCGACGACGCCGCCAGCACCGAGTCGGTGATCGTCGAGGTCGTGCACGCACTCGCGGCACGCAACGACGTCGCCGCCGTCGGCGTCGGCGCCGCCGGCTGGATCGCGAACGATCACGCCACTGTGCTGTTCTCGCCGCATCTTGCATGGCGCAACGAACCCGTGCGCGACGCGTTGGCCGGTCGGATCGATCTGCCCCTGATCGTCGAGAACGACGCCAACGCGGCCGCATGGGCCGAGTACCGCTTCGGGGTCGCTCAGGGGCAGTCGGTCGTCGTGTGCGTGACGCTGGGCACCGGCATCGGCGGCGGGCTCGTCGTCGACGGCAAGCTCTATCGCGGCGCGTTCGGTATTGCCTGCGAGTACGGGCACATGACGCTCGTGCCGGACGGACGGCGTTGCGCGTGCGGCAACCTCGGCTGCTGGGAGATGTACGCGTCCGGGCGGGCCTTGGCCCGCGACGCGCGCGAGCTCGCCCAGGATTCGCCGGTCGCGGCGGCCGCGATGCTCGAGCTGGCCGGTTCGGTGGATGCGCTCGAAGGGCCGGTCGTCACCGCGGCGGCCGCGGCGGGTGACCCCGCGGCGAGCTCGATCTGCACCACGATGGGCCGCTGGCTGGGCCGCGGCCTGGCGAACCTGGCCGCGGTGCTCGACCCGTCGATGTTCGTCATCGGCGGCGGGGTCTCCGCGGCCGGTGAGATCCTCGTCCGCCCGGCGCGCGAGGAGTTCGCGCACTCGCTCACCGGCCGAGGCTTCCGGCCGGTCGCGGCGATCGAGACCGCCGCGCTGGGTCCGGACGCCGGGCTCGTGGGCGCGGCCGACCTCGCCCGCCGCTATACGTGATCTAGCCGGTCTCTCGAATCTCCTCCTGGCCTCTCGTCCCTCGGGGCCGATCGGAGCTCCGAACGCAAGCTCGCTCGTCCCTCGCTCGCGCGGGGCCGGGCTCGGACCGAACCATCGTCGCCCAAGGGCTCCTCCGGTTGATCCTCCCGTGGACGACGTCGAAGGCGCGCCGGAGTTGTCCGCCCCTCGTGACGTGTACGCGTACTGAGCGGCGGACAACTCGGGGGAACGGCTGCGGCAGGATGGGCGGATGCGCCTGCTGACCGTCGATGCCCGCGGTTTCGGCCACGACCGGGGCGCGCTCGCGGACGTCATCGGCAGCGCCGGCGCCGATGTGGTGTGTGTGCACGGTGGCCCGCACCTGTTGCGCTGGCGCTCGATCTGCGCCGCGCTGGCGCGCCGGGCCGGGCTCGTGGTCGTCACCGGCGGCCGCACCGCGGGCGCGAACCTGCTGCTGTCCACCCTGGGCGTGGATGTCACCGCGGTGCGCGACGTCCGGCTGCCGGGCGGCCAGGCCGGGGCCGCGCTCGCCGCACTGCGACTGCGCGGGGCCGACTTCGTCGTGGTGTCGGCGACGCTCGTCGGCAACGCGGCCGACCGTGTCGTGCAGGCCCGCGATCTGCAGGCCGCGATCGACGGGCTGGTGCCCGGCGACCCGCCGGTGATCGTCAGCGCCGAGGGCTCCGACCGCCCCGGCACCGCCGCGTGGCAGGTGCTGGTCGACGAGCGAGTGGGCGTCGCCGGCCGGCTCTTCGTGGACGGCCGACTGAACGTCGCCGACGCAACGGAACTCCCAGGCCGAACCCCGACGACAGGCGTCCTCGTCACGGTTGAGCTGGTAACCGCCACGCCTTAAGAGGGCCCGGCGAAGCGAGGATCAACCCCTGAGGAGCCCCTGCGCGACGAGTGGGGTTCGGTCCGAGCCCGGCCCCGCGCGAGCGAGGGACGAGCGAGCTTGCGTTCGGAGCTCGAGATGGCCCCGAGGGACGAGGGGTCAGACCGAGATACGAGTGGCCGGATTGGTCAAATCGCCGCACCGTCGTCGTCATCGTCGCGGCGGTGCTCACGGATGCGGCTGAACAGGATGATCCCCCCGAGCAGCAGGCCGCCGATGCCGAGCGCGAAGCTGAACCCGCTCGCCAGCCCGATCTGGCCGCCCAGCCCGAGCAGGATGATCGAAATCGCCAGCACCGACATCGCGATGATCGTCGGCGCCGCCAGGCGGGGCAGCGGTGGTGGCGGCGGCGGGATGTAGTGCTCCTCGTCGAGCCACACCTCGTCGGACTCCTGCGGCCGGATCAGCCGGGCCCGCCACTCGGCGTCCTCGCGGGACAGGTCGCGCTCGGCCTCGCGCACCGCGGCCACCGTGTCGATGCGCCAGTCGGCGACGAGCTCATGGAACGCCGCGTCGGTGTCCATGCCGGCCAGCGGGTCGGCGGCGGGCAGCTCGGGCTGCGCGGCGCCCAGCGCGCGCACCGCGGCAGCCACGATGGTGCGCGCGTCCATCCGCTCGTCCGAGGCGACGAACAGCCGCCGGTGCTCGGCATCGGTCGCCGAGACCGGGCCGAGGTATGCGGCGATGCGGGCGCGGCCGAGGGCGGACAGCAGGTGCTGACCGACCGCGGCGTCGACGTCGGTCAGCGGGACGTATGCGGGCGCGCGCAGACCGTTGTCCAGCCGGTCCGCTCCGGTGGGGTCGCTGCCCGCGTCCCGGCTCGTCATGGCGCCGCGCCGCCCAGCGGCGTCGCGCCGGCCAGCGATTCGACGAACTCGACGCTGCCCGCGAAGATCTGCGGCGCATCGTTGTCGAGGGTGGCCACGTGGTAGCTGTCCTCGAGCACGACCTCGCGCACCGTCGTGTTCACCGCACCTGCCTTGAGCAGCTGACCGGACAGGTCGTCGACGACGTGGTCCTCGCGGGAGCGATACATGAGCACCGGCGCCCGTAGCTGGGGCAGGTCGGCGACCGTCACCTTCCACAGCTTCTGCAGCGACGCGAACGCCACGACCGGAGTGCGGTCGTTCGCCGGCTCCGCGACGCCGGGCTTCTTGATGTCGCCCCCGATCGAGGGACGGGACCGCACCGCCCACGAGATGTAGGGGGCGAGCTTCGCGTCGGCGCGGCGGGTGCCGTAGGCCGGGTTCACGAGGACGAGGCCGGCGATGCCGTCCGGGTGCACCTCGGCGACCCGGGTAACCAGACACGCGCCCATCGACAGCCCGAACCCGAAGACCTGGTCGCAGCGCGATTTCAGGTCGAGGTAGGCGGCCTCGACGGTCGCGTACCACTCGGGCCAGCGGGACTTGTTCGTCTCGCGCCAGGTGGCGCCGTGGCCGGGCAGCAGCGGCAGCCGCACGCTGTAGCCGGCCGCCGCCAGGTGCTGCGCCCACGGCCGCATGCTCGCCGGCATGCCGGTGAAGCCGTGGCTCACCACGATGCCGATCGGGCCGCCGTCGGCGGCGAAGGGCTCTGCGTCGGGCACCATGCCGGTCGGGCCATCCACCCGGCCATTGTGCCTGCTCGCGGCGAGATGCGCTGAGGGTGCTCGGCAGGCGGGTGGTGCGAAGCGCCGGGCCCGCACTAGTGTCGGGGCGGGGCAAGACGCGGAATTTCACACGACTGGCGTTGCGGAGGAAGCGGTGGGTTTCTGGCTCGCCAAGTTCATCCTCCTCGGACCCCTGCTCCGCCTGCTCTGGCGGCCGTGGGTCGAGGGCAAAGAGAACATCCCCGACGACCGCCCGGCCATCCTGGCCAGCAACCACCTGTCGTTCTGTGACTCGTTCTTCATGCCGGTGCTGATGCCGCGCAAGGTCACCTTCCTGGCCAAGGCGGAGTACTTCACCACGCCCGGCATCAAGGGTTTCTTCTCCCGGATGTTCTTCTCCGGCGTCGGTCAGGTACCGATCGACCGCAGCGACAAGGACGCCGCCCGTGCGGCGCTGAACACCGCGGTGCGCGTGCTCCACGCGGGCGAGGCCCCACTCCTCGGCATCTATCCGGAGGGCACCCGCTCACCGGACGGCCGGCTGTACCGCGGCAAGACCGGCGTGGCCCGGATGGCGCTCGAATCCGGCGCGGTGGTGATCCCCTGCGCAATGGTGAACACCCGGGTGATCCAGCCGCCGGGACGGCTGTTCCCGAAGCTGCGCCCCCGTCCGGGCGTGCGGCTCGGCAAGCCGCTGGACTTCTCCCGTTACGAAGGCATGTCCGGCGACCGGTTCGTCGAGCGGTCGATGACCGACGAGATCATGTACGAGCTGATGCAGCTGTCCGGCCAGGAGTACGTCGACCAGTACGCGGCCAAGGTCAAGGCCGACGCCGGCAAGGACACCGGGTTCGGCAGCCGGGAGCGCGGCGCGGACGTGCGCGAGCTCGGCGACCGCGTCCCGGGTACCCGGGCCTCCTGAGCGACTCCCGAGCACACGTGCGGCGGTACTTCTACGACTGCGAGTTCATCGAGGACGGGCGCACCATCGATCTCGTCTCGATCGGCGTCGTCGACGAGACGGGCCGCGAGTTCTACGCGGTGTCGACCGAGTTCGACCCGACCAAGGCGATCGAGTGGGTGCGCCGCAACGTGCTCGACAAGCTGCCGGCGCCGGCCGACCCCGCATGGCGCTCGCTGGAGCAGATCCGTGCCGACCTGCTCACGTTCCTCACCGAGCCGGGCGAGTCGATCGAGTTGTGGGCCTGGATGTCCGCCTACGACCACGTGGCGCTGGGCCAGTTATGGGGCGACATGCGCGCGCTCCCCAGATCGATCCCGCGGTTCACGCACGAGCTGCGGCAGCGCTGGGAGGACGCCGGCAGCCCGCCGCTGCCGTCGGCCCCGGCCGACCAGCACGACGCGTTGGCCGACGCCCGCCACAATCTGTTGCGCTGGCGCGCAATAGATTGTTGACCCCGCCTCACCGAAGTTTCCCTGTTGTCGTCCCGAATCAGCCTCCGGTCACATCGCGCGGTTGCTTGTCGGTTCCAGCTCATCGCATGACCTAGGCTTCGGATACATGCGGATCGGTGTGCTTACCGGGGGCGGCGACTGCCCGGGGCTGAACGCGGTGATCCGCGCCGTCGTCCGCAAGGGCGCCGGCATCTACGGCCACGAGTTCGTCGGCTTCCGCGATGGATGGCGCGGGCCGCTCGAGGGCACCACGATGCCGCTGGGCATCCCCGACGTGCGCGGCATCCTGCCGCGCGGCGGCACCATCCTCGGTTCGTCGCGCACGAATCCCTTCAAGGAGGAGCGCGGCGTCGAGCGCGTGACCGAGAACCTGCACCGCCTCGGCGTCGACGCGCTGGTCGCGATCGGCGGGGAGGACACCCTCGGCGTGGCGACCAAGCTCGCCGAGCGCGGTGTGCACGTCGTCGGGGTGCCGAAGACGATCGACAACGACTTGAACGCGACCGACTACACCTTCGGTTTCGACACCGCGGTCAACATCGCGATGGAGGCGATCGACCGGCTGCACACGACTGCCGAGTCGCACCACCGCGCGCTGATCGTCGAGGTGATGGGCCGGCACGCCGGCTGGATCGCGTTGCACGCCGGCATGGCCAGTGGGGCGAACGTCATCCTCATCCCCGAGCAGCCGTTCTCGGTCGAGCGCGTGTGCGCGTACGTCGAGAGCCGCTTCCAGGCGCACTATGCGCCGATCATCGTGGTGGCCGAGGGCGCGACGCCGTCCGGCAGCGGCGAGGCGGTGTTGGAGAAGGGGCTGGACGCGTTCGGGCACGCCCGCCTCGGCGGCATCGGCGAGTGGCTGGCCGCCGAGATCGAGAAGAACACCGGCAAGGAGGCGCGCACCACCGTCCTCGGCCACATCCAGCGCGGCGGCACGCCCACCGCGTTCGACCGGATGCTCGCCACGCGCTTCGGTCTGCACGCCATCGACGCGGCGAGTGAGAACGACTGGGGGAAGATGGTCGCGCTGCGCGGCACCGACATCGTCCGGGTGCCGCTCGCCGACGCGACGACCGAGCTCAAGCTCGTCAAGCCGGAGCTGTACGCGGAGGCCGAGGTCTTCTTCGGGTGACATGGCGCGGGCCGCTCGTGCTAGCGGCAGTCGCGCTGCTCGCCGGCTGCACGCCCGTCGTCACGGGCGCCGGCAGCGTCGGTGGCACCGGCTCCGCCGTGGCGCCGCGGCCTAGTGCAAGCGCGACACCGCCCGTGGGGCCGACCGCGTCGACGGCGACCGGTGACATCCTGCGCACGCCGGTGACCTCCGCGATCGGCGACCCGGTCACCGCCGATCTGTGCACCGCGATCGGCCTCGGCGCGCTGCGTGGCT
This sequence comes from Jatrophihabitans sp., assembly GCA_025927835.1. GTDB lineage: Bacteria > Actinomycetota > Actinomycetes > Mycobacteriales > Jatrophihabitantaceae > Jatrophihabitans. Next base: position 1,071 of record JAICKR010000070.1, on the reverse strand, counting down.
TCCCGGGTTCGCTCACGCCGGTGTTCGACGGCCGGCAGTTCCCGCCGGGATGTTCGGTGTCGTTGCGCAATGGCACGAAGTCGGTCCTCGACATCACGGTTTATGCGTCGTCGGGACTGCCGGCCGAGCAGAAGGGACGCACGACGCGCACGTCGTCGGGCGAGCGGATCTACAGCTATCCGTTCGTCGCCGCGACGGGGGAGTGCCGACGCGAGCTCGCACCCGGGAGTGTCCTGCTCACCGTGAACTCGGTGCCGGCGACCGGCACCCAACCCAACGCCGACCTCGACTGTGCCTCGACGGATGCGATGGCGACCCGGCTTGCCGCGGTGCTCGCGGCCGGCAACGTGCCGCGGTTGCGGCTCCCGACCCAATCGCTCACGAGGTTCGACGCCTGTGCGGTGACCCGCGCGTCCAACCTCACCACCACGCTTGCTGCGTTCGCCAACGGCGAGCTCACCGACCAGGGCTTCGGCGCGAGCTGCGAGGTGCGCGCGCCGTCGGTGTTCCTCTTCTTCAACTTCGTGCTCGCCAACACCGCACAGCCGACCGGTTCCACCCAGACGACCGAGTTCGGCCATCTGCTCTTCCAGAGCACCGCGGAGCCGGGCTTGTGCTCCTACGTCTCGACGCAGCGCCGCACCCCGGACGGCCGGTACGAGCAGATGGCCGCGTCGGCCACTGTGCAGGGCGCGCAGCAGGTCACCGACCTGTGTACGCAGACGGCGCAGGCGTTGGCTTTGTATCTCAGTGCTGCCGGGTTGAATTAGTCGTCCTTGGCGGTCGAAGCGAAAGGCGCGGCGACGAGGGGTTGGTCGGTCGGTTGCGTTAGCACTCCGGGGTGACAGTTCGCGGCTGGTTCCGGTGTCTTGGTGTGGACGGGTCTTGGTTGTCCACATTGATGGAAAAGACCTGGAAGTGTCGGACGTCTGATGTATTATCGTACGTATGAGCGCGGTGTTGCAGCCGGTCGACCCGTCCCGGGTCCTGGCGCGCGCGCACGCGGCGTTGGACGAGCTGCAGGGGTTGGACCTCACGGGTTGTTCGGATGAGCAGTTGCTGGAGGTGATG
>JAICKR010000095.1 GCA_025927835.1 Jatrophihabitans sp. | reverse complement strand
GCGGCAGACGAAGCAGATCAGGTCGACCTCCGCGCTCGGCTCGGTGAACGGGAAGTACGAGGGACGCAACCGGGTGGTGATGCCGACGCCGAACACCTCCTCGGCGAGGTGGTCGAGGGTGCCCTTCAGGTGCGCCATCGTGATTCCCTCATCGACGACCAGACCCTCGACCTGGTGGAACACCGGGGTGTGTGTCGCGTCCAGTTCGTCGGTGCGGAACACCTTGCCGGGACAGATCACGTAGATGGGCGGCTGGCGTACCAGCATGGCGCGCGCCTGCACCGGCGAGGTGTGCGTGCGCAGCACGAGGCCGGAATCCGGCGACGTGACGAAGAAGGTGTCCATCATCGAGCGGGCCGGGTGGTCGACCCCGATGTTGAGCGCGTCGAAGTTGAACCACTCGGCCTCGATCTCCGGCCCTTCGGCGACCTCGTAACCCATCGCCACGAAGATGTCCGCGATCCGCTCCTGCAGGGTGGTCAACGGGTGACGGGCACCGCTCGGGCGTTCGTCGGTGGGCAGCGTGACGTCGACCGACTCCTCGACCAGCATGCGGTCATCGCGCTCGGCGGCCAGCACGACCTGCCTGGCCTCGAGCGCATCCTTCACCGCGGCGCGCGCTGCACCGACGCGCTGCCCGGCCGCCCTTCGGGCTGCCGGCGGGAGCGCGCCGATCTCACGGTTGGCGAGGGCGAGCGGCGAGTGGTCCCCGGCGTGGGCCAGCCGGGCGGTCTTGAGCTGGTCGAGATCGCCGGCCGCGGCGAAGGCGGCCAGCGCGGCGGAGACGTTCGCGTCGAGCGCTTCCGGTTGCAGCGCGGCGACCTCGACGGGGTCGAAGCCCTTATCGGTCATGGGTGAGTTCTTTCCTCGTGCACGTTGCGGACACGGACAGCGCTGACGACACGGGCGCCGGCGCGGCTCGCCCGGGCGTCAACGCAGCGACGATGCGGCCGTGAGCCGCGCGCCGAATGGCGAAGGGCTGCCGCAAGCGAGGACCGTCGAACTCACCTGCACAGCATAGCGGTCAGTGGCGCTGGGCCCGGGCGCTGGCGTAGAGGCACACCGCCGCCGCCGCGGCGAGGTTGAGGCTCTCCGCGCGGCCGTGGACCGGGACCCGGACGGACGCGTCCGAGGCGGCGATCAGCTCGGCGGGAAGTCCCCGCGCCTCGTTGCCGAACAGCCAGACGGTGGGCGCGGCGAGCGACCCGTCGTCGGCGAGCGCGTCCAGCTCGCGCGCGCCGGCGCCGGTCGTGGCCAGCACGCTCAGCCCGTGCGCGCGGGCGATTTCGACCAGCTCGGTGGCGCCGGCAGCGAGCACGACGTCCAGGTGGAACAGGCTGCCGGCACTCGCGCGCACCGCCTTGCCGTTGTAGGGATCCACTCCCCCCGCCAGCACCACCGCGTCGGCGCCGGCAGCGTCTGCGGTGCGCAGGATCGTCCCGGCGTTGCCCGGGTCGTTCGTGTCGATGAGCGCGGCGACCAGGCGCGGCCGGCGCTCGAGCGCGGTGGCGAGCGGGACGTCGATCGTGCGGCACACCGCGACCAGGCCCTGCGGCGTGACCGTCTCGGACAGCCCGGCCGCGTCCTTGGCGCCGATCTCGGAGGCGTCGCCGGTCAGCTCGGGGTGGCGCTCGATCGCCTCGGCCGTCGCGAACAGCTCCAGGACGGCGCCGGCGCCCAGCGCCTCGCGAACGGCTTGCGCGCCCTCGGCAAGGAAACGCCCGGCGTCGCGGCGACCCTGCCGTCGGGTGAGACGGCGGGCCGCGGCGAGCCGGGCGTTCGACGAGCTCAGCACGGTCGGCGAGCTCAGCAGGTGTGCGTGATCAGGCAGCCGGCGACTGGGCGCCACCGGTGCCTTCGGCGGCGACCGCCGCGCGCGCCACCTCGACCAGCGCGGCGAACGCGGTCTCGTCGGTGACGGCCAGGTCGGCCAGGACCTTGCGGTCGACGCTCACACCGGCCAGGCGAAGCCCCTGGATGAACCGGTTGTAGGTGATGTCGTTCGCGCGGGCCGCCGCGTTGATGCGGGTGATCCACAGCTGCCGGAAGTCGCCCTTGCGTGCCTTGCGGTCGCGGTAGGAGTAGGTCGCCGAGTGGAGCAGCTGCTCCTTGGCCTTGCGGTAGAGCCGCGAACGCTGACCGCGGTAACCGCTGGCGGCTTCGAGGGTGCTCCGGCGCTTCTTCTGGGCGTTCACTGCCCGCTTGACGCGTGCCACAACAAGATCCTTGGGTGTTCGGGCCGCCCAGGCGCGGGCGGCGGGTTTGACGAGCTACAGCAGGGGTGCCGCGCTCAGCGGCCGAGCAGCTTCTTCACGCGTGGCGCGTCGACCGCCGCAACTTCCTTCACGCCGGTCAGCCGGCGGGTCAGCGTCGAGGGCTTCTTCTCCAAGTTGTGGCGCATGCCGGAGTGCTGGGTCAGCAGCTTGCCGGTGCCGGTGACCTTGACGCGCTTCTTGATCCCGCTGTGGGTCTTGTTCTTGGGCATTGCGGTAGTCCTGTTCGCTGGTGCGCCGGCGTCTTATTCGGTGTCGGCGGTCTCGGTGGTGCTCTCGCGAGGCACCCGGGTGGGCTTGGAGCTGCGGTGCGGCGCCACGACCATGATCATGTTGCGGCCGTCCTGCTTGGGTGAGGACTCCACGAAGCCGAGTTCGGAGATGTCATCGGCGAGACGCTGCAGAAGGCGGAATCCCAGCTCCGGACGCGACTGCTCGCGACCGCGGAACATGATGGTGATCTTCACCTTGTCGCCCTGCTTGAGGAACCGCTCGACGTGACCCTTCTTGGTCTCGTAGTCGTGCGAGTCGATCTTCGGGCGGAGCTTCATCTCCTTGATGACCGTGAGGGCCTGGTTGCGCCTGGCCTCACGTGCCTTCTGCGCGCTCTCGTACTTGAACTTGCCGTAGTCCATGAGCTTGCAGACGGGTGGCCGCGCCATCGGCGCGACCTCGACGAGATCCAAGTCCGCTTCGGCGGCGAGTTCGAGCGCCTTGCCGATCGGCACGATGCCGACCTGCTCGCCCTCGGGCCCGACGAGGCGCACCTCGGGGACGCGGATCCGGTCGTTGATCCTCAGTTCGGAACTAATGGGACCTCCAACGGTCGAAACGTTATGGGTGATGCTGGGCCCCCGCCCCGTCCGAGTCCCGGACAAGAGCAACGGCCCCGTTGCGCTTTGTGCGCACGGGGCCGTGATCCGACCGGTCCGCACCGTCCTTGGCGGACGGTGACACCGGCGCTCGAAGCCGAACGCCGGGGACCGGACCCGGCTGCCCTAAACGCTGGCGGCTCGGGTGGGAGGCACAAAGTCTGATTTCTCAGGGCTTCCGCTTGCACACCCCCGCCATGGGCGGAGGCTGGTCGCAATGACAGGGTAACAGCGTGGCTTCGCACACCCCAAACCCCGCGATCGACGTGAACCCCGCTGCGAGCTCCGGAATTCCGGGCAGCGCCGCGGCGCCGCACCCGACGGACGGCATTCCGCTGCCCGCCCACGGCTTCGCCACGCTGGACGTGGGGCGGCGCGAGATGGCCAGCGTGCCGGCGGCGCACGTGATCAGCCAGTCGGCCGCGGTGCTGCTCAACGCCGCCGGCGAGAAGCTGGGACTGGCCCCGGGTGAGGAGCCCGACCTCGACCTGGTCGAGGCGCGCACGCTGATCGACGCCCTTGCCGGTCTGCTCGCCGCAGCCGGCGACGGACTCGGCGAGCACCGCGAACCGCTGCGCAACGGCCTGGGCACGCTGCAGGCTGCGTTCCGCGAGGCCTCGGTGCATCCGGACGAGCCGGGCGCAGGCCCGGGCGAGGCGTATCTGTCGTAGCCCCGCGGCACACTGGACGCGTGCCTGACTTCTCCCCGGCGACCAGTGCCTGGCTCGAGGGTGCCTTCGCGGCCCCGACGGCCGCCCAGGTCGGGGCGTGGCAGGCCATCGCACGTCGCGAGCACACCCTCGTCGTCGCGCCGACCGGCTCGGGCAAGACGCTCGCCGCATTCCTGTCTGCACTCGACACGTTGGCCCTCCAGCCGGTGCCCGCCGATCCGCTGCGCCGCTGCCGGGTGCTCTACATCAGCCCACTCAAGGCACTGGCCGTCGACGTCGAGCGCAATCTGCGCGCGCCGCTGGCCGGCATCCGGCAGGCGGCGGCCCGGCTCGGGCTGCCCCAGCCGGACATCACGGTCGGAATGCGATCCGGCGACACCCCGGCCGACGAACGCCGGGCGTTCCTGCGCCGGCCGCCCGACATCCTGATCACCACGCCGGAATCGCTGTTCCTGCTGCTCACGTCGTCGGCGCGCGAGTCGCTGCGTTCGGTCGACACGGTGATCGTCGACGAGGTGCATGCCGTCTGTGCCACCAAGCGCGGCGCGCATCTCGCCGTCTCGCTCGAGCGGCTCGACGCGCTGCTCGCCGCACCGGCGCAGCGCATCGGGTTGTCCGCGACGGTGCGGCCCGTCGACGAGGTCGCGACGTTCCTGGCCGGCGGCCGGCCGGTCACCGTCGTGCAGCCGCCTACCGACAAATCGGTCGAGTTGCAGGTCGTCGTCCCGGTCGAGGACATGACCGAGATCGGTGAGCCGACCGACGACCTCACCGGCCCGGCTGCCGGTGCGCAGCGGCGCGCCTCGATCTGGCCGCACGTCGAGGAACGGGTGCTCGACCTCGTGCAGGCGCATCGCTCCACCATCGTGTTCGCGAACTCGCGCCGGCTCGCCGAGCGCCTGACCGCCCGGCTCAACGAGCTCGCCGCCGAGCGGGCCGGGCTGCAGCTCGACGACGGCGCGCCGCCGGCCCAGCTCATGGGCCAGTCCGGCGCCGGGCACCCGACCGGTGATGTCGTCGTCGCCCGGGCGCACCACGGCTCGGTCTCGCGCGAGCAGCGCAGCCTGGTCGAGGAGGAGTTGAAGGCGGGCCGGCTGCCCGCGGTGGTCGCCACCTCCTCGCTCGAGCTCGGCATCGACATGGGTGCGGTCGACCTCGTCGTGCAGGTCGAGTCGCCGCCGTCCGTCGCGGCCGGCCTGCAGCGCGTCGGCCGAGCAGGTCACCAGGTCGGCGCCGTCTCGCGGGGTGTCATCTTCCCGAAGTTCCGCGGCGACCTCGTCGAGTGCGCAGTGGTCGCGGAGCGGATGCGGGTGGGCGCGATCGAAGCCATGCGCTACCCGCGCAACCCGCTCGACGTGCTGGCCCAGCAGATCGTGGCGATGGTGGCGCTCGACCAGGTCACCGTCGACGAGGTCGAATCGCTGGTACAGCGCGCGGCGCCGTTCGCCGGCCTGCCGCGCTCGGCGCTCGAGGCGGTGCTCGACATGCTGGCCGGGCGCTACCCGTCCGATGCGTTCGCCGAGTTGCGCCCGCGTCTCGTGTGGGACCGCGTCACAGGTGAGCTCAGCGCACGGCGCGGGGCACAGCGGCTCGCGGTCACCAGCGGCGGCACGATCCCCGACCGCGGGCTGTTCGGGGTGTTCCTCGCGGGCGCCGACGGGCCTGGGCGACGGGTGGGCGAGCTCGACGAGGAGATGGTGTACGAGTCCCGCGTCGGGGACGTGTTCCTGCTCGGCTCGTCGTCGTGGCGCATCGAGAACATCACGCACGACCGGGTGATGGTGACCCCGGCACCGGGCGAGATCGGCCGGATGCCGTTCTGGAAGGGCGATTCGCCGGGACGTCCGGTCGAGCTGGGCCGGGCACTCGGTGCGTTCCTGCGCGAGGTGTCCGACGCCGCGCCCGACGAGGCCGAAGCGCGCGCCCGCGCGGCCGGGCTCGACGAGTGGGGCACCGCCAACCTGCTCGCCTACCTCGCCGAGCAGCGCGCGGCGACCAACCACCTCCCCAACGACCGCACCGTGCTCGTCGAGCGGTTCCGCGACGAGCTCGGCGACTGGCGCCTCGTCGTGCACTCGCCGTTCGGGGCGCCGGTCAACGCACCCTGGGCGCTCGCGATCACCGCGCGGTTGCGCGAGCGGTACGGGCTGCAGGTCTCGGCGATGCACTCCGACGACGGCATCGTGGTGCGTCTGCCCGACACCGATGCCGAGCCGCCGAACGCCGAGATCGCGATCTTCGAGCCGGAGGAGATCGAATCGCTGGTGACCGCCGAGGTCGGCAACTCGGCGTTGTTCGCCTCGCGCTTCCGCGAGTGCGCAGCGCGTTCACTGTTGCTGCCGCGCCGCGATCCACGCCGGCGCACGCCGCTGTGGCAGCAGCGGCAACGGGCCAACCAACTGCTGCAGGTAGCGAGTGACTACGGCGACTTCCCGGTCGTGCTCGAGGCGATGCGCGAGTGCCTGCAGGACGTGTTCGACGTGCCTGGCCTGACCGGGCTCATGCGCGATCTCGGGTCGCGGGCGGTGAAGCTGGTCGAGGTCGAGACCCCGGCGGCCTCGCCGTTCGCGCGGTCACTGCTGTTCGGCTACGTCGGCATGTTCCTCTACGACGGCGACGCACCCCTGGCCGAACGGCGCGCGCAGGCGTTGTCGCTCGACTCGGCACTGCTCGCGGAACTGCTCGGCGCGACCGATCTGCGCGAGCTACTCGACGCAGACGCCATCGCCGAGGTCGAGTCAGAGATCGCCCGGCTGGCGCCCGAGCGGCAGGCGCACGGCATTGACGCCGTCCACGACCTGTTGCGTTCGGTCGGCGACCTACGCACCGACGAGGCACTCGCGCGCGGTGCGACCCCACACGACCTCGCGGCACTCGAGGAGGGCCGGCGCGCGATCCGGATCCGGATCGCCGGCGAGCAACGCTGGCTCGCGATCGAGGACGCCGGCCGGCTCCGCGATGCGCTGGGTGCCGCGCTGCCCGTCGGCGTGCCCGAAGCATTTACCGAACCGGTCCGCGATCCGCTGGGCGACCTCGTCTCGCGCTACGCCCGCACGCACGGCCCGTTCGTCGCGCAAGACGTCGCCGACCGGCTGGGCCTCGGTGTCGCGGTGGTGTCGACGGCGCTCGCGCGGTTGGGTGCCACGGGGCGACTCGTCCAGGGCGAGTTCCGCCCGGGTGGGGTGGCCACCGAGTGGTGCGACCTCGAAGTGCTGCGCGCGATCCGGCGCCGTTCGCTCGCCGCGCTGCGCAAGGAGGTCGAGCCGGTTGCGCCCGAGGCGCTGGCCCGGTTCATCCCGAGCTGGCAGGGGCTCGGCGCGCGGGCCGCGCGCGGCGCGGACGGGTTGCTGCGCGCGATCGAACAACTCGCCGGCGTGCCGGTACCCGCCAGCTCCCTCGAATCACTCGTCCTGCCCAGCCGGGTGAGCGACTACTCCCCCGCCATGCTCGACGAACTCACCCTCGCCGGCGAGGTCGTATGGGCGGGTGCCGGTGCACTGGCCGGCGCGGACGGCTGGCTCTCGCTCGCCCCGACCGACATCGCCTCGCTCGTGCTACCGGTGCCCGACGAGATCAGCGACCCGCTCACGGTCGCGGTGCGCGACGCGCTGGGCGTCGACGAGGCCCTCTTCTTCCGGGCACTGGCCGACCGAGCCGGCTCGAACGAGACCGACGACGTGGTGGCCCGCGCGGTGTGGGATCTGGTCTGGGCCGGCTGGCTGACCAACGACACGCTCGGTCCGGTGCGGGCGCTGCTCGGCTCCGGTGGCCGCACCGCGCACCGCCGGCCGCCCCGGCCACCGCGCGGCCGGTACGGGCGCTACGCCGGGCTTACGGTGCCGAGCGGCACCGCGGTGACGCGTCCGATCCCGGCCAGCATGGCCGGTCGATGGTCGGCGGTGCCGGCGCGCGACCTCGACCCGACTCGCCGGGCACTGGCCGGCGCCGATGTGTTGCTCGACAGGTACGGGCTGGTCACCCGCGGCAGCGTGGCGGGCGAGCGAATCACGGGCGGCTTCGCGGGCGTGTACCCGGTGCTCAAGGCGGCCGAAGAGGCCGGGCGGGCGCGCCGCGGCTACTTCGTCGAAGGGCTCGGCGCCGCCCAGTTCGCACTGCCCGGCGCCGTCGACCGGCTCCGTGGCGAAGCCCGCCCGCTCGAGGTCCGGCGCAGCGACGGCTCAGCCGCACTCGTGCTGCCCGCGACCGATCCGGCGAATTCGTACGGCGCCGCGCTGCCGTGGCCGAGCGCGGCCCGGCCGGCCGACGGCGGCCGCGGGCACCAACCGGCGCGCAAGGCCGGTGCGCTTGTTGTGCTGGTCGACGGCGCCTGCGTGCTGTACGTCGAGCGCGGCGGCCGCACGTTGTTGTCGTTCACCGACGACGCAGCGGTGCTGCAGCCGGCGGCCGACGCCCTGGCGCTCGCGGTGCGCGACGGTGCGCTCGGCAAGCTGCAGGTCGAGCGTGCCGACGGGGTGCGGGTGACCGACTCCGCGCTCGGCGCTGCGCTCGAGGCCGCCGGCTTCCGGCCCACGCCACGCGGCCTGCGGCTGCGCGGGTAGCCGGCGGCCACCAGAGGACAGGCGACGCAGTGCCGGAAGGCGACACCGTATGGCTGACCGCGCACCGCCTGCACCAGGCGCTGGCCGGGCGGCCGCTCGTCGAGTCGGACTTCCGCGTCCCGGCGCTGGCGACCGCCGACCTGAGGGGGCGTTCGGTCGTCGAGGTGATCGCGCGCGGCAAGCACATCCTGATGCGCGTCGACGACGAGTTCACCGTGCACAGCCACCTGCGCATGGACGGCTCGTGGTACCTGTCGAGGGCGGGCACCGGCCTGCCGCGCCGCCATCCCGAGCACATGATCCGCGCGATCCTCGGCAACACCGAATGGCGCGCGACGGGCTACCGTGTGCACGACCTCAAGATCGTCACCCGGGCGGACGAGGCCGGCCTCGTCGGGCATCTCGGACCGGACCTGCTCGGCCCCGATTGGGATCCGTCCCGTGCGGTCGAGAACCTGCGCGCCGCTGCGGAGGCGCCGATCGGCGAGGCGCTGCTCGACCAGCGCAACCTCGCCGGCATCGGCAACCTCTACAAGTGCGAGGTGCTCTTCGTCGAGCGCGTCCACCCATGGACGCCGACCGGCGCGGTGCCCGACCTGGACCGGCTCGTCGGCACCGCGCAGCGGCTGCTGCGGGCCAACCGCGACCATCCCGAGCAGTCCACCACCGGCCTCACCGCGCGCGACCAGGCGCACTGGGTCTACGAACGGGGCGGTCAGCCGTGCCTGCGCTGCCGCACCCCGATCGAGCGCGCCGACCAGGGCACTCCCCCGCGCGCCCGCAGCACCTATTGGTGCCCGTCCTGCCAGCCCCTCCGTAGCTGATCGACGGCGCGATCGCGCTCGAGCCGTTCGAGCGCGGCGAGCAGCTGCAACTGCTCACGCAGCGACGCGTCCAGCCGGCTCTGGTTGTCGCGCAGCAGTGCGCGGGCGCGCGACATGTTGTCGCGGCACGCGTGCTCCGCGTCCTCGAGCTGGGCGCGGGTCGCGGCCACGACGTCGGCCTGACGCTGCAGGCCCGCGACGGTCTGCTCGTAGGGCGTCGCGTCGACGCCGTCCGCATGCGCAGCAGCACCGGCCTGTGCGGCGAGCGCCCGGGCTCGCTCGATCTCCGCGCGGCTGTCCTCCAGGCAGGTGCGCTGTGCCCGTAAGGCCTGCAGCACGTTCGCCTCGTTGACGACCAGCGCCCCGAACTGCCGCTCGGCCGCGGCGCGCTGCTCGGCGATCAACGCGATCGCCCGGCGCGCGTGACTCAGGGAACCCGCAAGAGCTTCACGCGGGTCGGCGGCCACACCTTCATCATGCCGCCGGCGGCGCCGGAGCGGGCAGCCCGGTGAGCAGCACGGCCACGTCGAGTGCGATCGACTCCGGCTCCGCCTCGGTGAGCAGGAAGGACGCCAGCCACCGCAGCACGATGTCCACCCCGTCACGGCCCTCGGCAGCCAGTGCCGCCTCGACCGCGGCGCGGGCACGCTGCCAGCCAGGAGCTGCCGCGTCGATGCGAGCGACCGTGGCGAGCACGGCCGGCTCGACCCGCGCGAGCCCGCGGCGGACCGGGCTGGTCGCGATGGCGGTCGCGGCGTCGACGAGCGCGACGCCGAGGGTCTTGCCGGCCTGCGCCTCGATGATCGTCTCGACCTGCTGCTCGACGAGGGCGTCGAGCACCGCGTCGCGGGTGCGGAAGTGGTTGTACAGGGTCGCCTTCGCGACGCCGGCGGCCGCGGCCACCTGCGCCATCGTGATCTTGGTACCGCTCACCTCCACGGCGCGCGCGGCGCCGGACAGCAGCGCGGCACGGGTGCGGTTCATGGCGTTGCCGGCGCGGGTGTGGACGCCCTTCTCGCGCACCGGGGCCGCGGACGTGACCCGGGGCGACAGCGTCGTCGGGCGGAACAGCGTGTCGTACAGCGGGTCGCTCATCGGACCTCCTCAGGCCGCCGAGCCGCTGCCGTGAACCCGGCAGGGTCGGCGCTGAGCGCAAGTTATCTCCGCGCTCGGGCGCGATCCGGGACGCGGCGCGGCGGGTCGGCCAACCTGTGACCGGAGTGGCAGATGTGACGAAGCCTGGGCTCAGGCGGCGGCGGTGGTCAGGCTGCGCACCTGGGCCTTCGCGCTGCCCGGGGCGTCCTTCGGCACCGGCGCGGTCGCGATGCGGGCCGAGCCGGCACCCACGAGGGCGACCCGGTTGTGCAGGGCCAGCTTCTCTTCGCGGCGCAGCGTCTGGCTGACCTCGGCGAACAGGTCGGAGAGCTCGACGTCGAGCGCGCTGCAGATCGCGGCGAGCAGCTCGGAGGACGGTTCCTTCTGGCCCCGCTCCACCTCGGACAGGTAGCCCAGGCTCACCCGGGCGGCGCCGGAGACCTCGCGCAGCGTGCGGCGCTGGCGCATGCGCAGCCCACGGAGGGTCTCACCCACGACTTCTCGCAGCACGGGCATCGGAACCCCCTTCGACTGGGACGGCGACACGGCCAACCGTGATCTCACGGTACCTGGCAGCCGCAACGCGCGTCGGGCTAACCGGAACGCGTCCGCTCTGGGCGAACACGACCGAGGGGCCAACGCGGCCGGGCGTACCCCGCATTCCGGCCAGAACTATCCGGACACCCCGGTCGTGCCCGCGCGCGACACGCGCCGCAGCCGCACCGCCCGCGCCACGTAGTCGAAGCCGGTGGCCAGCGCGACGATCAGGGCGGCCGTCATGAACGTCCACGCGATCGGCTTGATCCACGACCCGATCGGGAGCAGTACGAACAGCCCGGTGGCGACGGCCTGGAGCAGCGTCTTCACCTTCCCGCCGCGGCTGGCCGGGATGACCCCGTGCCGGATCACCCAGAAGCGCAGCAGGGTGACCCCGATCTCGCGCGTCAGGATCACGACGGTGATCCACCACGGCAGGTCGTGCAGCGCCGACAGCCCGATGAGCGCGGCGCAGATGAGCGCCTTGTCCGCGATCGGGTCGGCTAGCTTGCCGAACTCGGTGACGAGCCCACGCTTGCGCGCGATGTCACCGTCGATGCGATCGGTGATCGACGCCACCGCGAACACGACCCAGGCGAGCACCCGCCAGCTCGTGCGGTGCCCGCCGTCGGCGAACAGCGCGAGCAGGAAGACCGGCACCAGCGCGAGACGGAACACCGTGAGCGCGTTGGCGATGTTCCACGCGGACGCCGGGCTCGCCGGATCGCCGATCGGGTCGTCGGTGAGCCGCGGCAGCTGCGGCTTGGGCAGCGGCTTGTCCCCGAGCGCCTTTGCGACCGGCTTGTCGCGGACCGGCTCGTTCACCACGGGTCGCCGGCCGGCTTGGCGACGAGGTCGACGCCGTCGCTGTCGACCACGAAGCACGGCAGGAACTGGCCCGCGGCCACGCCACGGGCCTCCGGGACGCGTACCGCACCGTCCACTTCCGGACCCTGGTGTGCGGCCCGCCCGACGAGGTCGTCGCCGTCGATCTCCTCGACGAGCACCTCGACGCGGGTGCCGACCCGTTCCTCGGCACGCTGCGTGACCAGCTCGTCGGCGAGCGCGCTGATCCGCTCGACCCGCTCGGCCACGTCGTCCGGATCGAGCTTGTCCGCGAAGCCGGCCGCCTCGGTGCCGTCCTCGTCGGAGTAGCCGAAGACGCCGATCGCGTCGAGGCGCGCGCGGGAGAGGAAGCGTTCCAGCTCCTCGACGTCGGCCTCGCTCTCGCCGGGGAAACCGACGATGACATTGCTGCGCGCACCGAGATCCGGCGTGATCCCTCGGGCACGGGCGAGCAGATCGAGGAAGTTCTCGGTGCTACCGAAACGGCGCATCCGGCGCAGCACCGACGCGCTGGCGTGTTGGAAGGACAGGTCGAAGTACGGCGCGACACCCGGTGTCGCCGCGATGGCCGCGAGCAGTTCGGGACGCAGCTCGGCAGGCTGCAGGTAGGACACCCGGATGCGCTCGACGCCCTCGACCCCCGCGAGCTGCGGCAACAGCGCCTCGAGCGCGCGCAGGTCGCCGAGGTCCTTGCCGTAGGAGGTGGAGTTCTCGCTCACCAGCACGAGCTCACGTGCGCCGGTCGAGGCGAGCCACTGCGCCTCGGCGAGCACGTCCGCGGGCGGGCGGGAGACGAACGAACCGCGGAAGGACGGGATGGCGCAGAACGTGCAGCGCCGGTCGCAGCCGGAGGCGAGCTTGAGGTAGGCGACGGGCGCGTCGTCGAGCCGGGTGCGGATCGCGGCGGTCGGCACCCACGCGTGGCCGGGGAGCGCGACGTCGGCCGCGGCGGTGTGCCGCTGCACCGGGGAGATCGGCAGCAGCGTGCGCCGGTCGCGCGGCCTGTGTGCCGCCGGCGCCCGACCCGCGG
>JAICKR010000139.1 GCA_025927835.1 Jatrophihabitans sp. | reverse complement strand
GAACACCGACGGCGAGGTGTACTTCGAACTCACCATGCGCGATGCGTGGGTCTGGGACATGTACCGCCCGGCCCGGTTCGTGAAGACGGTGCGCGTGGTGACGTTCAAGGACGTCAACATCGAGGAGCTCGACAAGCCCGACCTCGCGCTGCCCGAGAAGGGCGGCTTCGGCAGCTGAGCCGCGGCCGTCCACAGGCGGTGTCGAAACCCGTCCGCCGTCCACAGCCGGGTGGCGGGACGCCCCCGTGTGACTGAGCGGCGCGGCACAGTGGCCGCATGCGAGTCAAGGACGCGGTCGGCCGCTTCGGCGAGGACGTCGCCGCCAAGCACCTCGAAGCCGCCGGGCTGCAGATCCTGGCACGCAACTGGCGCTGCCGCGACGGTGAGGTCGACGTCGTGGCCCGCGACGCCGCGGCACTCGTGTTCGTCGAGGTCAAGACCCGCTCGTCGCTGGCCTACGGCTCGCCGGCCGAGGCGGTGCACCAGCGCAAGTCCGCGCGCATCCGCCGCCTCGCGCTGTGTTGGATGGCCGAGCAGCGCGAGGCCGGCTCGGGGGAGTTCTGGTCGAGCCTGCGCTTCGACGTCGTCACGGTGGTCCGCACCGGCTCGGCGGTGCGCGTCGAGCACCTGCGCGGGGCGTTCTGATGGCGATCGGGCGCGCCTTCGCGATCGCGCTCACCGGGCTGGACGGCCAGCTCGTCGAGATCGAGTGCGACATCTCCGCGGGCCTGCCCGGGCTGTCGTTCACAGGCCTGCCCGACGCGTCGGTGAACGAGTCGCGCGACCGGCTGCGCGCGGCGCTGATCAACTCGGGTGCGGAGTGGCCGAACCACAAGGTGACGGTTGCGTTGCTGCCCGCCGACGTGCGCAAGGTCGGGTCTCGCTTCGACCTCGCCGTCGGCATGGCCGTGCTCGCCGCCGCGGGGCATGTGCCGGCCGACGAGGTCGCGGGCACGGTGTGGCTCGCCGAGGTCGGGCTCGACGGGCAGCTGCGCCCGGTCCGCGGCGTGCTGCCATCCGTGCTGGCCGCCCGCCGGCTCGGGTTCCCGCGCGTCGTCGTCGCTGCCGCGAACGCCGCCGAGGCCGCGCTAGTCGACGGTGCGGACGTGCGCTGTGCCGCGTTGCTGCGCGACGTCATCGGCTGGCTGCGGGCCGAAGGCCCGCCGCTGGAACCGGTGAGCGCCGCGCCCGCGCCGGCACTCGACCCCGGGCACGTCGACCTTGCCGACGTCGCCGGGCAGAGCATCGCCAAGCGAGCCCTTGAGATCGCCGCCGCGGGCGGTCACCACGTGTACATGGTCGGCGCGCCCGGCGCCGGCAAGACGATGCTCGCCGAGCGGCTGCCCGGCATCCTGCCGAGTCTCAGCGAGCGCGCGTCCATGGAGGTGACCGCGGTGCACTCCATCGCCGGGCTGCTCGGCGACCAGCCGCACCTGGTGCGCCGACCACCGCTGCAGGCGCCGCACCACACCGCGACGGTCGCCGCGCTCGTCGGCGGCGGGTCGCGCCTGGCCCGGCCAGGTGCGATCAGCCTGGCCCACCGCGGGGTGCTGTTCCTCGATGAGGCGCCGGAGTTCGAACCCCGCGCGCTCGACGCGTTGCGCCAGCCGCTCGAGTCCGGGCACGTGGTGCTGCACCGCAGCGGTGGCAGTGTGCGCTACCCCGCGCGCTTCCAGCTCGTGCTCGCCGCGAACCCCTGCCCGTGCGGCAGGACGCCGAGCCGCTGCACCTGCCCGCCAGCGACCCTGCGCCGGCACGACCAGCGGCTGTCCGGCCCGTTACTGGATCGCATCGACCTGCGGGTGCAGATCGAGCCGGTGCCACATGGCGATCTGTTCGACCTCGCCGCCGGCCGCGAGGCCAGCGCGGCGGTCGCCGCGCGGGTCGCCGCGGCGCGGGCCGCAGCCGCCGAACGCTGGCGTGGCACACGGTGGGAGGTGAACGGCGCCGTGCCCGGCGCGGCGCTGCGCAAGCCGCGGTGGCTGTTGCCCCGCAGCGCCCTGCACCCTGCGCAGTCGCACCTCGAGCAGGGCTCGCTCAGTGCGCGTGGCTTCGACCGGGTGCTGCGGCTTGCCTGGACGATCGCCGATCTGGGCGGGCGTGACGTGCCCGATGCCGAGGCCGTGTCCGAGGCGCTGTTCTTCCGCACCGGTGGGGTGAGCGCATGGGCGGCGTAAGCGACGAGGTGCTGCTGGCGCGCGCGTTCCTGAGCCGCGTCGGCGAGCCCGCCGACGTGCCGCTGTGGCGCATGGTGCGTGACGACGGGCCGGTCGCCACGGCGGCCGCGCTGCGTGCCGGCACGCTGCGCGGGCCGGACTTCGCGGCGACCACGGCCCGAGCGGTCGACGCCGATCCCGAGGCCGATCTCGAGGCGGCGCAGCGGCACGGCATGCGGCTGGTGGTGCCGGAGGCCGACGAATGGCCGCACTTCGCCTTCGCCGCGCTCGAGGCCTGCGGCCTGCGCCGCGCAGCCGCGTGGTCCCGCGGGCTGCGCAAGCGCCACGACCGCGGCGAACTCGTGCCGCCGCTCGCCCTGTGGGTGCGCGGCGTGCTCGATCTCGCGACCGTCGGCGTGCGGTCGGTTGCGCTCGTCGGCGCCCGCGCGGCCAGCGAATACGGCGAGTGGGTGGCGCGTGATTTCGCGGCGCGGCTCGCCGAGAAGGGCTTCGTCGTGGTGTCCGGCGGTGCGCACGGCATCGACACCGCGGCGCACCGCGGCGCGCTCGCCGTCGGCGGCGAGACGCTGCTCGTCTCCGCGGGCGGGCTCGACCGGGCCTACCCGCCCGGGAACGCAAGCCTGTTCGACCGGGTCGCCGAGACCGGGCTGCTGGTCTCGGAGAGCCCGCCAGGCGCCGATCCGCGCCGGCACCGCTTCCTCACGCGCAACCGGATCATCGCCGCGCTGGGCACCGGCACCGTGGTGGTCGAGGCCTCCGAACGCTCGGGGGCGCTCAACACCGCCATCCACTGCGCCCGACTCGGGCGCCCGCTGATGGCAGTGCCCGGGCCGATCGGCTCACGGCAGTCGGCGGGCTGTCACCGGCTCATCCGCAGCGAGACCGACCCGGCCCGCCTCGTCACGTCGGTCGCCGACGTCATCGAGCTCGTCGGGTCGGCCGCTGACCTGCCGGCCGCGCCGCCGGCACGTACCGATGCGCTGGCCGGCGCGGCCGATCGCACGCAGCGCCTCGACGGCCTCGAATCCACGGCCCGCCGGGTGTTCGACGCCTTCCCGGCACGGGGGTGGGTCGGTCCCGACCGGCTTGCGGTGGCCAGCGGCATCGCACCGCTCGCGGTGATCCGGACGCTGCCGATGCTCGAACTCGCCGGCCTGGTCCAGTCCTCGGCCGCCGGCTACCGCATCGCCCGGCGCAGTGACGGGCACCAGCGCCCGCCGTGACCCGTGCCCGCCCCGCGCGTGGCGGCTTGACCCGGGCCGGTGCGCGCGCGACGGTCGGGCGGTGAGTGCAGCGGCGGACGGCGCGGAGCGGGTCGACATCGCCGCGCTGCGCGGTGCACTGCCGCCGGAGCTCGGCGCCGCGGTCGACGGGTTCGAACGGTATCTGCGGCTCGAGCGCAACCGGTCGGTGCACACGGTGCGCGCCTATCTGGGCGACGTCGTGGGCTTCCTCGACCATCTCGCCCGGCTCGGCGGCAAGCACGTGAGCGACGTCGAGCTGGCGAACCTGCGCAGCTGGCTGGGCATCCTGCGCACGCGCGGTGCGTCGCGGGCCACGATGGCGCGCCGGTCAGCCGCGCTGCGCACGTTCTGTGCCTGGGCGCACGGCGCCGGCCTCGTCGACGCCGACCCCGGTCAGCTCCTCGCCAGCCCACGAACCCGGCGAAACCTGCCGCCGGTGCTCCGCGTCGACGAGGCGGCCCAGCTCGTGGCCGTCCCCGACGACCCGGATGTGCCACCGGCGGTCGTGCTGCGCGACCGGCTCGTCGTCGAGTTGCTCTACGCCAGCGGCATCCGGGTCTCCGAGCTCGTCGGGCTCGACATCGACGACGTCGACCGGCGCCGTCGGGTGCTGCGCGTCTTCGGCAAGGGCGCGAAGGAGCGCACCGTGCCCTTCGGGCTGCCGGCCGACCACGCCCTGGACGGCTGGCTGACGTCGGGCCGGCCCGAATTCGCGACCGAGGCCTCCGGGGCCGCTCTGCTGCTCGGCGTGCGCGGCGGCCGCATCGACCAGCGGACGGTGCGCACGATCGTGCATCAGCGCGCGGCGGCGGTCCCGGGTGCGCCCGATCTGGGCCCGCACGGCCTGCGGCACACGGCCGCGACCCACCTACTCGAGGGCGGCGCCGACCTGCGTGCCGTGCAGGAGTTGCTCGGCCACTCGAGTTTGGCGACCACGCAGATCTACACGCACGTATCGGTCGAGCGGCTGCGCGCCACCTACCTGCGCGCGCACCCGCGCGCCTGACCACGATCACGGCAACAGCACCACCGGCCCCAGCGGCACGAGCAAGCGCAGCGGGTCGAAGTACGCCGCGCCGAGCCGCGCGCCCCAGTGCAGGCAGCTGCGCGCACAGCCCGGGTGCCGACCGTGCAGCAGCCCGATCGGCGTCCCGGCGGCGACACTCGCGCCGGCCGACACCAGCGGGTGCACCGGCTCGTACTCGGTGCGCACCCCGTCCGGATGCAGTATCACGACCACACCGCGACCGGCCACCGCCCCGGCGAAGCTGACGGTGCCGGGGCCGGCGGCAGTGATCGCCGCGCCCCGGCCAGCGGCCAGGTCGACGCCGCGGTGGCCGGGTCCATAGGGGGAGGTCGGGGCGATGAAGGGCCGAAGCACGGTCAGCGCGCCGGAGACCGGGGAGCGGTAAGTACCGGCCGCTGCGCCGGTGTGCGCGCCGGGCGGCGCGGAGCCGGCCCGGCTGCCCGTCAGCAACAGCGCGGTGATCACCGTCACCACGCGCACGGCCCTGCGAGGCATCCGTCCAGCCTGGCGCCCGGTCGCCTGCGAAACCCCTTATCCACAGGAGCGGCGGCCCTAAGTACCGCTGCGGCGCGCGCGTCACATCCAATACGGCGTTCTTCCGATGCCCCGTGCCACCTCAGACGCGCAACCTCGGTGATGTCATCGAAAGGACGTTGTCATGAACCAGTTCACCGCACTCGGCACCGAGGCCATCACCGCCGAAGTCGAGTACCGCCGCGCCGTTCTGTCGGTCGGCACCGTGCGTCGTGTTCGCCGCGCGCGTAAGGCGACACGCTGACCACGCTGATTTCTGTCGGCGGCACGGGCCAAGATATGAGTGTGCCCCGCTCCACCGCACCACTGGTCGGACGCGCCGCCGAGCTGAAGACGCTCGTCGGCGCGGTGGAATCCGCGCGCCGCGGAACCTCGTCGGTGGTGGTGGTCGGCGGCGACGCCGGCGTCGGCAAGACCCGGCTGCTCAGCGAGCTCATCTCCGCCGTCTCCGACGACGTCCTCTGCCTCATCGGGCACTGCGTCGACCTCGGCGACACACCGCCGCCCTACCTGCCGTTCACCGAGGCGTTCACCCGGCTCAGCGCGGAACGCCCCGAACTCGGCGACCACGCGATCTCCGCATTCCCCGCGCTCGCCAGGCTGCTGCCCGGCCGGGCCGGCCCCGGCGAGCTCCCGCTCGACCGCGGCGACCTGTTCGACTCGGTGCTCGCCGCGCTCACCGACCTCGCCGCGCAGCAGCCGGTCGTGCTGATCATCGAAGACGTCCACTGGGCCGACCAGGCCACCCGCGACCTGCTGGGCTCGATGTTCAGCCGACTGCTCGACGCGCGCATCGCGCTCATCGTCAGCTACCGCAGCGACGACCTGCACCGGCGCCACCCGCTGCGGCACACGCTCGCCGAGTGGCTGCGACTGCCCGTCGTCACCCGCGTCTACCTCGACCCGCTCGAAGCCGACGACGTGCGTGCGCTGGTCCGGTCGATGAACGTCCCCGCCATCGACGAGCGCGAGCTCGAGATCATCGTCCGGCGCGCCGACGGCAACGCGTTCTTCGCCGAAGAGCTCGTCGCGGCCGCCGAGCAGTGCTCCGACGCCCAGCAGCTGCCGTGGCAGCTCGCCGACCTGTTGCTGGTCCGGCTCGACCGGCTCTCCGACGACGCGCGCCAAGTCGTGCGGGTCGCGGCGGTCGGCGGCCGCCGGGTCACCCACGACATGCTCGAGGCGGTGGCCGATCTTCCCGGCCCGCGCCTCGACACCGCCCTGCGCGACGCCATCGACGCACACGTCGTGCAACTCACCTCGAGCGGGCGTGGCTACATCTTCCGCCACGCGCTGCTCGCCGAGGCCGTCTACGACGACCTGCTCCCCGGTGAACGCATCCGGCTGCACTCGGCCTATGCGGCGGTGCTCGCCGCGCTGCCCGACCGGCGTGCCGCCGAGCTGGCCCGGCACGCGCGCGCCTCGCACGACCTCCCCACCGCCTACTCGGCCAGCGTCGATGCCGGGGACGAGGCGATGGCGCTCGCCGCGCCGCAAGAGGCGCTGCAGCACTACGAGACCGCGCTCGAGCTCGCGCCGCTCGTACCCAACGCGCCCGACGATCGCTCCGAACTGATCCTCGCCGCGGTCGAGGCCGCCGACGCGGCCGGACACACGCTGCGCGGGCTCAAACTGGCCCGGCGCGCGCTCGCCGAGCTGCCCGCCGACGCCGAACCGATCCGGCGCGCCAGACTGCTGCTCGCGGTGGTCACCGCCGCACTCGGCAACGAGATCGACGGCGAGGCGCTCGCGTTGACCTCCGAAGCGCTGCACCTGGTCCCCGAGCAGCCCGCCACCGCGTTCCGTGCCCGGCTGCTCGCCCAGCATGCCCGGGTCGCGCTGATCATGGGGCAGGAGGTCGACGCCGAACGCACCGCGCGCGAGGCCGTCGAGGTCAGCGAGGCGGTGGGTTGCGCGTCCGCCGGCAACGACGCCCGCACCACCCTCGCCCACCTCGCGAGGCGCCGGGTCGACCCGCTCGAGGCGGCCACGCTTATCGAGACAGTCATCGAGCAGGCGCGCGCGTCCAACGACGGCGCGTCCGAGCTGCGCAGCATGTTCGGGCTGGCCAGCCTGTGGCACGAGCAGTGCCAGCTCGAGAAGTCGCAAGAGGTCTACGCGCAGACCTACGCCCGGGCCGTCGAGATGGGCCGCCGCTGGGACGCGTTCGGCATGCACTCCCGGGCGATGACCGCGACCCTGCAGTACCTGCGTGGCGACTGGGACGGCGCGCTGCGCACGCTCGACACCAGCAACGAAGAGCCGACCATGATGGCCGACGCGGTGCTGCGGTCCACCGCGAGCGCGGTGCGCGCCGGTCGCGGCGACCAGACCGCGGTCGACGTGCTCGACCACCTGCGTCCCTACTGGGATCGCGAGGGACGGGTCGCGCTGTACTCCGTCATCGGCGCGCTGGAGGTCTACGAGCAGCAGGCCGATCCGGCGGCCGCACTCGCCGTCATCGACACGCTCGTCGAATCACTCGGCGCGCTCTGGCTCGATCCGTGGTTCCTCGCCCGCATCCAGCTCAGCACCCTCGGGCTCTCGGTGCTGTGCGCCGCCGCGGCCCGCGCACCCGAGGGGCAGCACGAGCAGCTGGCCGCCGACGGCGAGCGGCTGCTCGCCGACGGGCGCGCGAGCGCCGACAAGGGCCTGCCGAGCGGACGCGTCCTGGGCCGCGAAGGGCAGGCGTGGCTCTCCCGGCTCGAAGCCGAGGGGCTACGGCTGCGCTGGCTCACCGGGCAGAACCCGCCGAGCGCCGACGAACTCGTGCAGTCCTGGCGCGACACCGTCGCGGCCTTCGACTACGGCCACGTCGTCCAACTCACCCGGGCCCGCATCCGGCTCGCCGCCGCGCTGCGGGCGACCGGCCGGGCCGACGAGGCCGCCGAGTACGCCGAACTCGCAGCGATCTCGGCGCGCACGATGGGCGCCGCGCCGATGCTCGACGAGATCCGGGCGCTGGGCACCGCGGGCCGCCGCCCCGCCGACGAGGAGCGCTCCGGGCTGACCGGGCTCACCGACCGCGAGCGCGACGTGCTCGCCCATCTCGTCGAGGGCCGCACCAACCGCCAGATCGCCGGCACCCTCTACATCAGCGAGAAGACGGTCAGCGTCCACGTCAGCAACATCCTGGCGAAGCTGGGCGTCCGCAGCCGAGCCGAGGCCGCCGCCCTGGCGCGGCGGTCTTAAATTCCGACGCATCGGAGCTGACCCGCCGCCCCGGAGTCTCCCTGGTGCCGTCGCCCCCAGCCGCGCGTCGCGCAACGCTGTTGCCGATGGCGTCCAGCACCACCTCGCGGCGTCGGTGCTCGGACCGAACCACTTGTCGCCCAGGGGCCTCCTCGGGGTGATCCTCGCGTTCTTGGTGGCCTTCTCCGTCGGGTACGCTGTGGGTGCAGCCCGCTTTTTGGGCTGACTACGCGTGCCCCGCTCCGGAACGCAAGACGGAGCTAGGCGGCCAGCCTCGGTCCGTACCGGCGAACGCCGGCCCGGCCCCCTGGTCCGCGACACCGGGTACCAGGGCGGGCCGCTCACCCGGGCGATCCGCAACAACCGAGGCCGCGCGTGGCCGCTCACCCGGTGCGCGCACGTACGCAAGGAGTGCGACCGGCATGGCCGTCGTCACCATGAAGGAGATGCTCGAATCGGGCGTCCACTTCGGACACCAGACCCGCCGCTGGAACCCGAAGATGAAGCGATTCATCCTCACCGAGCGCAACGGGCTCTACATCATCGACCTACACCAGACGCTCTCCTACGTCGACCAGGCGTACGAGTTCGTCAAGGAGACCGTCGCCCACGGCGGCACGATCCTGTTCGTCGGCACCAAGAAGCAGGCGCAGGAGTCGATCGCCGAGCAGGCCACCCGCGTCGGCATGCCCTACGTGAACCAGCGCTGGCTGGGCGGCATGCTCACCAACTTCCAGACCGT
>JAICKR010000152.1 GCA_025927835.1 Jatrophihabitans sp. | reverse complement strand
GTGCCCACTCGGCGAAGAACGAACTGCCGCGATTGTCCCGGTCCCTCGTGCGCATGGGAAACAACCGTCACACAGGAATCAGGAATTGACAAGAGAAACTCTGGTGCTCTCGGCGCGTCGCAGCGGGGCGATGTCCGATTGGTGGTATTGCGCGAGGTCAGATGCGCTGCGGACGGCGCCGCAACGCCGCCCAGACGATCCAGCCGACCACCGCCACCAGCGCGTACGCGACGAGCCGGTAGGCCAGGATCCCGCCGGCCGCGAGCGGTGCCGCGATGCCGGCGTGGGTGAGCCCGGCGAGCAGGCCGGCGTCCACGTTGCCGAGCCCGGCGGGCAGCAGCGAGAGCGAGGTGGTCGCGAGCCCGGCAACATAGGCGAGCACCGCGACGCCGATGCCGAGGGTGTCGATGCCCACGGCGTAGCAGCACATCACGAAGCAGGCGAGATCCCAGACCCAGTTGAGGATGGCGAACCAGAACGCCTGCATCCAGTCGCGCCAGCGCGGCCTGATGGCGGCGAGCGCCGCCGCGGTCCGGTCGAGCGACGAGTCCCCTGTGCCGTCGGCGCAGCCCGCGGCCCGGCGGCGGCAGACCGCCCGCATGGCGCGCAGGATCGGTGCGGGGTGCCGGGTGACGAGGTTCAGCACCGCGACCAGCAGCACGACCGCAGCCAGACCGAGCCCACCGGCACCGAGGATGTCGGTCAGCGAGCTGCCGCCCGAAAGCACGGTCCCGGCCATCGCGATGACGGTGAAGGCGAGCCCGCTCACGACCGCCGCGGCGGCCAGCGTCCATGCGACGAGCGGTGCGCCGGCGCCGGTGCGGCGCAGTTGTTTGTAGAGGTAGCCGGTCGACACGGCAGCGCCGGCCGGGAACGTCACGTTCACCGCGCTGGACGCGAGCGTCAGCGCGCCCATCCGGCTGAGCGGCACGTTCTGCCCACCGGCGCGCAGCAGACTTCGACGCAGCCGGGCGAACGTCGCGATGGAGGCCATCTCACAGGCGACGGCGGCGACCACCCACGGCCAGTGCAGCGAGAACCCGCCACTGCCGTGCCCGACATGCGGCAGCACCAGGACGATTTCGGCCGCGACGAGGGCGAGCGCGAGCGACACACGAACCCAGCGCGCTCGCAACGCGACCATGTAAACGGGACGCCGTCCGGCGTGCCGATATTCCCGCCGTCAGGCACCTGGGGAAATTGGAGAGCAGTGCTCTTGCTTTCTCGATATCGTTCGGGCACGATGACAGAACAGAGAGCAGTGCTCTCGCCGTCGAACACGAGGAGCAGCAATGACCGAGAGCCGTTACCTGGCGCCTGACTGGTTCACCCGCAACGTCTTCAACCGCGCTGTGCGCAGCCTCACCCGGCTCGGCATCAGCGTGGCCGGCTCGCGCGAGCTGCGGGTCCGCGGCCGCAAGAGCGGCGAGTGGCGCAGCACCCCGGTCAACCCGCTCGTCGTGGACCACGTCCGCTACCTCGTCGCCCCGCGCGGAACCACCGAGTGGGTCCGCAACATCCGCGTCGCCGAGCAGGGCGAGCTGCGCCGCGGCCGGCGCACCGAGCAGTTCCGCGCGACCGAAGTCGCCGACGACGCGAAGGTGCCGGTGCTGCGCGAGTACCTGCGCAAGTGGGGCTGGGAGGTCGGCCAGTTCTTCGAGGGCATCGACAAGAACGCCACCGACGCCGACCTGGCCCGGATCGCTCCCGGTTTCCCGGTGTTCCAGGTGCTGCCGGTCTGACCCTCCCCCCGACGCGCCGCGGAGTTCCGCGGCGCGTCGCCGTCCCCGGACTACGCTCGCACACGTGTTCGACACGAACTGGGCCGCCGACCTCGACGACGCACAACTACAGGCCGCGATGCACGGCGACGCGCCGCTGATCGTGGTGGCCGGGGCGGGCACCGGAAAGACCCGCACACTCACCAGCCGGGTCGCCTCGCTGCTCGAGCGCGGCGTGCCGCCTGAGCGCATCCTGCTGCTCACCTTCACCCGCCGCGCGGCCGAGGAGATGCTCAACCGGGCCAGCTCGCTGTGCGGCGCGCGCGATGCGGCGCGCCGCATTTGGGGCGGCACGTTCCACGCCGTCGCGCACCGGCTGATCAGCGAGTACGCCGCCGCGCTGGGGCTCACCGAGCTCACCGTGCTCGACCCGGGCGACGTCGTCGACCTCGTCGAACTGTTGCGTGACGAGCACGGGCTGACCGCCGGGCCCGGTGCGGCGCGAATGCCGCGCGCCGCGACCATCGCCGACATATACACGCGCTCGGTCAACACGGGGCGGGCGGCCCGCGATGTGATCACCACCGACTTTCCCTGGGTCGAGCCGCACACCGCCACCGTGCTCGACATCCTCAAGTCGTACGTGGCCCGCAAGCGGGAGCGCGGCCTGCTCGACTTCGACGACCTGCTCCTGTACTGGCGCAGCCTGCTCGCCCAACCGGCCATCGCCGAGCGGCTGCAGCACCGCTGGGACCACGTCCTGGTCGACGAGTACCAGGACGTCAACCAGGTGCAGGTCGACATCGTGACCGCGCTGCGCCCGGCCGGGCGGGGGCTGACGGTCGTCGGCGACGACGCGCAGGCCGTGTACGGGTTCCGCGGCGCGTCCAGCGATCACCTGCTTGCGCTCCATGACGCGCTGCCGGACGCGACGCTGGTCAAGCTCGAGCGCAACTTCCGCGCTCGGCAGCCGCTGCTCGACCTCGCGAACGTGGTCCGCCCGGGCACCGGCCGGCACCGGGTCGACCTGCTCGCCGACCGGGTCGGCACCGGCCGTCGGCCGCGGGTGGTGCGCTGCCACGATCCCGGCGACGAGGCCCGGCTGATCGCCGACGCCGTGCTCGCCGCGGTCGAGGACGGCGCGGCGCTGCGCGAGCAGGCGGTGCTCATGCGCACCTCGCACCACAGCGACCTGCTCGAGGTCGAGCTCACCGCGCGCCGGGTGCCGTTCGTCAAGTACGGCGGGTTGAAGTTCCTCGAGGCCGCGCACGTGAAGGACTTCCTGGCCTGCCTGCGTCTCGTCGCCAACCCGCGCGACGAGATCTCGTGGTTCCGGCTGCTGCGCCTGCACGAGGCGATCGGCCCGGCACGGGCGCGGACCCTGCTGCCGCTGCTGCTCGGCACCGAGCCGGACGAGAACGAGGTCGTCGCGACCGCGCCCGCCGGCGCGCGCACGGCGCTGGCGAGCACGCTGGGCGGGCTGACGTCCGCTCGGCAGAGCACGGCCACCGGCCCCGTGGTCGAGGGCTGTGTCGCGCTGCTGCGCCCGCTCGTGCAGCGGCGCTACCCCGACAGCGGGGTGCGGCTCGTCGACATCGACCGGCTCGCCGGCACGGCCGCGGCCAGTCCCGACCTGGCCGCGTTCGTCGCCGAGGTGACCCTCGACCCGCCGCACAGCGGCACGGACTACGCCAAGCCGCCGCACCTGGACGAGGACTACCTCACGCTGAGCACGGTCCACTCCGCCAAGGGGCTGGAGTGGTCGCGGGTCCACGTCCTGCACGCCGTCGACGGGGCCTTCCCGTCCGACATGGCGCTCTCGACCGACGAGGGCCTGGACGAGGAGCAGCGGCTGTTCTACGTGGCGGTGACGCGGGCGCGCGACGAGCTCGCCCTCTACACGCCGCTGCGCATGCCGCATCACCGGCGGGCACGCGACGACCGGCACAGCTACGCGCCGGCGTCCCGGTTCCTCACCGACGCGGTGCTCGCGACCGCCGAGGTCGTCGAGACGGCGCGACCGGGCACGCCGGGCGCGACCGGTTTCGACGCGGTCACGGTGCCCGCACCCGCGCTCGACGCCCTGTTCGAGTAACTACCGGGTCAGCCAGACCCGCCACAGCGCGGCCGGGTCGCTGAGCGGATCGCCGTGGACGAGGCTGAAGTGCGCCGGCCCGCCGACGCGCAGCCGGCCCGCGTCGGGGTCGCCGAAGAGGTCTCCCCCGCGCCAGGTCGCGGCACCCAGCGCGACGTGCGGCTCGATGCCGGCCGCCACCAGCGCACCGACCTCCCACGCCAGCTGGTTGGCGCGCAGCGACCCGCCGCCGAAGTCGGAGCCGGCGGCGATCGCGACCCCGGCCGCGTGCGCCAGCCGGACGCTCTCCTCCCCGCGCTCGCGTCGCTCGGCGATGCGGGTGATGCCGTCCGCACTCGCGAAGCGGTCCAGCTGCGAGGTCGCCGCGAAGGTCTGCCACGAGTGCAGCACCGACAGCGTCGACACCAGCGTCACGTCATGCGCGGCCAGGCTTGCGGCCACGTCGGCGTCGAGCGCGAAGCCGTGTTCCATGCTGTCGATGCCGGCGTCCGCGCCGACCCGCGCGCCGGGGAGCTGGCCGGAGTGCGCCGCGACCGTCGCGCCGCGCTCGTGCGCCCGCTGCACCGCGGCGCGCACCTCGTCGACGCTGAACGGCGCGGTCTCGGGATCCGGGCCGTCCAGGTAGAGCTTCACGAGGTCGGCGCCGTCGTCGAGTTGCTGCTCGACCGCGGCCACCAGGTCGGCGCCGTGCTCGACCTCGACCGCGAGGCCGGGCGGCAGCGCACCGGTGAGCGTGAGCCACGTGCCGGCCGCGCGTACGTAGGGCCGGTCGGGTGCGCCCGCCCACCGGTCGCGCAGGGTCAGGCTGAGCGCGCGCTCCCGGCCCTGGGCGTCGGCGCGCCGCGGCGCACCCACGTCGCGCGCCCAGCGGACGCCGGCGCGGACGAGAAGTTCGCCGTTGTCCTCCCCCACCGCGAGCAGGTCGTCCGACGGGTCCAGGCCACGCTCGACCCAGCGTGCCCCACCGGGCATCGACAGGTGCGCGTGCGAGTCGACGAAACCGGGCACGATCGTCGCACCGCTCCCGTCGATCACCACCGTGTCCGCAGTGGGATCGCCGGGCCCATCCCCGCCGAACCACATGCCGGTCACCCGTCCCTCGGCCACCGCGACGCTGACGCCGTGGCGCAGCGCGGGTTCGGTGCCATCGGCGAACGCTGCGCCGGTGACGAGCACGCGTGCTGCGTCGAGTCGTGACATCTCAGCCCTCCTTCCAGAGCGGGCAGCAGGAGATGTCGGCGGCGTCCGCGTACAGCGGCAACTCCTCCGTGGTGCGTTGCAGCGTCTCGGGCGGGCCGAACAGCCGTGCCGGGTCGAGGTAGTCCTCGGCCGCGAAGTACTCGGACACGATCGCCCGGATCGGCGGCGCTTCCGGAGTGAGCGGGCGTGCCACCGCGTCGCGCACGTAGCCCTGCCGCCGGGGGTGCAGCGCGGCAGACGAGGGCGTGTGCACCTCGTGCCAGCCGTGGAAGAACTCCGCGTCGGTGAGCCGCTCCGGTTTGGGGAACCAGGTCAGGTGGGTCAGCAGATCGGCCGCGCCACTCGGCTGCTGCGGCACCGACTCGGTGACGAGGTACGCGTCGGCCGGCACCTGCGCGGTGACCTCGCGCCACACGTCCACGCTGTCGACCCAGAGCTCGACGAAGCCGGCCAGCTCGCCGCCGCGGCCCATGAGCAGCGTGGCCCGCTCGAGTCCGGCCGCACGCGACACCTGCGCGGAGCGCAGCCCGGGCACGTCGAGACCGCGCGCCGCCGCCACCGCGTCGTCGGACCAGACCAGCAGGTCGATCTTCTCCATATTCGCCATCCTGCTGCCTAGGGGCCGTGGCAGGCTACGAGACGTGCCGCTCTCGACCGACCCGAAGACGATCCTGCACGAGTACCTGCAGCGCGGCCGCGCGGCGCTGCTGTGGAAGCTCGAGGGATTGTCCGAATACGACGTGCGCCGCCCGATGACGCCGACCGCCACCAACCTGCTCGGCGTGGTGAAGCACGTGGCGAGCGTCGAGGCCGGCTACCTCGGCGACACCTTCGGCCGGCCGTTCCCCGAGGAACTGCCGTGGTTCGCCGACGGCGCGGAGATCAACGCCGACATGTGGGCGACCGCGGACGAGTCGCGGGAGCAGATCGTCGGCCTCTATCACCGCACGTCCGCGCATGCGGACGAGACGATCGCCACGCTGACCGTCGACGCCGTTGGTCGGGTGCCGTGGTGGCCGGCGGAGCGGGCCGAGGTGACGCTGCACCGGATCCTGGTGCACATGATCGCCGAGACCGAGCGGCATGCCGGCCAGCTCGACATCGTGCGCGAGTTGATCGACGGTGAGGTCGGCATCCGCCCGGACAACGGCAACGTGCCCGAAGAGGGCCCGGAGTGGTGGGCGGCCTATCACGCCCGGGTCGAGGCGGCCGCCAAAGAAGCTGCACATCGCTGAGCACGAAAACGTCGATCTCGTCCCGCCGGGCTCGTCGGGGCTAAGAGGGACCTTCCCGACCGACGAAACGGAGCGAACGATGAAGTACCTGATGCTGGTGTGCTGGGACACGGCGAACATGAACGGGCAGCCCGACCCCACGCCCGAAGAGCTCAACGGCCACGAGGACGAGACCTTCCCGTGGCTGGAGGACGTGCAGGCGCGCGGCGTTCGCCTCGACGGCGACCAGCTCGCCCCGCCGCGCCGGGCCGCGACCGTGCGGGTACGCGACGGCAAGCGCTCGGTCACCGAGGGGCCGTTCATCGAGACCAAGGAAGCTATCGGCGGCTTCGACATCCTCGAGTGCGGCTCGCTCGAGGAGGCCGTCGAGATCGCCGCGGCGCACCCCGTCGCCCAGGTCGGCACGATCGAGGTGCGCCCGTTCTACGGTGGTTGATCCAGCACACCAGGAGGACGCGATGCGCAGGCCGGTCAAGTTGGCGATCATCCTGGCGTGCGCGGTGCTGGTGGGCGTCGGCGCGTTCCTGCTCGGTCGCGTGTCCGCGCCGGCGCCCCATCAGCCCAGCAGCGTGGTGGGCGACTACTTCGACGGGCTGCGCGTCGGCGAGGCCCAGGGTCGCGCGGAGGGCCGCGCGATCCAGGAAGGCAGCGCGCTCCCCGCCGGCGATCGCCATGCCGTACGCGACGCGTTCGACGACGGCTACGCGGCCGGCGCGAACGACTCGTTTGCCGGCTACGACGGCGGCTGGACGCTGCACGTGCCGTGGCTCGTCACGCTGGAAGACGGCTCCGGCCAGATCGCGTACCGCATCGCCGGGCGTACCCGGGTCCTACCCGGCGTCGACTACTACCTCTGCCCCGGCGGCCACAGCATCTGCCATCGACCGCAACGCTGAACACCAGGCCCAGCGTTGCGGTCAGAGCAGCACGTTGTGCCTCGTCAGCTGCAGCCGCTGGTGCTGCCGCAGCCCTCGCAGACGAAGCAGGACCCGGCTGGGCGCATCTTCGTGCCACAGTTCATGCACAGCGGCGCGTCGGCGGATGAGCCGGTGAGCGACTCGAGCAACTCGGTCGAGCTGCGCACCCCGGCGGGGGCTTCGACGGCAGCCTCGGCCACCACCTCGTCCTCGACCTCGGGCGGCGCGGCGTGCGCCTCGATCGGCGCCGACTGGGCCAGGGTCTCGAGGTCGACATCCTCGTCCGCGTCGTCGTCGACCGGCGCGTAGCTGCCCGTCTCGAGCTGCCGGGTGCGCTCCTCGGCGGTGTAGATCCCGAGCGCGGACCGGGTCTCGAAGTCCAGGTGGTCGAGCGCCAGCCGCCGGAAGATGTAGTCGAGGATCGACTGCGCCATCCGGATGTCCGGGTCGTCGGTGAGGCCGGCCGGCTCGAAGCGCATGTTCGCGAACTTCTGCACGTACTGCTCGAGCGGCACGCCGTACTGCAGCGCGATCGAGATCGCGATGGAGAACGCGTCCATGACGCCGGCGAGCGTGGAACCCTGCTTGCCCAGCTTCAGGAACACCTCGCCCAGCCCGACGTCCGGGTCGGAGCCGGCGGTCATGTAGCCCTCGGCGCCGCCCACCGTGAACGACGTCGTCTTGGACGGGCGCGAGCGCGGCAGCCGGGTGCGCTTGGGCCGGTACTCGACAACGGTCTCGGCGCTCGCCTTGTCGGCGGTCTTCGCCTCCTTGCCCGCGGACAGCGGCTGGCCGACCTTGCAGT
>JAICKR010000101.1 GCA_025927835.1 Jatrophihabitans sp. | reverse complement strand
GTACCACCGGATGCGCAAGGACCAGGTGCTGTTCACCTACCTGCACCTGGCCGCCGACAAGGCGTGCACGGACGCGCTGCTCGCGGCCGGCACCACCGGCGTCGCGTACGAGACCGTCCAGCTGCCGGACGGATCCCTGCCCCTGCTCGCGCCCATGTCCGAGGTCGCCGGCCGGCTGGCCCCGCAGGTCGGCTCGTACCACCTGATGCGCCAGGGCGGCGGCCGCGGCACCCTCATGGGCGGCGTCCCCGGCGTGTACGCGGCGAAGGTGGTCGTCATCGGCGCCGGCGTGTCCGGGCAGAACGCCGCCGCGATCGCACTCGGGATGCAGGCCGAGGTGCTGTTGCTCGACACGAACGTCGCGCGGCTGCGGCAGATGGACGTCGTGTACCAGGGCCACTGCCAGACCGTCGCGTCCAACGCGTACGAGATCGAACGCGCCGTGCTCGACGCGGACCTGGTGATCGGCGCGGTGCTGATCCCGGGGGCGAAGGCGCCGACGCTGATCAGCAACGAACTCGTCTCGCGGATGAAGCCCGGCTCGGTGCTCGTCGACATCTCGATCGATCAGGGTGGCTGCTTCGAGGATTCGCACCCGACCACACACGCCGAGCCCACCTACCGCGTGCACGAGTCGGTGTTCTACTGCGTCGCGAACATGCCCGGCGCGGTGCCGCACACCTCGACCTACGCACTGACGAACGTGACACTGCCCTACGCGATCCAGCTCGCCGACCGCGGCTGGCGCGACGCACTGCGCCGCGACCCGGCACTCGCGTTCGGGCTCAACACGCACGAGGGACAGCTCACGAACGCGCCGGTCGCCGAGGCGCACGGCTATCAGGCCGTCGAGCTCGCTGACGTGCTGTCCTGATCCGCAATCACCATCGACTACCGCTCGCTTTCGCTGTGGTTCGACCAGCTGGCCGAGCCACTGGTGCCGCGTGCGCCGCTGGCGGGTGACGTCGAGGTCGACGTCGCCATCGTCGGGGCGGGCTTCACCGGGCTGTGGGCCGCCTACTACCTGCAGGCCGCCGAGCCAGCGCTGCGGATCGCGATCGTCGAGCGTGAGATCGCCGGCTTCGGCGCGTCCGGACGCAACGGCGGCTGGTGTTCGGCGCTGTTCCCCGTCGGCGCGGCGACACTGGCCCGCGAAGCCGGCCGGGACGCGGCGTTCGCGCAGTACGCCGCGATGCGCGAGAGCCTGGACGAGGTCATCCGGGTCGCGGCCGCGGAGCGCATCGAAGCCGACATCACGCGCGGCGGCACCGTGGTGCTCGCCCGCAACGGCGCGCAGTTGCGCCGGGCGCGCGACGAGGTTGCCGAGTCGAGCGAGTTCGGCGGCGACGCGCTGCTGCTCGACGCGGCTGCCGCGCAAGAGCGGCTCGCCGCGACCGGGGTGCTCGGCGCGAGCTACACGTCGCACTGCGCGGCCGTGCAGCCCGCCAAGCTCGTCCGCAGCCTCGCCGCCACCGTCGCCGGACGCGGCGCGACGATCTACGAACGCACTGCGGCCCGGGAGATCGAGCCGCACGCGGTGCGCACGGCACGCGGGACGGTACGTGCGCACCACGTCCTGCGCGCGACCGAGGGCTACACCGCGGCGCTGGCCGGCGAGCGGCGCAGCATCGCGCCGGTCTACTCGCTGATCATCGCGACCGAACCGCTGCCCGACGCGATCTGGGACGGCATCGGGCTGCGGCGGCGCGAGACGTTCAGCGACCACCGCCACCTGATCGTTTACGGGCAGCGCAGCGCCGACGGCCGGATGGTGTTCGGCGGCCGCGGCGCGCCCTACCACTACGGCTCGCGCATCAGCCCGTCCTACGACCGCGTGCCGGCCGTGTTCGCGGCGTTGCAGGCCGAGCTCGTCGACCTGTTCCCGGCACTGCGCGACGCGCGGATCACGCACCGGTGGGGCGGGCCGCTCGGCATCGCGCGCGACTGGCACGCGTCGGTGGGCCTCGACAGCGCGACCGGGGTCGGGTGGGCAGGCGGCTATGTCGGCGACGGGGTGTCGACCACCAACCTCGCCGGACGCACTCTCGCCGACCTCGTGCTCGGCCGCGACACCGAGCTGACCCGGCTGCCGTGGGTCGGGCACCGCAGCCGACGCTGGGAGCCGGAGCCGCTGCGCTGGCTGGGCGCGAACGCCGGGCTGCGGGCGATGACCTGGGCGGACGCGGCCGAGCGGCGCCGCGGCCGCCCGTCGCGACTGGCGTCGCTCACCCGCGCGATGATCGGCCAATGACAGTCGACCGAACGCGCATCACCCGGCTCGCCGAGAAGGGGCGCACCGACCGCGCTGCCCTCCACGCGCTGCTCGACTCCGCCCGGGTCGGGCACTTCGCGCTCGTCGACGCGGCCGGGCACCCCGTGGTCATCCCGACCGCGATCGCCCGCGACGGCGACCGGGTGCTCGCGCACGGCTCCACGGGGTCGCGCTGGATGCGGCGGCTCGCCGACGGCGCATCGACCTGTCTGGCAGTGACCGCGCTGGACGGGCTCGTGGTGGCCCGCTCGGCGTTCGAGTCGTCGCTGCACTACCGCAGCGCGGTGCTCTTCGGCTCGTGCACCCCGCTGGCCGCCGCCGACAAGGCCGCCGCGCTCGACCTCGTCACCGAAGCGTTGCTGCCGGGCCGCACCGCCGAGATCCGCCGCCCGTCCGCGCGCGAGCTACGCGCGACGCTGGTGTTGGCGCTCCCGATCACCGAGTGGTCGCTCAAGGTGTCGGACAAGTGGCCCGACGACCTGCCCGAGGACCTCGACGGCGGGGCCTGGGCCGGGGTGGTCCCGCTCGTCTCGGGGTACGGCACCGCACGGCCAGCGCCCGACCTGAACGCCGGCATCGACGTGCCGCCCTCGGTGCGCGCTCTCGCGACACCGGACCCGACGGCGACGTGACCGTTTACGCCGTGGGCTGAAAGCGCAGCCCGTCCAGGGCCATGCGCAGCACCCGACGGATCTCCTCCGGGGAGGCGTTCTTGATCATGCACAGGCCGCTGACCATGCGGATGACGTCGACGAACTCGACGTCGGCACGCACCGTGCCGTCCGCCTGCGCGCGGGCCACGAGCGGCTCACCGGCAGCGAAAATGGCGTCGTGGCAGGCCCGGAACACCGGCGCGTCCTTGCCGACGCTGGCCATCATCTCGTCGACGAGCGCCTTCTTCGTGGCGACGTAGTCGACGAACCGGTCGAACCAGGCGACCATCGCGTCCCACGGCTCGGCGTCGGCTGAGCCTTCGGCCGACGTGCACAGGGCCTCGACCTCGTCCACGTAAACGGCTTCGAGAAGTGCCTGGCGAGTGGGAAAGTGCCGGTAGAGGGTGCCGACGCCGACCTGCGCGCGGCGGGCGATGTCCTCGAGTGAGGCTTCCGCGCCACGCTCGGTGAACGCGGCGCGAGCGGCATCCATCAACTGCTGGCGGTTGCGCTTCGCATCGGCACGCAGCGGCCGAGGGCACGGGCCGTCGGCCGCGTCGGCCGAGGCGGCAGGTGCGGCAGGTGCGGCGCTGGCGACGCCGGACGCACGGCCCACGCGAACCTCCGAAAATTAGCTTGCTAACCGGAGGCGGCCTCCGTATTGTGAACTCTACCGGAGGGACCTTCCGCTTAGTACCGATGTTACACCCAACAAGAGGAACGCACGTGACCATCCAGTCCGCATCGCGCGAGTCCGCGCACCGAGTTCCGATCCCCCGACGAGGCGACCGAAGCGGGGGCCGCCGGTTCACCCCGGCCGGCTCGCCCGGGCTCGTCCTCGCCCTGATCCTCACCTCCCAGCTCATGGTCGTGCTCGACGCGACGATCGTTAACGTCGCCCTGCACGACATCAAGGGCGCCCTGGGCTTCTCCTCCGAGAGCCTCTCCTGGGTCGTCAACGCCTACACGCTGACCTTCGGCGGGCTACTGCTGCTCGGCGCGCGTGCGGGCGACATCCTGGGCCGTCGCCGGGTCTTCCTGGGCGGCATCGCGCTGTTCACCCTTGCCTCGCTGGCCGGTGGCTTCGCGGCCAACCCCGCCGAGCTGCTCATCGCCCGTGCGGTGCAGGGCATCGGTGGCGCGCTCGCCTCGCCGTCCGCGCTCGCGCTGTTGATGACGATGTTCCCCGGCGCGCGCGAGCGCACCCGGGCGATCGGCCTGTACACGGCGGTCTCCATTGGTGGTGCGGCCGTCGGGCTCATCGCCGGCGGCATGCTGTCCGAGTGGGCGTCGTGGCGCTGGGTGCTGTTCGTCAACGTCCCGATCGGGCTGGCCGTCCTCGCGCTCGCGCGCGTCACGCTGCCCGAGACCGAGCGCCAGCCGGGCCGCTTCGACCTGGCCGGGGCACTGACGTCCACGCTCGGCATGGGCGCGCTCGTGTACGGCTTCGTCAACGCCGCCTCCGACGGCTGGGGCGACCTGCGCACCATCGCGTCGTTCACGGTCGGCGTGCTGCTGCTCGCCGCGTTCGTGTTCACCGAGCTGCGTGCGGAGTCGCCGATCACGCCGCTGCGGCTGTTCGCCGACCGCAACCGGAGCACGTCCTACGTCGCCCGGCTGCTGCTGGTCGCCGGGATGATGGGGATGTTCTTCTTCCTCACCCAGTTCCTGCGCGGCGTGCTCGGCTACAGCGACCTGGCGACCGGCTTCGCGTTCCTGCCCCTCACCCTGGTGGTGTTCACCTCCTCCCAGCTGTCCGCACGCGTGCTCGTCGACCGGCTCGGCGCACATCGGCTGATGATCATCGGGGTGACGCTGTCCACGAGCGGCATGCTGTGGCTGACCCAGCTCGGCGAGCACAGCGGGTACGCCTCGCTGGTGGGGCCGCTGCTGGTGTTCGGCACCGGCAACGGGCTGGCGTTCGTCCCGCTGACAACCGCGGCGCTCGAGGGCGTCGCGCCGGAGGACGCAGGTGCGGCCTCCGGGCTGGTGAACGTCATGCAGCAGGTGGGCGGTGCGCTCGGCCTGGCGGTGCTCGTCACCGTGTTCGGTAGCGCGAGCAAGTCCGCGACAGCCGACCTGCCGCGTGGCATCTCCCCCGCCGAGGCGGCCCGGCACGTGTTCGTCACCGCGGCCGACAAGGCGTTCTGGACGGCGACGGCGTTCCTGCTCGGCACGCTGCTGCTCGTCAGCTTCGCGATGCGGCGCGACCGCGTCAGGGGCGAGCCCGAGGCCGTTGCGGAGCCGGACGTGGCGGCGGTGCCTGCGCTGGCCGACTGACCGCTCACACCTCGCGACGTCGTCCGCCCTGCTCCGGCTCATCGGCTGGCGAGGGGCGGACGACGGCCGTCGGGACCGGTAGCTGGCGGTGCAGCTCGGACAGCAGGGTGTCGAGACTGTTCGCGATGCGGTCGCTCGCCTCGGCGAGTGTCGTCGCGTTCGCGATGCCGCCGGCCCGTTCGGGCTCGGCCAGCAGTCGCGTGGCGAACGCCTCCTGCGCGGCGCGCAGCTTCGGCGGCGCACCGGGCGGTTCGTTCGCCGTCAGGGCGGACGACGCAGCGTCCAACGCGGCGCCGGCCACGCCGAGGAAGGCGCGCAGGTCGTCGAACCCGCCGGCGTCGCGCACCTCGACACGGACAGCATCGACGGCCAGCATCGCGTGGATGAACCGGTGCGAGTGTGCGAGCACGGCGCGCCCGAGTTCGACCTGCCGCTGGCCGCGCACCGGCTCGGAACGGGCCCGGTCGACCGAGGCCTGCGCGTTGCTTCTCCCGAGCCGGCACGCGGCCCGCACCCGCTGCAGAGTGCCACGCTTGCTGGCCGGGTCGGCGACTGCGCTCAGGTAGCGGCGGTAGGCATCGACCAGCTCGGCGAGGCGGGCCGGCACGAACCGCCGCTCCCAGGTCGGCAGCGCGAGCACGGCCGCGACGGCGAGCGCACCTCCGACGAGGGTTGCGAACGCGCGATCCTGCACCGTGCTGCGCGCCGGCACGCCGCTGATCTCGAGCAGCACCACGACCAGCGCCGACAGGCACACCGCGGACAGCGCAACGTTGCCCGGACCGGCGAAGCGCATGCCGAACGCGAACAGTGCGATGAGCGCGACCTGCCACCAGTCGCCACCGGGCACCCAGTGCACAAGGGCGGTCGCGACGAGCAATCCGACGATCGTGCCGAGCACCCGCATCACCGAGCGTTGCAACGTAGTGGCGAAGTCGGGGCGCAGCACGACGAGCAGGGTGAGCGGCACCCAGTAGCCGCGATCGATGTCGGCGAGCCTGATGACGAGGTCGGAGCCCGCGACGAGCACGGCCAACCGCAGCGCGTGCCGCAGCACCGCCGAGCGCAGATCGAGATTCGCGCGTAACACCACCACCGTGTCGCGCAGCACGGCGCCGCGGGCGCCGGCCTCGCGCGCACCGACCGAGCTGTCCCGGCCTTCGACGGCACCGGCCTCGGTGCTCTCCAGCGCGGCGCGCAGCTGCCCGGACAATGCCCGCAGCCGTGCGAGCGCCGCCTGCCGGGTCAGCTCGCCGGCGCGACCGTTCGCGTCGAGTGAGTTCATCGCCGTGCGCATCGCTGCCCGTTCGTCGGTGACCACGTGCGGACGCACCGGCCGGGCGTGCAGCAACGCGGCGGCGAGCTCGTCGAGCATGCCGCCCGCCGCCGTCAGCGCGCGACCCACCGCGGCGGCGAGGTCCAGCCGGTCCTCGTTGCGCAGCCGCTGGGCGATCGCGGTCACCACGACGATCTCGCGCCGGATCCGCTCGGCCTCGTCGAGCAGGACCCGGTAGGCCTCCACGCTCGGACCGTGGTCGTGACCGATCCCGTAGAGCGTCTGCCGCACTGCGGTGAGGGTCGTGCCGGCCGGGGGGCCGGCCTCGCTCCCACGCTGCACCCGCGCCGCCGCGCCGAGCTCGCGGTACAGCCCGGCCAGCGCGGCCCGCTCCGGCCGGTGTCGCCGAAGCGGCCAGGCCGCGATCGCGAGCAACGCCTGCCCCACGCCGCCGGCGAAGATCAGCAGGCTCACGTGGATCGCGCCCGAGGCGGGCTGGTGGATGTGGCCGATGATCAGTGCAGCCGCCACGCCCGCGATGCCGACCTGCGTCGCGCTCGGCCCGCCGGCGAGCAACAGCCCGGCGACGAAGCCGAGGCCGAGCAGCAGCCACACGGACGCGGCGTCACTGCGCGAGGCGAGCACCGCGAGCGCACTGGTCACGGCGGCCGCGAACGCGGTGGCCAGCATTCGCACCATGCGCAGCCGGTACGGGCCGGGCCGGTCGGCGAAACCCGTCTGCAGCGCCCCGATGGTCGCGGCCAGGCCCAGCGACGCGTTCCCGGCCATCGCCCCGATCGCCAGCGGCGCGACCACGCCGAGGGCGTTGCGCCCCGCGACAACCGGATCCGACTGCGTCCTGTCCAGGCGCACGGCCTCGCGAAGAAGGCCAGCAACCTTGCGCTGGGAGTCCAAGGCAACGACAAAAGGTGACGACAAGCCTGGCATGCGACGACAACAGTTAGACGCGGAGAGGCGGCATCAGCTCGTCGCCGCCCGCGGCGGCGAGCTGCCCGCAGGCGCCGTCGATGTCGCGGCCTCTCGTGTCGCGCACGGTGACGGAGACTCCGCGTGCCTCGAGGCGGCGGACGAACTCGCGCTCGACCTTCTTGGGCGAGGCATCCCACTGCGAGCCGGGTGTCGGGTTGAGCGGGATGAGGTTGACGTGCGCGAGCCGCGGCGCGAGCAGGTCACCGAGCAGGTCTGCCCGCCAGCCCTGGTCGTTCACGCCGCGGATCATCGCGTACTCGATCGAGTAGCGGCGACCGGTGCGCGCCGCGTAGCCATCCGCCGCCGCGAGCACCTCGCCGACCTTCCAGCGCGTGTTCACCGGCACGAGCGTGTCGCGCAGTTCGTCGTCGGGCGCGTGCAGCGAGACGGCGAGCGTGACGTCGAGATCCTCGGCGGCGAGCTTCGCGATCGCCGGGACGAGGCCCACGGTGGACACCGTGATCGAGCGGCGGGACAGGCCGAAGCCGTCCGGCGCGGGTGCGATGAGCCGGTGCAACGCCGCAGCCAACCGCGGGTAGTTGGCCAGCGGCTCCCCCATGCCCATGAACACGACATTGGAGAGCCGGCCGGGTTCGCTGCCCAAGCCGCCGTCCGCGGCGACCCGCGCGGCGGCCCGTACCTGGTCGACGATCTCGGCGGTCGACAGGTTGCGGGTGAGCCCACCCTGTCCGGTCGCGCAGAACGGGCAGGCCATGCCGCAGCCGGCCTGGCTGGAGATGCAGGCCGTGATCCGCCCGGGGTACTTCATCAGGACGCTCTCGACGAGCGCTCCGTCATGCAGCCGCCACAGCGTCTTGCGGGTGGTGCCCGCGTCGGCCTCGAGCGAGCGGACCTCGGTGAGCAGCGGCGGGAACAGCGCACCGCCCACGGCGTCGCGTGCGGTTGCCGGCAGATCCGTCATCCGGGCGGGTTCGTGCTCGAAACGGGTGAAGTAGTGGCGGGCCAGCTGGTCGGCGCGGTAACCCGGGAGCCCGAGTTCGGCGACCGCCGCACGGCGCCCGTCCGCGTCGAGGTCGGCGAGGTGGCGAGGCGGTCGGCCGCGGCGGGGCGCGTCGAATACGAGCGGCAGGCTGGTCATAGCCCGTCGATTATCCCAGTCGCGCGACCAGCTCCTCGCGCTCCTTGAGGAACGCCGCCATCTCCTCGTCGCTGAACGCGAAGCCGACGAGCCAGTGCGGATCGATGCGCAGGTACGCGATGCCCTCGCCGAAGGTCTCCGGCGACTGGCCGTACACCCGGGTGCAGTGCTCGATCAGCATCTGTCGCTCGGCGCCGTCGACGAGGGTGGCGTTGCCGTGGCAGAAGATGCCGTACCCGTCGCGCGGCGTGTACGACGCGCTGACTGCCGGCCGCGCAGCCACCTGCACGGCCTTCGGTGAGTTGCCGGCGGTCGTGAAGTACCAGCGGCCGTGCAGGAAGTGCCCGTCGACCGCGGAGAGGCGCGGCTCGCCGCGTGCGGTGACCGTGGCGAGGTTCAGCACGGCCGGGCTGGGCACGTCCGCGACGAGCTGCGCCGCGCCGAGTCGTCGTGGCGGCGCCATGATGCCGCGCAGGTGCTCGGACGCCGCCGCGAAGCTGGCGTCGATCAGGTGCTGCAGTGCGGCGAGTTCGTCCGGTGTCTCGTGCATGCGGCACAGGCTGCCATGACCGACCGACAACTCACTCCGTGCCGGTGACGATCAGGTCGACCCGGTCCTGCGGGCGCTCACGCGCGATGTAAGCCTCCTCGGACGGGATCCAGTGCTCGTGCCAGCGGGCCATCATGGCTTCCCCGTCGCGCGCCAGGGCCCGTTCGAGCCGGAGCTCGCGCGGTGTCTGCACCCACACCTGCAGCGTCCACGGCACGCGGGCCTCGGCGCGTGTGGACGACACGCCCTCGACGACGATGACCGACCCGACCGGCACGTCGCGCCACTCGCCCGGAACGTCCGCGTCCCAGTCCCACGCGTAATAGCGGCCGGGCCGGCCGGCCAGCACGGGATCGACCACCTGTTGCGCGAGCCGTGCCCAGTCCCACGCGTCGACGTGGGGTCCGGAGAAGTCGTCGATCCCGACGACTACGGCCCGCCCGATCGAGGCCGCGATACGTGCGGCGAGCGTCGACTTGCCCGAGCCGCCCGGTCCGTCGACACCGATCCACACGGTCTCGTCCGGGCGAGCCGCCGCCGCGTCGCGGATCTCGTCGATGGCCTGGCGCTGGCTGACCCGGCGCGGCATCACACCGGAGCGAAGTGCGACAGCATCAGGAACGCGACCGCGGCACACGGCAGCATCGAGTCGAGCCGGTCCATGATGCCGCCGTGCCCGGGCAGCAGGTCACCCATGTCCTTGATGTCGAGATCGCGCTTGATCATCGACTCGCCGAGGTCGCCGAGCGTGGCGGTGATCGCGATCGCGGCGCCGAACAGCAGCCCCTTCCACCACTCGTGGTGGAACACGTAGATCATGAACAGAACGCCCGAGGTCGAGCAGAACAGCACCGACCCGCTGAAGCCCTCCCAGGTCTTCGCCTTCGACACGATCGGCGCCATCGGGTGCTTGCCGAACAGCACCCCGGTGGCGTAGCCGCCGGTATCGCTGCAGACGACCGTCACCGCGAACGCGAGCACCCGCGCCGCGCCGTCGTGCGGGTGGACGAGCAGCACGGCAAAGGCCGCCAGCGTCGGCAGGTAGAGCAGGATGAAGGCAGACGCGGTGATGTCGCGGGTGTAGCCGTACGCGCCGTCGGAGATACGCCACACGAACACCGCGGCAAGCGTGACGAGCAGCGCGAGCACCAGCCCGCTGCCGCCGCGTTCCCATGCCGCGATGAGCAGTGCCCCACTGCCCGCCATGAGCGGTGCGAGCGAGACGTGCACGCCCGACGGGCGCAGCGCCTGCGACAGCTCGTAGCAGCCGTAGAGCACCGCGATGCCGACGATGAACGCGAAGCTCGGTCGCCACACGAACAGGCTGCCGACGATCACGCCGCCGAGCCCGACGCCGACGCCGATCGCGGCAGGCAGGTTGCGCCCGGCGCGCGACGTGCGCGGCGCCGGCTCGGCGGCCGGGGTGGGCGCGGTCGCCGGACGGATGGTGATGCGCGGCGCGGCCCTCCCCTCGATGGGCCGTGCCGTGTTGGTGCGGGTCGCGGACCGCATGACGGACGGCTGCGACGGCGCCGGCTGTGGCGCGACGGCCTGCCTCGGGGCGGCGGCCTGCGGGTTTGCCGCGCGCGGCGCGACGTTCTGGCGCACCGGCGCCTGCGGGGCGCGTGGCGCCGCGGGCGGAGGAGATGGCGGCGGCGTGCCGCGCGGCGGCGCGGCCCGCGGCGGCGCCGCGCGTTGCTGCGGGGCCGGCGCGGGCGGCGCGAGCCGCTGCTGGAAGTTCACACCCGGGTCGGGGCCGCGGCGCTGGGTCGGTTGCTGGGCCGGCTGCGGACGGCCGCCGATGCGACGGGCGCGCGCCGCCGCGCTCCGTCTGCCTGGCTCGTCCTTGTTGCGCATGCGCAGGCTCAGACCTCGAGCAGTTCGGTTTCCTTGGCTTTCACAGCCTCGTCGACCCGGTCGGTGTAGGTGTGCGTCATCTTCTCGAGTTCACCCTCGGCGCGGTGCACGTCGTCCTCGCCGGTCTCGCCGTCCTTGATCAGCTTGTCCAGCGCGTCCTTCGCGTGCCGGCGCACCGAGCGGATGGACACCCTGGCCTCTTCGCCCTTGTGCTTGGCCACCTTGACCAGGTCGCGGCGGCGCTCCTCGGTGAGCTGCGGGAAGACGACGCGGATGATCTGTCCGTCGTTGGTCGGGTTGACGCCGAGATCGCTGTCGCGGATCGCCTTCTCGATGGAGTTGAGCTGGCTCGCGTCGTAGGGCTTGATGATCGCCATCCGCGCCTCGGGCACGTTGACCGTCGCCATCTGCGGGATCGGGGTGGGCGCGCCGTAGTAGTCGACGACGAGCCGGGCGAAGGCGTTGACGTTGGCGCGGCCCGTGCGCAGCCCGGCGAGATCCTCGCGGGCGACGTGCACGGCCTTCTCCATCTTCTCCTCGGCCTCGAAGAGGATCTCGTCGATCACTATCGCGTTCCTTCCGCGCCGCCCGCCGCGGAGACGAGCGTCCCGAGCTTCTCGCCGCGTACGACACGGGCGATGTTGCCGTCGGCCAGGCCGAAAACGATGATCGGCATTCCGTTGTCGCGGCACAAGCTGAACGCGGTCGCGTCCGCGACGTCGAGGCCGCGCTGCAGCACCTCGTCGTAGGTGATCGCGTCGAAGCGGGTCGCCGTCGGGTCGATGCGCGGGTCGGCGCTGTAGACGCCGTCGACGCCGTTCTTGCCGAGCAGCAGCACCTCGCAGCCGATCTCGAGCGCGCGCTGCGCAGCGACGGTGTCGGTCGAGAAGTACGGCAGGCCTGCGCCGGCACCGAAGATCACGACCCGGC
>JAICKR010000026.1 GCA_025927835.1 Jatrophihabitans sp. | reverse complement strand
TCGTGCCTACGCTCTCATCGTGCAGGAGCGCAATCGAGCCACCGACGCCGAAGTGGTTCCGCCGAACTTCGAGATCGCGGTCGTTCATTTCACCGCCGATGACGCAACCCTGGCAACGCTGGACCTTGGTCTTGGCCCCTGCGTCGCGGCCAGTGAGCAGCAGATGCCCTTGGTCAACCCGATCATGCAAGATCGCGGAGAGGGTCTAGCCCAGACGGCATCGCTCTACAAGGCACTAACTGGTCTACCGGATGATCATGCTCTGGTTCTAATCGCGCGCCAGGGGCCCGGGCATCTGCACCGATACGCGGACGACTTCCTCAACGCATGCGCGGACTATAGCCAGCGGATGCGCGAAGCGAGCGACAGCGAGTGGCAGACGTTGGAGGCCGACCTCGACCGCGCTTGGATGGATGCCGCGATCTGGCCAACGTCGTTCGTCAGCCTGCGGAATCGGATCGGTCGGATCCACGAGGCACGAGTCGCCCGAGAGAACAACGAGCCGTTCTACTGCTGGCACGGTCCATCAACGCGCAGCATCACGGTCGTCCATGGAACGGGCGAGTACCCGAACCCAAATTGACGCCGGGCGAAGCACACGGACATCGGCAATATAGTGCTGTTCGCCCGGCAATATAGTGCGCTTGATCTGGGCTGCTCGTCGGGCTAGATGATCAAGCTCGGGCACCGCCGGCGTGGGCTGCGACAATCGAGCGGTGAGTCCGCAAAGTCGAGGGCGGCCGCCTGGGCGTGGCCGACCGCGTAGGCGACGCTCACCATCGCCGGGTCGGCCGATAGACAAGGTTCTGCCGCGCGACATGGATTCGCCGTCCGACGCGACGGATTGCTGGTTCGATGAGCCGGTCGCCGGCGATCGGCAATCGTGGGCGATGCCGTCCGGGCATGGCAGATACCGAGGCATCGAACTGAA
Source organism: Jatrophihabitans sp. (assembly GCA_025927835.1). Taxonomy (GTDB): domain Bacteria; phylum Actinomycetota; class Actinomycetes; order Mycobacteriales; family Jatrophihabitantaceae; genus Jatrophihabitans. Next base: position 25,159 of record JAICKR010000026.1, on the reverse strand, counting down.
GTTCCTCGATCCGGCCGATGAGGACGAGCTGATGATGTTGCTCGAGGCGCGGCACGCTGAACTCGGCGAGGCGCTGGAGAGCGGTGACGAAATGATCGTCGACGGCGAGCCGTTCAGTCCGCGGCTCCATCTCGCGATGCACCAGATCGTTGCGAACCAGCTGCTCGCCGAGGACCCGCCGGAGACATGGCAGACCGTGCGACGGCTGGCGGACATGGGCTACGACTGGCACAACATCATGCACATGATCGCTCGGGTAGTCAGCGACGACCTGTACGGGGCCATCAAGGAGAGCAGAGAGATGGACCCGGCCGACTACGCGCGACGCTTGCAACGACTGCCCGGCGACTGGCCGCCACCGCAGGCCGCCGAACCGCGCTGACCGCGCGACGACACACGCCACCGCGCTCAAAGTAAGTAGCCCCGGAACGGGTTGTGCGGCGCGGATAACTCGCACCTCGTCGGACGTGAGGGCCGCGCCAGATCGACAGATCATGGTCGCGGGATGCGCTGCTTTCGGTCGTACGAGCAGGCCTCGGCGGGCTCAGGCAGGCGCAAGCGTGACGGACATTTGACGGACATTCGCTGAAATCGGCGCCACGACGATGATCTTGTGCAATGACTGAAGGCCCCGGAATCCGGGGCCTTCGTCGTTGTAGCGGGGGCAGGATTTGAACCTGCGACCTCTGGGTTATGAGCCCAGCGAGCTACCGAGCTGCTCCACCCCGCGTCGGTGAGTCCACCTTACCTGCCGCGCGTGAGGCCTTCCAAATTCACACCCAGAAGGTGTCGTGCGCGAGGAAGAACGCCTCGCGTTCCTCGCCACTCATCGAGCCGAGGTCGGGCAGGCCCTCGAAGTAGCCCTCGCGCGGCGCGCCCGGCGCGAAGTGCAGCAGCATGTCTGCGGGCTCGCCGGAGTTGTTGCGGAAGGCGTGCAAGCCGCCTTCGGGCACGTGCACCCAGTCGCCCGGCGTGGTGTCGATCCACTGCGTCCCGTCATAGATCGCCACGGTCCCGTTGAGCACGTAGAACGACTCGGAGATCGAGCGGTGGAAGTGCGGGTCGGGGCCGCTCACGTCCGGACCCATCGCCCAGTGGTAGAGCCCGAACCGGCCGTTCGTGGAATCACCGGTCGCCAGGTAGTGGACGGTGTTGCCTGACTTGTAGGTGAAGTCGGGGGGTGCGGTGTGCGGGCGGTAACGCGCGCTCACCTCTCCGCCGTCGCCGCGGTAGACCGGATCGGGGTAGCTCATGCCCCGATCCTGCTACTTGCCGGCAGCGCGGCGCTCGTAGGCCTCGCGGGCGGGGGAGTGCGCCGCATCGGCGAGCAGGCGGTCGGCGCCGGTCGCGCGCATGAACCACGCCTGGCCGCGCCGCGGCACGAACGCCATCGACCGGTTGAGCGCACCGATCGAGCGCGGCACGAACACGTCCAGACGGGGTTTCTGCAGCGCGCCCACGATCGCGTCAGCCACCTGTTGCGGTGTGGACGTCTTGATCAGCCAGTGATCCTTGATGCCGTCGGTGAGCTCGGTGCGCACGATGCCGGGCATCACGCATGACACATCGATGCCGGTGCCGTGCAACTCGTTGTAGAGCGCCTCGGTGAGCCCGACCACCCCGAACTTCGTCGAGCAGTACGTCGCCACACCGGGAAAGCCGCCCTTGCCGGCGGCGGAGGCGATGTTGACGATGTGGCCACGCCCGCGCGGCTTCATCCGCTGCACCGCCTGCTGCGTCCCGAAGATCACCGCGTGCAGGTTGATGTCGAGCTGGCGCGCTATCGACTCGGCTGATTCCTCGTCGAAATTCGCCACCGGCATGATGCCGGCGTTGTTGATCAGCACGTCGATCGGGCCGAGTTCGTCCTCGACCTCGTCGAGGAACGCCGCGTAACCCGAGTGGTCGGTGACGTCGAGCTTGCGCGCGATGGCCTTGCCGCCGAGATCGGACGCAACCGTCGTCGCGAGGTCGCCGTCGAGGTCGCCGATCGCGAGCCGGACCTTCTCCCGGGTCAGCGCACGCGCGGTCGCGGCGCCGATGCCGCGTGCGGCACCGGTGATGACGACGACCTTGCCGGTGAGATCGCGCCGCGTGCGGGCCATGGGCGTCCTCCAGAAAGACGGCAAATGTGGCCGGGTGGTCATACCGAGTCTGCCGTGCTCGGCGTCGATGTGCACGCACCAGCGCATCCGCGCCCCGATGTCGAGCTGACAACCGCATCTGCGGCTACAGCGGCTAATATCTGCCGCATGCCCAGCTACCGGGTCAAGGAGGCCGCCGACCTGCTCGGCGTGAGCGACGACTCGTTGCGCCGCTGGGCGGACAGCGGCCGGGTGGCGACGACGGTGGACGCCACCGGTCGTCGGGTGATCGACGGAGCCGAGCTCGCCCGGTTCGCCGAACAGAACGCTGCGCCGGTCCCGGAGGCACGCAGCATCGTGCGCGAGTCTGCCCGCAACCGGTTCGTCGGACTGGTGACCAAGGTGCTGCGCGACACCGTCATGGCCCAGGTCGAGATGCAGTGCGGGCCATACCGCGTCGTCTCGCTGATGAGCCGCGAGGCGGCCGACGAGCTCGGCCTCGAGCCCGGCGTCACCGCGGTCGCCTCGGTCAAGTCCACCAACGTCGTCGTCGAAGTGCCGGAAGTCGGCTCGTGAAGCGCATCGTGTGCGTCGTCGCCCTTGGGGCGCTTGCGCTCGCCGGCTGCACGTCGTCGGCGAACGGCGCGGGGGATCCGTCGACCTCCGGCAGCCGCGCCGCCACGCTCTCCGGCTCCATCACCGTGGACGCCGCGTCCTCGCTCACCGAGGCGTTCACCTCCATCGAGGCGAGCTTCGAGAAGGCGCACCCCGGCACCACGGTGAACATCAACTACGGCGCGAGCTCGGACCTGCAGACCCAGATCCAGCAGGGCGCGCCGGTGCAGGTGTTCGCCTCGGCGTCGGAGAAGAACATGACCGCGCTCGGCCCGCAGGCGGTCAAGCCCACCGACTTCGTGAAGAACACGCTCGAGATCGCGGTGCCGCCGAACAACCCGGGCAACGTCACCTCCGTCGCCGACCTCGCCAAGCCGGGCGTCAAGGTCGCGGTCTGCGAGTCCGCGGTGCCGTGTGGCGTCGTCGCCGCCCAGGTCTTCACGAACGCCAAGATCACCGTGCACCCGAAGGCGAGCCTCGCCGACGTCAAGTCGACGCTGGCCGCCGTCGAGTCGGGTGAGGTCGACGCCGGCCTGGTGTACGTGACCGACGTGCGCGCCGCCGGCGACAAGGTCAAGGGCATCACGATCCCGGCCGACGTCAACGCCAGCACCACCTACGCGATCTCGGTTCTCGAAGGCGCGCAGAACGCCGCGCTCGCGCAGGCATTCGTCGACTACGTGCTCTCGGACGCGGGCCAGGCCGTGCTCACGCAGGACGGCTTCGTCCTGCCGTGACCCGGGCACGGCGTGGCACGGGGCTCGGCACCCCGCTCGTCGCCGTGCCGCCCGCGGTGGTCGGGGTCGCGTTCCTGCTGGTGCCCACGCTCGCGCTGCTCGTGCGCACCCCGTGGGACCGGCTCGGTGCCATCTATCGCGACGAGCACGTGTGGACGGCGCTGCGCATCTCGATCGAGTCGTCGCTCGAGGCGACCGCCCTCTCGCTCGTGTTCGGCGTGCCGCTGGCCTGGATGCTGGCGCGGCTGCGGGTGCCCGGCATCGGACTGGCCCGCGCGATCGTGACGATCCCGCTCGTGCTGCCGCCGGTGATCGGCGGCGTGGCGCTGTTCAACGGCTTCGGCCGCAACGGACTGCTCGGCCGCCCCATCCACACAGCGCTGGGCCAGGACCTGCCGTTCTCCTACCTCGGCATCGTGCTGGCGCAGGTGTTCGTCGCGATGCCGTTCCTGGTGATCACCGTCGAGGGCGCGTTCCGCATCTCCGACCGCGGCATCGAGGAGGCGGCGGCGACCCTCGGGGCCTCGCGGTCGCGGATCTTCCTGCGCGTGACGGTGCCGCTCGTCATGCCCGCGATCGTGGCGGGCGCGGTGCTGTGCTGGGCCCGCGCGCTGGGCGAGTTCGGCGCGACGCTGCTGTTCGGCGGCAACGTGCGGGGCTCGACCCAGACGCTGCCGACGCTGGTGCTGAGCGTGTTCCAGACCAACCCCGCCGATGCACCCGCGCTCGCGCTGCCGCTGATGCTCGTGGCCGTTCTCGTGCTCGTCGGGCTGCGCGACCGCTGGCTGCGGACGGCGGCGACCTCATGAGCCTCGACGTCGCGGGCGGCGTGCGGGTCGGTGAGTTCGACCTGGACGTCTCGATCGACGCGGCGCCCGGCGAGGTGCTCGCGGTGCTCGGCCCGAACGGGGCCGGCAAGTCGACGTTGCTGCGCGCGCTCGCGGGACTGCTCGCCCTCGACACCGGCGCGGTGCGCCTGGGTTCCCACGTTCTCGACGACCCGGCGCGCGGCGTGTTCGTCGCGCCGCAACAACGCCGGCTCGGCGTCGTCTTCCAGGACCATCGCCTGGTCCCGCACCTGCGTGTCGTCGACAACGTCGCGTTCGGGCTGCGCGCCCGAGGCGCGGACGCGCGCAACGCCCGCGCCGCCGCGCACACCTGGCTGGACCGCCTCGGCGTGGGCGAGCTTGCCCGCAGGCATCCGCGACAGCTCTCCGGCGGGCAGGCGCAACGCGTCGCGCTCGCCCGCGCGCTCGCCTGCGAGCCCGAGGCATTGCTGATGGACGAGCCGCTCGCCGCGCTCGACGTGCAGACCCGCGCCGAGGTGCAGGGCGGGCTGCGTGAACACCTCGGCGCGTACGGCGGACCAGCGCTGATCGTCCCGCCCGACCCCATCGAGGCGCTGCTGCTCGCGAGCCGCATCGTCGTGCTCGAGCGCGGGCGGGTCGTGCAGGTCGGCTCGCCCGCCGAGATCACCTCGCGGCCGCTCACGCCCTACGTCGCGCGGCTCGTCGGCATGAACCTCTATCCCGGCACCGCGGATGGGGACACCGTGCGCGTCGACGGCGGAGGGTCGGTCGTCGCCGCCGACGCGCCGGGCGGTCGGGTGCTCGCGGCCTTGCGGCCGTCCGCCATCACAGTGCACACCGAACAACCGCACGGGTCCAGCGCGCGCAACATCTGGACCGCGACGATCACCTCGCTCGTGCCGCTCGGCGACCGCATCCGCGTGGGGACAAGCGGCGAGCTGCCGGCGACGGTCGACGTCACCGCGGCCGCGGTCGCCGAGCTCGAACTCGCACTCGGCCGCCAGGTGTGGCTCTCGGCCAAGGCCACCGACGTGACGGCCTATCCCGCGCCGTAGGTTGGAACGGTGCCCGCGTCCGTCACCGTCCGCTATTGGGCCGGAGCGCAACGCGCCGCGGGCGTGGAGATCGAGACGCTGAGCGCCGGCACGATCGGCGAGCTGCGCGCCGAGTTGCAGGCGCGCCCGGCGCTGGCCCGCATCGCTGCGGTCGCCTCGTTCCTCGTCGACGGGCAGCAGGCCGACGATACGGCCGCGCTGCGCGACGGAGCCGAGGTCGACGTGCTGCCGCCGTTCGCCGGCGGCAGCACGGAACGTATGAGCGCGCTGGTCACTGGGCGGGTGCAGGGCGTCGGGTTCCGGTACTGGGTGCGGCGCGAGGCCGAGTCGCTCGGGCTCGCCGGCTCGGCGACCAACCTGCCGGACGGACGGGTCGAGGTCGTCGCACAGGGCCCGCGCGAGACCTGCGAGTCACTGCTCGCCGAGCTGCAGTCGGCGTCGACGCCCGGCGCCGTCAGCGACGTCTCGGTGTCGTGGTCGGAAGCCGCAGCCGACCTGACCCGCTTCGTCGTGCACTGAGTGCCGCGGCTCAGCCCTCGACGCTGGGCCCGGCGCGCTCGATCTCGAACCGGACGATGACGCGCTGATCGCGTTGCATCGCCGCGCGGTAGTCGTCCCAGTCGGGATGCTCGCCCGACGCGGCGCGGTAGTAGTCGACGAGCAGGTCCATCGCCTCGGGCAGCTCGACGATCTCGGCGGTGCCTTCGACCGAGCCCCACTCGCCGTAGAACCCGTCGTTCATGACGGCCACCGACACGCGCGGGTCGCGGCGCAGGTGTTTCACCTTCATCGCGGTCTGCCGGGTGCTGATCGCGACGCGGCCCTGCGCGTCGACCGTGACGGTGACGGGGGAGAGTGCGGGGCGGCCGTCCTTGCGGAAGGTGGCCATGACGCCGCGGTGGTTGGTGCGGATGAACTCCTGCGCTGCGGCGATGTCCACCTGCGTCCTCTCAGTTCGGGGCGTCGAGGCCCAGTCGGCGCTGCTCGATGATCAGGCAGCGGTTCTCGACGTACAACACGCCGGCGTCCTCGGCTATTCGCCGTGACTCGTCGGACTCGATGTGCAGCTGCAGCCACACCGCGCCGGCACCGGCCGCGACGGCCTGCCTGACGACGTCGGGGGTCTGCTCGGAGGGCCGGAACACGTTGACGAACTCCGGAGTCTGCGGCACGTCGGCGAGCCTCGCGTAGGCAGGCTCCCCGACGATCGTGCCGCAGCGTGGGTTGACCGGAACGATGCGCCAGCCGTGGCCCTGCATGTGCGCCGGTACGTAGTGCGCGGCCTTCTCCGGGGCGTTGCTCGCGCCGACCACGGTGATGGTGTCGTACGTCCGCAGAATCTTCTCGACCAGTTCGTCGGTGTCCACGAGATCCACAGTACGGTCGGACGGGTGAACGGACCGGGCACCCTCGATTGGACGGCCGACGTCGGGCAGCTCGTGGCGCAGCCGGTGGCCGACGCGCTCGCGACCTGGAGCGGCGAGGTGCTTGCGGCCCCCATCGACCCGGGACTGGCCGACACCGCGGCATTCTGCGACAAGTACGGCGTCGCACTCGAGGACTCCGCGAATTGTGTGGTCATCGCCGGTCGGCGCGGTGAGGTCACCCGTTACGCCGCATGTGTGGTGCTCGCCACGACGCGGCTGGACGTGAACAACGTCGTGCGTCGCCGCCTCGACGCGCGCCGGGCCTCGTTCGCGCCGATGGAGGACGCGGTCGCGCTCACGGCGATGGAGTACGGCGGCATCACCCCGATCGGCGTTCCCGAGCCGTGGCCGGTGCTCATCGACGCCGCGGTGCTGCAACGCGACGTGGTGGTGGTCGGCAGCGGGCTGCGCCGGTCGAAGATCGCGCTGGCCGCCGCGGCCCTGGCGACGCTGCCCGGCGCCGAGGTGATCGAGGGTCTCGCCGGCTAGTTGTCGCGCAACGCCGCGGGCAGGTAGACGGCCCCTGGGCCGCGCGACTGCGCGAAGTCGCTCGGGTTCTGCATCGCACAGGTCTTGAGGGACAGGCAGCCACAGCCGATGCACGACTCGAGGCCGTTGCGCAGCCGCTCGAGTGCGCTGATCTGGTCGTCGAGCCGCTCCCGCCAGCCGCGGGACAGTCGGGCCCAGTCGGCGCGGGTCGGCGTGCGCGCATCCGGCAACGTGGCGAGTGCGGCGGCGACCTCGTCGAGGCGCACGCCGACGTTGCGGGCGGCGCGGATGAACGCGAGCCGGCGCAGCACGTTGCGCTGATAGCGGCGCTGGTTGCCGGTGGTGCGGCTCGCCCGGATCAACCCCTCGCGCTCGTAGTACCGCAGCGCGGACGGCGCGAAGCCGCTGCGCTCGGCTACCTCGCTCACGGTCAACAGGTCTGTCGTCTTCACATCCGGTCCTTGACGTCCTTGACTTCAAGTGCACTTCAACTATCAGCATGGCTCGTATGACGCAGACATCGCAACCGACCGCGCTCGTGACGGGCGCATCCAAGGGATTGGGCCGCGCGCTTGCCACCGCGCTCGCCGAGCGTGGCTGGCGGCTCGTCGTGGACGCGCGCGGGCCGGAGCTCGACACACTCGCCACCGACCTGTCCGACGTCGTCGCGGTCCGCGGCGACGTCACCGAACCGACGCACCGCGAGGCGCTGGCCGCCGCGGTCGAGACGCTGGGTCGCCTCGACCTGCTCATCAACAACGCGAGCGATCTCGGCCCGAGCCCGCTGCCGGCGCTCGGGCGCTACCCGCTCGAGGCGCTGCGCGGCGTGTACGAGGCGGACGTGCTCGCTCCGCTCGCACTCTCCCAACTGCTGCTGCCACTGCTGCGCAACGCCGGCGGGACGATCGTCAACATCAGTTCGGACGCCGCCGTCGAGGCGTATCCGGGCTGGGGCGGCTACGGTTCGGCGAAGGCGGCACTCGACCAGCTCAGTGCGGTGCTCGCCGCCGAGGAACCGGACGTGCGGGTGTACGCCGTCGACCCCGGCGACATGCGCACCGACATGCACCAGGCCGCGTTCCCGGGCGAGGACATCAGCGACCGGCCGGAGCCGGCGGCCGTGGTGCCGGCGCTACTGCGGCTGCTCGACACCCGTCCGGCCTCGGGCCGCTACCGCGCCACCGAGTGGGCCGTGCCGGAGGCAGCGAAGTGAAGTCGTTCACCCTGCCCGACGGCCTCGAGGCGGCCGGGCCGCCCACCGTCCGCGACGGCGTGCGGCTGCTCGTCGCGCGCCCCGGCGGCCTCGAGCATGCACGGTTCGCGCAGTTCGGCGAGTTCCTCGCGGCCGGTGACCTGCTCGTGGTGAACACGTCAGGCACGCTTGCCGCCGCGGTCGACGGGGTGCGTTCCGACGCCCGCCCCGTGACCGTCCATTTCGCGAGCGCGCTCGACGACGGGTCGTGGGTGGTCGAGGTCCGACCCGATCACGGCGCGACCGGCCCGCTGGACGACACCGCCGCCGGCGACCTGATCGAGCTGCCCGACGGGGTGCGCCTCGCGCTCGTCGAGCCGCACCCGGCCGGCCAGTCCCGGCTGTGGCAGGCGCGGGTCGCCGTCGAGGGCGGCGTGCCTGCCTATCTCGCCCGGCACGGCAGGCCGATCCGCTACGGCTACGTCCCGGCCCCGGTGCCGCTCGCCGAGTACCAAACGGTGTTCGCCCGCACGCCGGGCAGCGCGGAGATGCCGAGTGCGGGCCGTCCCTTCACGCACGAGCTCGTGACGGAACTCGTCACCCGCGGCATCGGCATCGCGCCCATCGAGCTGCACACGGGAGTGTCGTCGCAGGACCCGGGCGAGCCGCCGCAGCCCGAACGCTTCCACGTGCCGGCCACGACGGCGCGGGCGGTGAACACGACGCGCGCGTGGGGGAGCCGGGTCGTCGCGGTCGGCACGACCGTCACCCGCGCGCTCGAGTCGGCCGTCGACAGTGTCGGCGTGGTGCGCGCGACGCGCGGCTGGACCGATCTCGTGCTCGGCCCGCAGCGCCCGGCGCAGGTGGTCGGCGGCCTGGTCACCGGCTGGCACGCGCCCGGCGCGTCGCACCTCCAGCTGCTCGAAGCCGTCGCGGGTGCACAGCTCGTCGAGGCGGCGTACGCCGAGGCCGTTCGTGCGCGCTACCTCTGGCACGAGTTCGGCGACAGCTGCCTACTGCTTCCGTAACGCGGCGAGCAGCTCGTCGTGCAGCAGGCCGTTGCTCACCGCCGCGTTGCCGCTGTGCACACCGTCGACGCCGTCCAGCCCGGTGAACCGGCCGCCCGCCTCGGTGACGATCGGGGCGAGCGCGGCCATGTCCCACAGCGACAGCTCCGGCTCCGCCGCAATGTCGACCGCTCCCTCGGCCACGAGCATGTACGACCAGAAGTCTCCGTACGCCCGGCTGCGCCACACGCGTTCGGCGAGCGCGACCAACGCGTCCCGCAGGCCGAGCCTGGCCCAGCCGGACAATGACGCGTACGACAGGCTCGCGTCTTCGAGTGATTCCACCCGCGACACGCTGAGCGGGCGCGGCTCGGCGCCGGCGATCGCCAGCCATGCGCCGGTGCCGCGCGCCGCCCACCACCGGCGTCCCAGGGCGGGGGCGGACACGACGCCGACCACCGCATCGTCCCCGTCGAGCAGGGCGATCAGCGTGGCCCACACCGGGACGTTGCGCACGTAGTTCTTCGTGCCGTCGATCGGGTCGACCACCCAGCGCCGGCTGCCGGTGCCGGCCGCACCGAACTCCTCGCCGGAGACCGCGTCGCCCGGACGTTCTCGCCCCAGCAGGTCGCGGATCGCGCGCTCGACCGCCGTGTCGGCGTCGCTGACCGGCGTCAGATCGGGCTTCGCGCCGACGACGAGGTCTGCGGCGCCGAAGCGTGCGGTCGTGATGGCGTCCGCGGCGTTGGCCAGGTGCAATGCAAGATCGAGATCCGCGGCGAGATCGGGCATGCGCGCAGGTTATCGCCGCCGAACGCGGTGCCGCCGACGGGTAGCGTCGTGCGGGTGACGAGCGTGGAGCGCCAGGCGGCTGCGCTTCGCGCTGCGATCCCGCCGTTCCACGTCATGCGGGTCATCGACGCGGTGGTCGCGCGGCGCGCCGCCGGCTATCCGGTGATCGACCTGTCGGCGGGGCAGCCCTCGACCGCGGCACCGTCTCCGGTGCTCGCCGCGGCGCGGGAAGCGCTCGCGTCCGACCGCATCGGCTACACGAACGCGCTCGGCATCCCGCCGCTGCGCGAGGCGATCGCCAGGCACTACCGCGAGCACGTCGGCGTCGACGTCGAAGCGGCCAACGTCGCGGTCACGACCGGGTCGTCCGGCGGGTTCGGCTACGCCTTCCTCGCTGCGTTCGATGCCGGCGACGCCGTCGTCATGGCCCGGCCCGGCTACCCGGCCTATCGCAACATGCTGGCGGCGCTGGGCTGCCGGGTCGTCGAGCTGCCGTGCGGTGCGCAGACCCGGTTCCAGCCGACCGTGACGCAGCTCGAGGCGTTGGACGCGCCGCCGGCCGGGCTGATCGTCGCCAGCCCGGCGAACCCGACGGGCACCATGGTGGCCGCGGCCGAGCTTGCCGAGCTGATCGCCTGGTGCGACGCGCACGGCACCCGGTTCATCAGCGACGAGATCTATCACGGCATCAGCTACGGCATGCCGACTACCAGCGCATGGTCGCTGGGCCACACGTCGATCGTGGTGAACTCGTTCTCGAAGTACTTCTCCATGACGGGTTGGCGGATCGGCTGGCTGCTCGTGCCCGACGAGCTGATCGACGCCGTCGACCGGCTCGCCGGGAACTTCATGATCTGCCCGCCGGCGCTCTCGCAACTGGCAGCCGTTGCCGCGTTCGACGCGTACGACGAACTGGACGCGAACGTGGCGCGCTACGCGGCCAACCGCGCGATGCTGCTCGAGGCGCTGCCTGCGATCGGCATCACCAGGATCGCGCCCGCTGACGGCGCGTTCTACATCTATGCCGACGTCTCCGAGTGGACGGACGACTCGCTCGCCTGGAGCGCGCGACTGCTCGCCGAGGCCGGCGTCGGCGTCGCGCCCGGCATCGACTTCGACACCGTCGAGGGCGATCGCTTCATCCGGATGTGCTTCGCCGGGGACGGCGTCGAGATCGCCCGCGGCGTCGAGCTGCTCGGAGGCTGGCTGCGCCGCCAACCTGCGCGGTAGGTCAGCGAGCCCACTTCTGGGCGTCGAGCGGCACCGGGCGCCCCCAGTCGCGCCGGTAGTGCTCGTGCCGCGCGGCCCAGAGCTCCTCCAGCACCGGCACCAGCGACGCGTAAACGGTCTCCCCGAGCAACGCGGAGTACTCCGACGCCAGCCGGCGGAACACCGGGTCGTTCGCGCTGTATGCGGCAGGGTCCGACGTGCACCAGTAGCCGTCCTGAGCGAACCACCCGAGCCAGGACGGTCGCAGCGTCACCAGGACGCGTCGTCCGCCGTCCGCCAGATCGTCGGCGATGAGGAACGCCGCCGCCGGCTCGACGTGGCAGATCATCGGTCGGGTGTGCATCGGATCGATGCCGAGTCGGCCGCAAGGTGGTACAGGGCGCAGCCGAGCTTCCCCTCCGGCGCGTCGGTGTTCAGGAAGACGCAGTTGATCGTGCGGGGTCGTCCCCTGGCAACCCACTCCGTAGATGCAGCGGTAGTTGCTCATCAACGCGCGCACGTCCAGCGCGTACTCGTCCGCGCCGTGCTGCACGATGATCAGTTCCTGCGGCAGTGGCCCGCCAAGCCCAGCAGGGGCTGGAAGATCACGGCCTGACCTAACCACTCGCGTGCCATGATCGGGCGCACTATGCGAGCCAGCGATTCAGGCGCGGGCCGGCACCGACCCGATCCGGTCGAGCGACTCAGGGTGCTCTGCCTGGCGCTGCCCGAGGTGACCGAGCGGGCGAGCCACGGCGCACCGTCGTTCTTCGTCCGGGACAAGAAGCAGTTCGTGTCGGTCGACGATCATCATCACGGTGTCGATCACCTGGCGTTCTGGTGCGCGGCCCCGCTCGGCGCGCAGCAGGAGCTGATCGCTGCGAACCCGGAGCAATTCTTCCGGCCACCCTATGTCGGGCACCGGGGCTGGCTCGGCGTGCGCATCGACCGCGACCCGGACTGGGCCGAGATCGCCGAGATCGTCACCGACGCGTACCGCCAGGTCGCCTCGAAGGCGTTGATCGCCCGGTTGGCCGACACCGCGCCGGCCTGAGGCAGCCTTCCGTCATACGCGCAGCCCGGCCGCGTCGGCGGCGAGCCGGGCGAGGCCGTCCAGCATGCCGACGTGCGCAGGCGGCACCGCGACGTCGAGTTCGAGGACGCCATTGCCCAACTGGGTGATCGTGAACCGGAAGAACGAGCAGCATTCTGTCTCGCGCGCGGTCAGATCGTCGACGGCCGGCAGCAGCGCTTCGTCGCCGGCCAACGTCATCCGCACCGACGTTTCGTCGACACGCCCGATCGCGCGCAGCGCGCGGCGGAACAGTGCGTCGAACTCCGCAACGCGCAGTGGCCGTTCGGCGTCAGGAAGCGTGCACGCGTCCGGCGCGCACTCGCTGCTGAGTGGGTTCGTCATGCCTCAACGCTAAACCGGTACCCAGGTACCGAATGCGATGTGTTTGCGAGAAGGCGGGAGTGTTTACCGCTCGTCCTCGGCCCCGATCACCGGCTTGAGGTCGACGACCGGGGTGCCGTCGATGGCTTCGAGGCCGTGCACCCGCAGCGACGTGCCGTCGATCGCGACGACGCGGACGCGATGCAGCCCGATGGGGTTGGGCCGGTCGGGGGAGCGGGTGGCGAAGACGCCGGTCGACGGGCGAGCCGGGTCGCCGCGCGGGTGTACGGCCAGGGTGTCGCGATCGCCCTGGTGTAGCCAGGTCAGCACCAGGTAGTCGGCGCCCACCTCGACGCCGGACAGGCCGGCGGCGACGTCATCGTCGAAGACCACGGTGGCCTCGGGTGCGCCCTCGTCGCCCTGCCGCGGCGCGTCCGCGCGGGTGCCGAGCGGGCTCGCCACCCGTCCGATCGCGTGCAGTTCGAAGGTGGACGGGTCCTGGTTCGGCACGCACGCAGGATCGTCGCTCGAACGCGTTCCCACAAGGCGTGTCTAGCGGCCCCAGGCCGCCACAACCGCGTGACGGCGATCGCTCCGGCCACGCAGGGCGCGATCCCGATCCACCCCCACAGCGGTGCGAGCCCGACGTCGCCGGATGTGTCCTTGACGAGCAGGCCGGTCAGTGCGACCGACAACCCTGCGGCGAACATCGCGCCGGCCACCCAGCGGGCCCAGCTCAGCCCGCGGCGGACCGCCCAGATCGTCGCGAACCAGCCCGCGAGACCGAGTACGCCGACGCCGGCGAGGATCATCAGGTACGCCGTGACAGCCGAGTCGATGTGCCCCTGCGTGTACTGCGGATAGCCGGCGCGAATGTGGTCGGCCAGCGTCGGACGCGCGAAAAACGGCGCGACGGTCGCGGCTGCGGTGAGTACGGCGCCCGCGACCATGGCCCGGACCGCCGAGCGCGCTCGGTCGGAGGTGATCATCGCCCGAAGGCTCCTTTCGCGAGTTGCCCGGCTTGATCGAGCGACTCGCCGTTCGTGACAGTGCGCAGGTCGAGTACGACGTCGCCGTCCTCGCCGGCGAGCATCGGGAGCAGCTGCGCGTCGGTCCGGACGGACAGCGAGAGGCCCGCGGCAGCGGCCACGTGCACCGCGGCGCGCACGTCGGCGAGGTCGCGTGGCCGAAGCACGAGCGGGCGGCCGCCGAGCATGAGGCGCGTTCGCTTCGAGTCGGCATGATAGTTTCGGGACATGTCCCGAAAGTACGCGGACGAGAGCGCGTCCCCAACCGATTTGCCGGGCGGGCGCGTCGGCCGTCCCCCCGTGACGTCGCGTCCGGAGATCCTCGCCGCCGCCCGCAGGCTCATCGACCGCGATGGCTGGGACAAGCTCAGCGTCCGGCGGCTGGCCGCCGAGCTGGGGATCGGCACCGCGACCCTCTATCGGCAGGTGCGCGACAAGGAGGAGTTGCTGCTGCTGTTGCTCACCGAGTACGCGGGACGAACCCGGCCGCCGTCGCTGCCGGCCGACCCGAGCGAACGAATCGTCGCGGCTGCGTCCGCGTTGCACGAGACCCTCGCCGACTGGCCGTGGGCGGCGGAGGTGCTCACGACGGACGGGTTCGTCGGGGTGCTCGGCGAGTCGGCGCTGTGGACGGTCGAGGCCGTGGTCGCCGGCGCGATCGATGCGGGCTGCACCGACGAACGGGCCGTCGAGATCTTTCGCAGCATCTGGTACTACACGGTGGGCGAGATCCTCGTGCGCGCGCGTTCGGCGAAGGCGCGAGCGGCCGGTACCCGGCCCGCTGCGCCCGACGGGTTCTTCGGGCGCATCGATCCGGACCGCCTGCCACGGCTCGCCGCGCTCGGCGATCGATGGCCGGAACTTGCCGCCCGCGACACCTATACGGCCGGTCTGCATGCCCTTGTTTCCGGTCTGCTCAGCGCTGGTTGACGACGCCTACCGCGGTGGGCCGTCCGGTGCCGGTACCGACTCGAGCACCTCGACCTCGTCGCCGAGCGAGATCGTCGCGCCCGGGGTGTCCGGGACGATGTTCATCGCGAACCACGTCTCGCCGTCCCAGCGCCGGTGCCGCGCGAGCGTCGCGATGGGCTCCTTGCCGCGCGCCGCGGTGACCGGGTCGGTCATCGTCATCGTGCACCGGTCGCAGCCCTTGACGACGCGGAACTGTGCCGCGCCGATGCGGATGCGCCGCCAGCCGTCCTCCTCCCACGGCGCGCCGCCCGACACGACCACGTTCGGACGGAACCGGATCATCGGCAGCGGGCCCTCTGCCGCGCGCGGACCCTCGGCGATCAAGTCGTTGAGCGCGTCCAGCGAGGCGGTGTTGGCGACCAGCAGCGGGTAGGCGTCGGCGAACGACACCGAATCGGTCGGCAGCGTGAACCTCGGGTTCGGATGGCGCGAGCTCGGGTCGTCGCAGTACATCAGCCGGACGGGCTGACCCACGGCCGCGCTGAACCAGGCCGAGGCCGCGTCCGTCGCGGGAACGGCGCGCACCTCGTTCTTGTGGATCAGGATGACTTCGGCGGCGCCGGTCGTCGGCACGTCGACCGCGAGCGGCGCGGCACCGGGACTCATCACGTCGAGGCCGTCGTCGGCCCGCAGGTGCGGCTCGATGAGCAGCATCCGCGGAACCTCGCGTGCGGTGACCACGACGTCGTCCGTGTCGACCACCAGCCAGCGGCGATCGCCGGCCAGCCCCCAGGGCTCCACCACTGCCTGCTGCATGGCTTGCCCTCTGCAGGACTTCACCGGGAACCGGTTGATCCCGCTCAACGTGATCGGCACGGGACGAGCCTATGCACCGCGTCGCGTCTTTTCGCGGCACGATGGGTGGCGTGTACGACATCGCATCCCAGGTGAACGACTGGCTCGCGGCCGGCCGCGACGTCCAGGTCGCCACCGTCGTCGCCACTCGCGGCTTCAGCTCGCAGACCCCCGCGGCGAGCCTCGCCTGGACCGACGGCGAACGGCCGGTGGGCGCGCTCGTCGCACACGTCGACGCGGGCAGGCTGTCCGGCACCGGCCTGGTCGAGATGACGATCACCGAGGAGGAGGCGGCGCGCGGCGGGCTCGCGTGCGGCGGCAGCGCGTCGATCCTGGTGCGCGCCGCGGCCGCGCTGCCCGACGGAACCTGGGACCGGCTGGTCGCGCGGGAACCGCTGTGCCTGGTCAGCACGCTGCCCGGCGGCGACACGACCGTGTTCACCGCACAGAGCATCCGGGACGCGTACCCCTTCGGCGACCGGGTGCCGCGGCTGTTCGGCCGCGGTGTCACGTCCACTGCCGTGCTCGACGACGCCGCGGTCATCGTGCTGTGGCCGGTGCCGACGCTCGTCGTGATCGGCGACGGGCTGATCGCCGATGCGCTGCGCGATGCTGCGCTGCTGCTCGGCTGGGCGGCCGAGGTGTCCCTCGACGCCGGCGCGGTACAGCGCTTGCAACGCAGCGACGCAGTCGTCGTACTCAGCCACGACCGGTCGGTCGACGGGCCGGCGCTTGCCGCCGCACTGACCAGTCGTGCAGGTTACGTCGGTGCACTGGGCTCACGCCGCACCCAGGCCGCGCGTCGCGAGTGGCTGACCGAAAACGGTGTCGCGACAGCGGAGCAGGAGCGCATCCACGGACCGGCCGGCCTGGACGTCGACGCGCACACGCCGGCCGAGATCGCGGTATCGATCGTGGCCGAGATCCTTGCGACGCGCTCGGCGTCGAGCGGGCGGTCGCTGCGCGATCGCGACGGCCCGGTGCACACCGGCGGCGTGCACGCGCCGCCACCGCGCTACTAGACGCTCGTACGCTCAGCGACTCACCAGCAGCTGACGAAACGCCGTCAGCCGCGCCGGGGTCGCCTGTCGCTCTACCACCCACTGGTCGAGGTGGCACCCGGCCTCGGCGGACAGGTGCTCACAACCGCGCGGGCACTGCACCGCGCCGTCCTCGAGGTCGGGGAACGCCCACAGCAGGTCTTCGGCGGTCACGTGCGCGAGTCCGAACGAACGCACCCCTGGCGTGTCGATGACCCACCCGTCATCGGGCAGCCGCAGCGCGACCGCCGACGAGGAGGTGTGCCTGCCCTTGCCGATCGCGCTCACCACGCCGGTCGCGCGCTGGGCCGTCGGCACCAGCGAGTTGATGAGCGTCGATTTGCCGACGCCCGAGTGGCCGACGAAAACCGTCTCGTGCCCGACGAGGTGCGAACGCAACTCGTCGAGCCGGCCGCCCTTGCGGGTGACGATCGCCGGCACGTCGAGCACCGCGTAGTGCTCGACGACCCGTGCGGGGTCGGCGAGGTCGGATTTCGTCAAGCACAGGAACGGTTCGATGCCCGCGGTCAGCGCTGCGACCAGGCAGCGGTCGATGAGCCCGAAGGACGGATCCGGGTCGGCGAGCGCGGACACGATCATGAGTTGGTCGGCGTTCGCGACGATCACCCGTTCGCGCGGATCGTTGTCGTCGGCGGTGCGGCGCAGCACTGTGTCGCGTTCGTCGAGACGGACGATGCGGGCGAGCGTGTCCGGCGTCCCGGACAGATCGCCGACGACGCCGACCCGGTCGCCCACGACGAGCGACGTGCGGCCGAGCTCGCGGGCCAGCATTGCGGTGACCTCGACACCCGCGACGAGCACGCCGTAGCGGCCGCGGTCGATGGCGAACACCATGCCCGGCGCGGCGTTCTCGTGCGCCGGCCGTTGCTTCGAGCGTGGCCGCGTGCCGCGCGGGTTGGCGCGCGAGCGGATGTCGTCCTCGTCGAACCGGCTCGCGTCGCGAGGCAAGTCAGGCTGCCAGCAGCGCGGACCACAGGCCCGGGAAGTCGGGCAGCGTCTTCGCGGTGCAGCCGATGTCGTCGACCTCGACACCGTCGACCACCAGGCCGAGCACCGCGCCGGCGGTCGCCATGCGATGGTCTGCATAGGCGTGCCACAGGCCGCCGCGTAGCCGGCCGGGGGTGATCGTCAGCCCGTCCGCATGTTCGGTCACGTCGGCGCCGAGCGCCGTGAGTTCGGTGCACAGCGCGGCGAGCCGGTCGGTCTCGTGACCGCGCAGGTGGCCGATGCCGCGCAACGAGGACGGCGAGTCGGCGAGCGCGGCCAACGCGGCCAGTACCGGCGTCAGCTCACCGACGTCGTGCAGGTCGGCGTCGAGTCCGTGCAGCGCGCCGGTGCCCTGCACGAGCAGGCCGTCGGCGTCGAGAGACACGGCGGCGCCCATCGCGGTGAGCAACCGGCGCAGCGCGTCGCCGGCCTGTGTGGTGCGCGCGGGCCAGCCGGGTACGCGCACCGCACCGCCGGTCACGACGGCCGCGGCGAGGAAGGGTGCGGCGTTGGAGAGGTCGGGTTCGACGACGTGGGTACCGGCGCGCACCGGCCCGGGTGCGACGTGCCAGGTGCCGGCCGTCACCGCGGCGGCATCGACACCCGCCGCGCGCAGCACGTCCAATGTCATCTCGATGTGTGGCTGCGACGGCACGGTGTCCGCGCCGGTATGCACGATCTCGATGCCCTTGTCGTAGCGTGCGCCGGCCAGCAGCAGTCCGGACACGAACTGCGACGACGCCGACGAGTCGATGTGCACGCTCCCGCCGGGAACCGAACCGCGACCGTGCACCGTGAACGGCAGCCGGCTGTCCCCGCCGTCCTCGACGTCCACCCCGGCTTGGCGCAGCCCGTCGAGCAGCGTCGCCATCGGCCGTTCGCGCGCGTACGCGTCGCCGTCGAAGGTGACTGCGCCGTCGGCCAGCCCGGCGAGCGGCGGTACGAAGCGCATGACGGTGCCGGCCAGCCCGGTGTCGACCTGCCCGCCGTGCAGCGCAACCGGCGTCACGACCCAGTCGGCACCGTCGTCGCGCACGTCGACGCCCAGCGCGCGCAGCGCGTCGGCCATCAGCACGGTGTCGCGGGCACGCAGCGGCGCCACGAGCCGCGACGGTCCGTCCGCGACCGCGGCTAGCAGCAGCAGCCGGTTGGTCAGCGATTTCGAGCCGGGCAGCGGCACGGTGGCGCGCACCGGATGGTGTGCGCGCGGCGCGGCCCAGGTCTGCACGCCACCAGTCTGCCGCAGTGAGCGCGTCGGGTCGTCGGAGTGAGCACATAGGGTCGTCGGTATGTGCGGGCGCTACGTGTCGGTCCGGTCCAACGAGGACCTCACCGACGAGTTCGACGCGATCGACGCCACCAACGACGAGTGGGAGGCGCCGAACTACAACGTCGCCCCCACCGACCCGGTGCGGGTGGTGGTGAACCGTCCGCTCCGCGACGCCGACGGCACGCCGGCGAAGACGCCCACCCGTCAGCTGCGGGTGGTGTCCTGGGGGCTCGTCCCGTCCTGGGCGAAGGACCGCAAGACGCAGGGCAAGATGTTCAACGCCCGGACGGAGAGCGTCGCGACGACGAACGCGTTCCGCCGCGCCTACGCGAAGCGACGTTGCCTGGTGCCGGCCGAGGGCTGGTACGAGTGGCAGCTCGTCGCCGGGCGCAAGCAGCCGGTCTACATGACGCCCGAGGACGGTCATCCGATTGCGTTCGCCGGCCTCTACGAGTTCTGGGGCGAACGCGGGGAGACCCTGACGACCTGCACGATCCTCACCGCACCGGCGGCAGGCGTTCTCGCCGACGTGCATGACCGGATGCCGCTCGTGTTGCCGCGCAGCGCGCATGCGCGCTGGCTCGATCCGGCCGTCGACGACCCGCAGGATCTGCTCGCGGCGTGGGACGAGGCGGCCGGCGAGCAACTCGAGCTACGCCCCGTCGCCACGCTGGTGAACAAGGTCGACAACGACGGCCCGCAGCTCGTGGCGCGCGCCGAGCCGCAGCCCGAGGAACAACGGCTGTTCTGATGAAGATCGAGATAGCGACCCCGTCCGGGCCCGCGCTGGCCGAGATCGACCGGCCGCGCGATGCGGCCCGCGCGCTGCTCGTCCTCACCCACGGCGCCGGCGGCGGGGTCGCCTCGGCCGACATCGACGCAGTACGCGGCGCGGCACTCAAGTCCGACATCGCGGTCGTGCGGTTGACCCAGCCGTACCGGGTGGCCGGACGCACCTCGCCGGCCGCACCTGCCAAGCAGGACGAGGCCTGGCTCGCCGCGGTGGCGACGTTACGCAGGCGCCGCGCGCTCGCCGCGCTCCCGCTCGTCGTCGGCGGGCGCTCCAACGGCGCGCGGGTCGCCTGCCGCACCGCGGTGGCGAGCGACGCCGTCGCGGTCGTCGCGCTGGCGTTCCCGCTGCACCCGCCCGGCCGGCCCGAGCTCACCCGCATCGCCGAGCTCGACGGGGCGGGCGTGCCGGTGCTCGTCGTGCAGGGCGGGCGCGATCCGTTCGGCATGCCGCCGCCGGGCCCGAACCGCGAGATCGTGGTCATTCCCGGCGCCGACCACTCGCTCAAGCGCGAGCTCGGTCGCGTCGCGGATGTGGTGACCGGCTTCGTGACATCCGTGGCGGGTCGTGCGAATGTCGGGGAGTGACCTCCCTGCGCGCTGCCCGTGACTTCCTGCTCGACCATCGCACCGACTACGACACGGCGTACGCGACGTTCGACTGGCCGCGGCCCGAGGAGTTCAACTTCGCCACCGACTGGTTCGACGGCGTGCTCACCGCCGAGCATCCGAACCGGGCGGCGCTACGGCTGATCGAGGCGGACGGGACGGACGCGAGTTACACCTTCGCCGAGCTGTCGGCCCGCTCCGACCAACTCGCCGGTTGGCTGCGTGCCGAAGGAGTCGGTCGCGGCACGCGCATCCTCGTCCTGCTGAGCAATCAGGTCGAGCTGTGGGAGACCACGCTCGCCGCGATCAAGCTCGGCGCGGTGATGATCCCGGCCACGACGCTGCTCGCCGAGGCCGACCTGCGCGATCGCATCGACCGGGGCCAGGTCGGCGCGGTGATCGCGCGCGCGGAACTCGCCGGCGGCTTTGCCGCCGTGCCGGGCTCGTACCTGCGCATCGCGGTCGGCGCGCCGGTCGAGGGCTGGCTGCGCTACGAAGACAGCCACCTCAGCACCGCGCCGTTCGCGCCGGACGGCCCGACCCGCGCGGGCGACTCGCTGCTGCTCTACTTCACCTCCGGCACCACCGCGCTGCCCAAGCTCGTCGAACACACGCACCTGAGCTACCCGGTCGGGTACCTGTCGACGATGTACTGGATCGGGCTTCGACCCGGCGACGTCCACCTGAACGTGTCGAGCCCGGGCTGGGCCAAGCACGCGTGGTCCTGCGTGTTCGCACCATGGCTCGCCGGCGCGACGATCTGCTTGTACAACTACGAACGCTTCGACGCGAAGGCGATGCTCGACACGCTGCGCGACGCGAAGGTGACGACGTTCTGCGCGCCGCCGACGGTGTGGCGCATGCTCATCCAGCAGGATCTCGCGGCGTGGCGTGACCAGCTCTCCTTGCGTGAGCTCGCGGGCGCCGGTGAACCGCTCAATCCCGAGGTCATCGAGACGGTGCAACGCGCGTGGGGGCTGACGATCCGCGACGGGTTCGGCCAGACGGAGACGACGCTGCAGGTCGGCAACCCGCCCGGGCAACGGATCAAGCTCGGCTCGATGGGCCGGCCGATGCCCGGCTACCGCGTCGACCTCGTCGACCCGGTGAGCGGTGAGGTCGGCGACGAGGGCGAGATCTGCGTCGCGATGGACCCGCGCCCGGTGGGGCTGATGGTCGGCTATCGCGACGACGACGAGCGCAACGACGCTGCCTTCGAGGGCGGCCGCTACCACACCGGCGACGTCGCCTCGCGCGACGCGGACGGCTACATCACCTACGTCGGACGCTCGGACGACGTCTTCAAAGCCAGCGACTACCGGATCAGTCCGTTCGAGCTCGAGAGCGTGCTCATCGAGCACGCCGCGGTCGCGGAGGCGGCTGTCGTGCCCGCGCCGGACGAGCTGCGCCTGGCCGTGCCGAAGGCCTACGTCGTGCTCGCCGCTGGTCACGAACCCAGCAAGGAGCTGGCCGGCGACATCCTCGCCCACTGCCGCGCGCACCTCGCGCCCTACAAGCGCATCCGCCGGTTGCAATTCGCGATGCTTGCGAGCGAATCGGGTGGGTGGGTGGCAGACCTGCCCAAAACCATC
The DNA here is from genome assembly GCA_025927835.1 of Jatrophihabitans sp. GTDB lineage: Bacteria > Actinomycetota > Actinomycetes > Mycobacteriales > Jatrophihabitantaceae > Jatrophihabitans. The sequence goes on along the minus strand of JAICKR010000026.1, from coordinate 3,244 downwards.
AGCGGCAAGATCCGGCGCGTCGAGCTGCGCGCCGCGGAGGCAGCAGCGACCGGACGTCCGGACGGCGAGTTCCGCGAAGAGGATTTCGCGAGCTGAGCCCACGTAGGCTCTCCAGATGGGCCTCGAGATCGTCAGCCGCACCCTGCCGGGTATCGGCGTATGTCACGAGATGACGCTGTCGGACGGCCAGCACATCGGCGTCGTGATCCGGCGCAACGGCACCCGTGACCTCGTCGTGTACGACGAGGACGGCGACGGTGCCGCCGTCTCGATCGAACTCGACGACGACGAGGCGGACGCGGTCGCCGAATTGCTCGGCGCGCCGAAGCTCATCACCCGCCTCGCCACCCAGCAGAGCCAGGCCGACGAGGTGATCACCGAGCAGCTGGCGCTGCCGGACACCTCGCCGTACGCGGGCCGCCCGCTCGGCGACACGCGGGCCCGCACGCTCACCGGCGCGTACGTCGTCGCCGTGTTGCGCACCGACGGCACGCATCCGTCGCCGGGTCCCGACTTCGTGCTGCAGGGCGGCGATCTGCTGGTGACCGTCGGCACCCGGCAGGGTCTCGACCAGGTCGCGCGGCTGCTCGAGGGCTCGGGATAGACCGATGTACCTCGCGTCCGCGTCGACCACGACGACTCACACGGCCGTCCTGCTCGTCGAACTGGGCGCGATCCTGTCGGCACTCGGCCTGCTCGCGCGCATCGCCCGCGCGCTGCACATCCCGGTCATCCCGCTCTACCTCGGCGCCGGTCTGGTGTTCGGGCACGGCGGTGTCGTCGGGCTGACCGCGAGCGAGGACTTCCTCTCCATCTCCGCCGACATCGGCGTCGTGCTGCTGCTGTTGATGCTGGGCCTGGAGTACTCCGCCGGCGAGCTCACCCAGAGCCTGCGCACGCAGGCGCCGATCGGCGTGCTCGACCTGGTGTTCAACGCGCTGCCGGGCGCGCTGCTCGCGCTGCTCGCGGGCTGGGGCGGGCTGGCGGCGGTCACCCTGGCCGGCGTCACGTGGGTGTCGTCGTCGGGGGTGATCGCGAAGATGCTCGGCGATCTGGGCCGGCTCGGCAACCGCGAAGTGCCGGCCGTGCTCGGCGTCCTCGTGCTCGAGGACCTGATGATGGCGCTGTACCTGCCGCTGCTCACCGCGCTGCTGCTGTCGAGCAGCGGCTGGGCGGTGGCCGGCGCGGTGGCCATCGGCGTCGGCATCGTGACGGTGATCCTCGTGCTGGCCACCCGGTTCGGGCACACGGTGAGCCGGCTGTTCACCGCCGAGGACCAGGAGGCGTTGTTGCTCGGAGTGCTCGGGCTGACGCTGCTGGTCGCAGGCATCGCCGACCAGCTGAAGGTCTCGGCCGCCGTGGGCGCCTTCCTCGTCGGCATCGCACTGTCGGGCACGGTCGCGGAGAACGCGGTGCAGGTGCTCACGCCGTTGCGCGACCTGTTCGCGGCGGTGTTCTTCGTGACGTTCGGGCTGCGCACCAGCCCCGGAACCCTGCTGCCCGCGCTGCCGCTGGCGGTACTGCTCGTGGCGATCACGTCGGTCACCAAGGTGGGCACCGGCTACGTCGCCGCGCGCCGCTCCGGCGTGAAGCGCCGGGGACGGTGGCGGGCCGGGGTAGCCCTGATCCCGCGCGGCGAGTTCTCGGTGGTCATCGCGACGCTCGCCGTGACCGCGGGCGTGGAGTCGCGGCTGGGTCCGCTCACCGCCTGTTACGTCCTGCTGACGATCGCCCTCGCGACCGCGGTGCAGAAGCTGCCCGACAGGTTGCGCCCGACAACCTGAGAACCGGTCTCAGCCCCGTGGGTGACGTGTCGGCTTCGGTGTGTCGATACTGATGCGTTCCGCCGCGCCGCCCCCATCGCGGGCTCGGCGGCGGGCGGCGCGTCGAAGGGGGAGATCGATGCCATCCATGCTGCGTGCTGCGCCCATCGCGCTGGCCGTCCCGATCCTGCTGGCTGCGTGCAGCAGTTCGGGGTCCGGCTCGAACTCGAGCTCGCCGCCGGCGGGCGCGGCCTCAACGGTCGCGGCGCCGATCTCGTCCGCGCCGCCGCCGGTCTCGTCGGCCGCGCCGGGGTCGTCGACGGCGGCGTCCGGTGACTTGTCCGGCAAGTGGGCGGGGCAGTACAGCGGAGCGTTCACCGGTACCTTCCACCTCACCTGGCAGCAGAAGGGCACGACGCTGAGCGGGACGATCACGCTGTCCACCGCGGGCACCGTTCCGCTCAACGGGCACGTGAACGGGTCGAAGATCTCGTTCGGCACGGTCGGCTCGGCCGCGATCACGTACAAGGGCACCGTGTCCGGGGATTCGATGTCCGGCACGTACACGGTGAGCGGGGCAGCCGGCGGCAACTGGAGCGGGCACCGCGGCTGACTGCGCGCCGGTCCGTGGTCGTGACATCTGATCGAGGGAGGGCTTGATGGTTCGTCTGCGTTCGCCGCTCGTCGTGTCGTTCGCCGTCGCCGTAACAGCGCTGGTCGGCTGCTCGAGCACCGTGTCGGGCTCCGGATCCGGCTCGTCGATCGCGTCGAGCCCCTCGAGCCCGGCATCGACGACGGCGGCCACCTCCGCCGCGGCGACGTCGTCGAGCCCGAGCACGCACACCGTGACCGCGTCGTCATCGACACACGCGGCGACGCCGATGTGCCTCAGCGACATTCGCGTCATCCCGCAGGAGAGTCAGGGAGCCGCGGGCCACATCGCGCTGGTCTTGTTGTTCAACAACGTGTCGACGACGACCACCTGCGAGATCCTCGGCTATCCCGGTGTCGACCTGGTGACGCCGAGCGGCGCGACGGTCGTGCACCTGCGGCGCACGTTGCGCGGCTATGCCGGCGGCGAGCCGGCCGGGGTCACCGCACCCCGGCCGGTCATCCTCGCGCCCGGCCAGTCGGCGTCGGCAATGGCCGAGGCGAGCGACGTCCCACAAGGTGGAATCACCGATTGCGGCAGCTTCGCGCTGTTGATCACGGTGCCGAACCAGTTCGCGTCCGTGTCCGGGGGCACGGCGATGCTGCCGCGGTGCGACGCGCAGATCCACCCCGTCGTCGCAGGCACGACCGGCCAAGGCTGACGATCACGGCCCGGCCGTCAGGGTGGTGGGTCGGTGTTGTGGAGGTGGTTGTAGCGGGGTTGCTGGTGCGGGTCGATCCAGCGCGGTGGGGTCCAGGCGACGCGGCCGTTGATGTGTTCGGGTCGCCAGCCTTGGGCTTTGGCGGTGCGGTTGTGGTAGTCGCAGGCC
>JAICKR010000084.1 GCA_025927835.1 Jatrophihabitans sp. | reverse complement strand
CGTCGGACTCCATGACCTCGCTGACGCATCCCCTCGATGCAATGCTGCCGCTCGTCATCGGGGCGTCGACCCCGTTCGCCGTGTCGGTGCTCGTCCTCAAACGATCGGTGCTCACCGAGAAGATCGCCCGGCGCGGCTACCACCTCAGCCGCGAGTACGACGTCGACCCGCTCGAGATCCTCTTCGTCAGCGAGGTCATGGAGTCCGACGTGGTGACCTTCGCCGCGGAGGTGACGGCGGAGGCGGCATTGGACGAGGTGTCCGGCACCGATCCGACGCACGTCGTGGCCCGCAGACAGATGCTGTACCCGGTCATGGACCACGCCGGCCGGATGTGCGGCGTCGTGACACGCACCATGCTCGAGACCGCGGTGCACGACCGCGCCGGCGCGCAACGGCTCGCCGACCTCGCATTGCCCGAGCCGGTGGTCACCCACCCGGACGAGACGCTGCGGTCGGTCGCACAGGCCATGGCGGCGGCCGAGGTGGACAAGATGCCGGTCGTCGACCGTGACGACGCGACGCAGGTGCTCGGCATCGTGTCGCTCACCATGCTGCTCGCGGGGCGGCTGCGCGACCTGCAAGAGGCCCGCGAACGCGAGCAGGTGCTGCGGCTGCGGATAGTCCGGCCGCGCTGGCTCGGCTAGCCGGTATTCTGGGCGACGTGGTGCGGACCGAGAGGTGACATGGCGAGCTTCGACGCCATAGCCATGCCCGAAACCAGGAGTCCGCGACCATGATCATCGCTACCGACCTCGAGCTGCGCGCCGGCGCGCGGGTGCTGCTCGAGCCCAGCACGGTGCGCGTGCAACCCGGCGACCGGATCGGCCTCGTCGGCCGTAACGGGGCCGGCAAGACCACGATGCTGCGGACGTTCGCGGCCGAGAGCCTGCCCCACGCCGGCAGCATCGAGCGCTCCGGCCCGGTCGGCTATCTGCCGCAGGACCCGCGCACCGGCGACCTCGATGTCCTCGCCCGCGACCGGGTGCTCTCGGCCCGCGGTCTCGACACGCTCGTCACCGACATCGCGAAGGCACAGATCGCGCTCACCGAGCGTCCGGACGACAGCACGCTGCTGCGTCGCTACGGCTCGCTCGAGGAGCGTTTCACCGCGCTGGGCGGTTACGCAGCCGAGAGCGAGGCGGCTCGCATCTGCGCGAACCTCGGCCTGCCCGACCGCGTGCTCACCCAGCCGCTGCGCACGCTGTCCGGCGGGCAGCGCCGCCGGGTCGAACTGGCCCGGATCCTGTTCGCCGACTCCGGTGCCGAGCCCACCACGCTGCTGCTCGACGAGCCGACCAATCACCTCGACGCCGACTCGATCGTGTGGCTGCGCGACTTCCTGCGTCAGCACACCGGCGGCCTGGTGCTGATCAGCCACGACGTGGGGTTGCTCGAGGCGGTTGTCAACAAGGTCTGGACGCTGGACGCGAACCGGGCCGCGCTCGATGTATATAACGTCGGCTGGCGGATCTACCTGCAGCAGCGTGAGACGGACGAGCGGCGCCGGCACCGCGAGCGGGCGAACGCCGAACGCAAGATCGAGGCCCTGCGCAGCCAGGCGGACAAGATGCGTGCGAAGGCGACGAAGGCGCGCGCCGCACACCAGATGGACCGCCGCGCCGCCGCGCTCGCCTCGGGGCTCGCCGAGGTGCGGGTGAAGGACAAGGTCGCCAAGCTGCGCTTCCCGGCACCCGCGCCGTGCGGACGCACGCCACTCACCGCGGAGGGGTTGTCCAAGACCTACGGCTCCCTCGAGGTGTTCACCGACGTCGACCTCGCCGTCGACCGCGGCGCCCGAGTCGTCGTGCTCGGGCTCAACGGCGCCGGCAAGACGACGCTGCTGCGGCTGCTCTCCGGCATCGAGGAGCCGGACACCGGTCAGGTGCGGCCGGGGCACGGGCTGCGGCTCGGGTACTACGCCCAGGAACACGAGACGCTCGACCACGACCGTACGGTGCTGGAGAACATGCGCACCGCCGCGTCCGCCGTCGGGCGGGCCGATCTCACCGACACCGAGTTGCGCAAGATCCTCGGCGCGTTCCTGTTCTCCGGTGAGGACGTGAACAAGCCGGCCGGCGTGCTCTCCGGTGGCGAGAAGACGCGGCTCGCGCTCGCGATGCTGGTGACGAGCGCGGCGAACGTGCTGCTGCTCGACGAGCCGACGAACAACCTCGATCCGGCGAGCCGGCAGCAGGTGCTCGACGCGTTGCGCACGTTCAGCGGAGCGATCGTGCTGGTCACCCACGATGAAGGCGCAGTCGACGCACTCGACCCGGAGAAGGTCATCCTGCTTCCGGACGGGGTCGAGGACAGCTGGAGCGACGATCTTGCTGACCTGATAGCGCTTGCGTGAGCGCTGAACATCGCTAGCGCACAGCGATCGGCTGGCACGGAATAGCCGGTTGGCAACGGGCTCATCCGCGGTTAATCGTGCACCTCGCCGTCACCCGTTGTTTGCGCGTCGGAACGATCTTGCCCGGCCTCAAACCGGCTGCTATCAAAGCGGCGAGATCGCCAGATCACAGCCAACGTTTGCGGTCCGCGCGGCGACGCTCCGGACTCGTCTGAGGGAGACATCATGGCCGTTTTGAAGAAGGGCGCTCGGATCACGGGCCCTGACCGCACCAAGCTCGCGGCCGAGCTGCGCAAGGCGTACGACAAGGGCAAGAGCATCCGCGAACTGGCCGACTCACACGGCCGTTCGTACGGATTCGTGCATCGGGTGCTCTCCGAGTCGGGGGTCAAGCTGCGCGGGCGCGGCGGCGCGACCCGTTCGAAGAGCAGCGGCGGCAAGGCCCGGGCGCGGGGCAAGTGACCCGTCAGTAGCCTGGCTGCATGACGCAGCAGCTCGACATCGACCCGGAGGCAGGCCTCCGGGTCGATGTGTCTGGTGAGACCGCGACGATCACGCTCAACCGTCCGGAACGCCTCAATTCGCAGACGCCGGTGATGTGGAATGAGCTGATCCGGTTACGCCGCGACCTGCCGGCGACGGTGCGCGTCGTGGTCATCCGGGGTGAGGGCCGCGCGTTCTCGGCGGGCCTGGACCGATCACTGTTCACCGGCGAGGCCGCCGACGGCATCCTCGAGCTGCCGAAGTTGCCGCAGGCCGAGGCCACCGCGCAGATCGCGGAATGGCAGCAGGCCTTCGACTGGAGCTCCCGCCCCGACCTGGTGAGCATCGCCGCAGTGCACGGACACGCGATCGGCGGCGGCTTCCAGCTCGCGCTGGGGACCGATCTGCGCATCGTGGCCGAGGATGCCCAGTTCACTATGGCCGAGCCGTCGCTGGGCATCGTGCCCGACCTGGGTGGGACGAAGCGCCTCGTCGATCTCGTCGGCTACGCGCTGGCGGCCGACATCTGCCTGACGGTGCGCCGCGTCGCGGCGGACGAGGCGCTGCGCATCGGCCTGGCGAATCGGGTCGTGCCGAACGACCAGCTCGACGCGGCGGTCGAGGAGACCGTGCGCGGGCTGCTCGCGGTCGACCGCGGCGCTTCGGCAGAGACCAAGGCGCTGCTGCAGCGGGCGCACCCGCGCACGCAGGACGAGCAGCAGGCGGCCGAACGCGAGGCCCAGTACCGCAGGCTGCGCACGCTGGCCGGTCTCGAAGCGGAAGACTGAGCGTTGTCCGCCGTGAGCGGACAATGGGAAGGGCCTCGTGCGCACTCGCGTTGAGGCGCACGGAGGTTGCTTTGTCTTTTGAACATATGGCTTCGATGCGCGCCATGCGCTCGATGCGCAAGGGCGACCGCAAGGTCATCGAGGCGCAGCTACGGCCGGGCATCTGGCGACGGGTCTTCGGATTCGCCAGTCCCTACCGGAAAGAGCTGTTCGTCTTCCTCGCCCTCGTCATCGGCGACGCGCTGATCGGCGTCTTCACGCCGATCCTGGCCGGGCGCGTGGTCAACACCATCACCCGGCACGGGCACGCGGACACCATCGTCAAGATCGCGTTCGTCATCGCCGGACTGGCGGTCGTCGACGCGGGCCTCTCCTTCGCCCAGCGCTGGTACTCCGCGCGTATCGGCGAGGGCCTGATCTACGACATGCGCACCGCCGTGTTCGACCACGTCCAGCGCATGCCGCTCGCGTTCTTCACCCGCACCCAGACCGGGGCGCTGGTCAGCCGGCTGAACAACGACGTGCTCGGTGCGCAGCAGGCGTTCACCTCGACCTTGTCCGGTCTCGTGTCCAACGTGGTGAGCCTGGTGCTCACCGCGGGCGTGATGTTCAGCCTGTCCTGGCAGATCACGCTGATCTCGATCGTGATGTTGCCGCTGTTCGTCATCCCGGCACGGCGCATCGGCGCGCGGCTGCAGGAGATCACCCGCGAGTCCTACAACCTCAACGCGTCGATGAACGCGACGATGACGGAGCGGTTCAACGTGGCGGGCGCGCTGCTCGTCAAGCTGTTCGGCCGCCCCGAGCACGAGGACGAGTCGTTCCGTCGCCGTGCCGCGCGGGTGCGCGACATCGGCGTCACCTCCGCCATGTACGGCCGTGCGTTCTTCGTGTCGCTGACACTCGTCGCGGCGCTCGCGCAGGCGCTCGTCTACGGCCTCGGCGGGTGGTTCGCGATCAAGGGCGAGCTGTCTGCCGGCACGGTCGTCACGCTGGCCCTGCTGCTGAGCCGCCTCTATGGACCGCTGACCGCACTGTCGAACGCGCGGGTCGACGTGATGAGCGCGCTGGTCAGTTTCGACCGGGTCTTCGAGGTGCTCGATCTCGAGCCGATGGTTGCCGACGCCCCGGACGCGGTCGAGCTGGGCACGGACGCGCGCAGCATCGAGTTCGAGGACGTCCACTTCGCCTATCCGAGCGCGGCCGACGTGTCGCTGGCCTCGCTCGAGGACGTCGCGGTGCTCGACAGCGGAGTGAGTCCCGAGGTGCTGCACGGCGTCTCGTTCCGCGCCGAACCCGGGCAGATGATCGCCCTCGTCGGCCCGTCCGGCGCCGGCAAGACGACGATCAGCCAGCTGGTGCCGCGCATCTACGACGTCACCTCGGGCAGCGTGCGGGTGGGGGAGCGCGACGTGCGCACCGTCACCCAGCAGTCGCTGCACGACCGCATCGGTGTGGTCAGCCAAGAGGCGCACATGTTCCACGACACGATCGCGGCGAACCTGCGCTACGCCGCACCCGAGGCCACCGACGCCGACCTTTGGCGCGTCATCGACGCGGCGCAGATCGGCGAGCTGGTCCGCGGGTTGCCCGACCGGCTCGACACCGTCGTCGGCGACCGCGGCTATCGGCTCTCCGGCGGTGAGAAGGCGCGGCTGGCGATCGCCCGGTTGCTGCTCAAGAGCCCGCAGATCGTGATCCTCGACGAGGCGACCGCGCACCTGGACAGCGAGAGCGAGGCGGCGGTGCAGGACGCGCTGTCCACCGCGCTCGAGGGACGAACCTCGCTCGTCATCGCACACCGGCTCTCGACGATCCTCAACGCCGATCTCGTGCTCGTCCTCGACGAGGGGCGCGTCGTCGAGTTCGGCACGCATGCCGCACTGCTCGCGAAGGACGGTCTGTACGCCGAGCTCTACCGCACCCAGTTCGAGCGTCAGGCGGCCGGCGTCGAGCCCTAGACCACGCGCACGCCGGCCACGCTCAGCGGGTCGGCGAGCAGCTCCGCGAAGGCCAGTTCGGCCGCACCGAGCAATGCCGAGTCGTCACCGAAGGTCGGCTTCATCAACTGGACGTGCTGGCCCGGCGCGTCCAGCGCGTACTCGCGCAGCGCGTACTCGATCTCGTGCCGGGCGATGTCGAACAGCTCGGACAGGTAGCCCCCCAGCATCACGCGCTGCGGGTTGATCGTGTTGACCAGCGTCGCGATCGCGCGCCCGAGCGCCTCGGCGACGCCGCGCACCGCGGCAAGCGCCTCCCGATCGTTGCCGCGCGCATCCGCGAACACCGCCGCGGTCGCTTCGTCCGTCGGCGGTTGGGGGCGTCCGGCGAGGCGCAGCAGTGCACCCTCGCCGATGTAGGTCTCGACGCAGCCGTGCTTGCCGCAGTGACATGCCGGGCCCTTCGCGTCGACCACGTTGTGGCCGATCTCGCCGGCATACCCGTCGATCCCGCGCAGTGGCCGACCGTTGGTGATGATCCCGGCACCGACGCCGATGCGGCCGAGCAGAAAGACGAACTCGTCTATTCCGCGGGCGGCGCCGCGGCGGTGCTCGGCGAGCGCGGCCAGGTCGGCGTCATTCGCCACGGTGATGCGCAACCGGGCGGGCAGCCGGTCGGCGAGGATGCGGCCGAGGGCGACGTCGTGCCACTCGAGGTTGGGTGCGACCGCGACCTGGCCGGTGTGCCTGTCGACCGTGCCGGGCACGCTCACGCCGATGCCGACCGGCGCGACGTCACGCCCGCTCGTCGTGCGCACCTCGCGCAGCGAGTCGGCGACGATCTCGGCGACCTCCTCCGGTGGCGTCGCGACCGAACCGGTGTGCTTCACGCTCCGCGCAAGGACATCACCGCCGATGCCGACCGCGGCGGTGATCACCTGCGTCACGTCCACGTCGACTGCAACCACGTACGGCCCGGCAGCGTGAGGTCCGACCACGTGCGACGGTCGGCCGACCCCCGATCCACCCACCGGCACGATCTCGGCGACGAGGCCGAGTTCGATCAGGTCGCCGACGAGCGCACCCATCGTGGAGCGGCTCACCGCGAGCCGTTGCGTCAGCTGCGCACGGGTCAGCGCACCGTCGCGATGGATGTGGTCGAGCACCAGCGCGAGGTTGTGGCGGCGGATCGCGTCCGGTCGGGCCGCGGGGGAGAGAGACATCGGCTGGGATCCTCGTTCGGACTAGCCCATGCCTGTCGAGCCGGCGCGTCGCCGGGAGAGCGCGTCGACGGCGGCGGCGAGTAGCAGGGCCAGACCGACGGCGATGAACTGGACCGCCGAGCTGTTCTGCCCGTTGACGAGGTTCGCGGTGCCGTTCTGGATCACTTCGACGACTGCGCCGCCGATGACGGCGTCGATGAGACGGCCACGACCGCCGAACAGGCTCGTACCGCCGATGACGGCCGCGCCGACGGCCAACAGCAGCGTGTTGCCGCCGTAGTTCGCGACGCTCACCGACTGCACGTTGGACGCAATCATGATGCCGCCGACCGCCGACATGAACCCGGACAGCACGAAGACCGAGATGCGGATGCGATCGACCGCGATACCGGCGCGCCGCGCAGCCTCCTCGTTACCGCCGACGGCGTAGACGTGCCGGCCGTAACGGGTGCGGCTGAGCACGAAGGTGCCGGCGACGAACAGCACGAGCAGCACGGGGACGACCCAGGGCACGCCTTCGATGGACGGCTTGACGAACACGATCTTGCCGTTGACGTTCTGCGCGACGGGATTCTTGTTCGGCGCCCGGTTCTGGTTGAGCAGGTACACGATGAAGAAGGAGATGACGGCCAGTACCGCGATCTTGCTGGCGTTCACGCCGATCGGTTCGGCCGCGAGGCCCTGCCGGCGCCGGGCGAGGGCGGCCAGCAACTTGACTGCGGCGTAGCCGGCGACGACAAGTGCGGCGACGAACCAGCCCGCCCACTTCGGCATCTGCTCGTTGGCGAACGCGTTGACGACGCGGTCGGTGATGCGGATGTCGCCCTTCTGCCCCTTCCCGTTCTGGACGATGTAGATCATGACGCCCTGGAAGGCCAGGAAGAAGCTCAAGGTCACGACGAAGGACGGGATCCGGACCTTCGACACGAGCCACCCGACGATGAAGCCGATCAGCAGTCCGGTGACGAGCGCGGCCGGGATGGTGCCCCACCAGCTCCAGTTGTAGCCGACCATCAGCCGGATCATCACTGCCGACGCGACACCCGCGGTGTATCCCGCGGCCAGGTCGATCTCGCCGAGCAGCAGGACGAACACCAGACCCATCGCGATGAAGATCGTCGCGGTGCCCTCGGTGAACATGTTGCCGAAGTTGAAGATCGTGTGAAACTGCGGATGTGCCAGCGAAAAGACGATCGCGAGCACGATGAGGCCGGTGACGCCGGGCAGTGAGCCCATGTCGCCGCCACGCAGGCGCCGCACGTAGTTGCGCAGGTAGTCGGTCGTGCCGCCCTCGACCGGTGCCGTGCTGGCGACGATCGCCCGCTCGTTCGCGGCGTCGGTCTGAACATCGGGCTCGCGCGGGGTCGTGGGGCTCTCGGGGGTCGTCATGCCGGCACCCCGTTCGTCGCGCCGGGACGATCGGTGCCCAATCCGCCGGTGGTGATGAGTTCGACCAGCTGCTGCTGGTTGACCTCGCTGCGGGCTACCTGCGCGGCTGTCTCGCCGAGGTAGAGCACCGCGATCCGGTCTGCGACCTGCAGCACCTCGTTCATGTTGTGGCTGATCAGGACGACCGCGACGCCGCGATCGGCGAGCCGGCGGACGAGGTCGAGCACCTGCGCTGTCTGGGCGACGCCCAGTGCGGCGGTGGGCTCGTCGAGCACCACGAGCTTCGAGTTCCAGAGCACGGCCTTCGCGATCGCAACGGTCTGCCGCTGCCCTCCGGAAAGGCTCGATACGCGTTGGCGCACCGATTTCACGGTACGTACCGAGAGAGACGCCAGTGTTTCTTGGGCCGACTGCTCCATGCTGCTCTCGTTGAGCACGATGCCCTTGAGCCGTTCACGGCCGAGAAACATGTTCTGCACGATGTCGAGGTTGTCGGCGAGGGCGAGGTCCTGGTACACGATTTCGATGCCGAGCGAGCTCGCGTCGCGCGGGTTGTGCACGTGCACCTGGCGTCCCTCGAAAAGGTATTCGCCCGAGTCGATCGTGTAGGTGCCACTGACGCATTTCACGAGCGTCGACTTGCCGGCTCCGTTGTCGCCGACGAGCGCGGTGACCTGGCCCGGATAGGCGGAGAAGTCGACGCGTTTGAGGACGTCCACCGGTCCGAAGCTCTTGTTGATGCCGCGCAGTTCGAGAATAGGTTCGCTCGGCTCGTCGGCCACGCCCTCGGCTCCTTCCATCGACGACAACGAGGGGTGGCCGCCGCCGCAGCTAGGCAGGCGGCGGCCACCCGGTTCGTTGCTACTTGACGCCTGCAGCCTGGCACTTGGCGACGTAGGGACCGGTGCACACCGTGTTCTTCGGCGTGTACTGGTCGTTGATCGGGTCTGCCACGTTCTCCTTGGTGACCGCAACCGGGGTCGCGAGCAGGGCCGGGACGGGCTTGTGCGTCTGCGGGTCCATGATCGTGACGCCACCGGTGTCGGGCACCTGGCCGTTGGCCAGCTGCGCGATCGCCTTGATCGCCGGGTCAGCCTCGAGCGTGGACGGCTTGTAGATCGTGAAGCACTGGTTGCCGTCCATGATCTGCTGCAGACCGGCCGCGCTGGCGTCCTGGCCGGACACGGCGACCTTGCCGTTCAGGCCCGAGCGCTTGAGGTCGGTGATCACAGCGCCCGCCATCGTGTCGTTCGCGACCATGACGGCCTTGATGTTCGGGTGCGCACCGAGCATCGAGTTGAAGACGCGGCCGGCGGTCGGGGCGTCCCACTGACCGGTCTGCTTCGCGACCCGGGTCCAGCCGGGCGTCTTGCCCAGCACGCTGTCGTAGCCCTGCGCGAACAGCGTGGCGTTGTTGTCGGTGGGCGCGCCGTCGATGTCGACGTACTGCACGCTCTTCTGGTCCTTGACCTGCGGGCACTGGGTGAGGGCGGTGCCCTGGGTCTCGCCGACCTTCACGTTGTCGAACGACACGTACAGAGCCGCGCCGCCGCCCGGGGTGAGCCGGTCGTAGTCGACCGGGATCACGCCGGCCTTGGTCGCTGCCTGCTCGATCGCCGCGCCGGAGGCCTGGTCGAGGTCGACGATCATGAGCACCTTGACGCCGTTGCCCTCCATCTGCTGGGCGATCGTCTTCATCTTCGCGGCGGAGCCGTCGGCGTTCTGGATGTCGCAGTCGAGGTTGTACTTCGTGCAGTCGGCCTTGAGCGCCGTCGGGTCAGCGGTGATCCAGCGCGGCGACGACGTCGTGTCCGGAAGGATGATGCCGACCTTGGCGCCCTTGCCGTCGATGGTGCCGTTGCTCGACGAGCTGGCCGGGGCCGCCGGGGTGGTGGCACCGCCTGCCCCCGCACTGGTGGTGCTGCCGCTACCGCCCTTACTGGAGCTGCAGGCGCTCAGGGCGAGCAGCGCCGCCGCGAGTGCCGCGATCGTGACAGTCGTCTTCCGCATGCGCAGGTCACGCCTTTCGAGTTGGTGGGTCACGCCTACCGTGAATTTGTTCGACCGGTGGACGCGAATGTTGTGCGCGCGAACATATCCTGCGGTTGCGCTCGTCACTAGCACTCGACACCAATTCGTGACCTGATCATCGTGGCCGGCTCAACGTCCTGCCAGCAGCGGCGCGGTACCGCGCGCGTACGGCGGAACCGCTTTCAGGTCCGTGCGGCGGGCGTTCGCTGCCACCGAGTCGCCTCGCCCACTCCGGTGGCGTATCGGTTCCGGCGAGGACCCAGGCGGCCTGCCGCGCGGCGCCACGCGCGACGTACTCGTCCGGGACGGGCACCGCTACCGGCACGCCCAGAATGTCCGCGGCGATGGCCTGCACGGCGCTCGACCGGGCGCCGCCGCCGACCAGCAGGACGCGTTCGATCGGCACCGCGCACCGGCGCAGCGCGTCCATGCCGTCCGCAAGCCCACACAGCACGCCTTCGACCGCGGCCCGTGCCAGGTGGGCCGGCGTCGTATTCGCCAGTTGCGCGCCGTGGATCGCGCCGGTGGCATCCGGCAGGTTCGGCGTGCGTTCGCCTTCGAAGTAGGGCACCAGCACCAGCCCGTCGGCACCCGGCGGCGCCGACAGCGCGAGCCGCGCGAGCTCGTCGTGGTCGACGCCGAGCAGTCGTCCGACCGCGTCGAGGACCGGGGCCGCATTGAGCGTGCACGCCAGCGGCAGGAACCCGCCGGTGGCGTCGGCGAAACCGGCGACCAATCCACTTGCGTCTGCGGTCGGCGCCGCGCTCACCGCGCAGATGACGCCGGAGGTGCCGATCGAGACGACGCCGTCTCCGGGCCGCGCGTCGAGACCGAGCGCGGCGGCTGCGTTGTCGCCGCTGCCGGCGGCCAGGACTGCGCCTGTGCTCGTCTCGCCGGCGGTCGAGTTCGGCGCGAGCACCCTGGGCAGGACCGGCTCGGCGCCGAACGCGAGCTCGAGCAGCTCCGGCAGGTACGCGCCCGTCGCGGGCGACCAATACCCGGTGCCGCTCGCGTCACCGCGGTCGGTGCACAACGTCCGGATCGAAGGGGCGCCCGCGAGCTGCCAGGTGAGCCAGTCGTGGGGGAGACAGACCGCCGCCGTACGCGCCGCGTGCTGTGGCTCGGCGCGGGCCAGCCAGCGCAACTTGGTGACGGTGAACGACGCCACCGGAACCGAGCCGCACGCAGCGGCCCAGGCAGCTGCGCCACCCGGCAGTTCGGCGACGAGGTCGGCGGCGTCGGGTGCGGAACGGAGGTCGTTCCACAGCAGCGCCTCGCGCACGACGGCGCCGGACTCGTCCAGACACACCATGCCGTGTTGCTGCCCGCCCACTGCCATCGCGGCGACGTCGGACAGACCTCCGGCGGCGTCGATCGCCCGCTCCAGCGCTGCCCACCAGTGGCGCGGGTGCACCTCGGTGCCGGGTGGGTGCGCGGCGGCGCCGGTGCGCACGACGTCGCCGGTATCCGCGTCGCACACCACGACCTTGCACGACTGGGTGGACGAGTCGATGCCGGCGACGAGCGGCATGCGCGCGCTACCGGGCGCCGAGCAGGTGCTCGACCGCCAGCTGGTTCAGCCGGACGAACCCGTACCCGCGCGCTCCCGCCACGTCCGGGTCGAAGTCCTCGAACGCGCCGCGGTCGGCCAGGAGTGCGTCCAGCGACTCGGCCTCGCCCAGGGTCGGCGTGGCGAGCGCACCGACGCCGCTGTACGCGAGTGCCTCCTGCACCTCGGGGTCGGCGCGATAGGCCGCGGCCCGCTCGCGAAGCAGCAGGTAGGTACGCATGTTGGCCGCAGCGGAGGCCCACACGCCGTCGATGTCCTCGGTGCGCGCCGGTTTGTAGTCGAAGTGCCGGGGTCCGTCGTAGGCCGGCCCGCCGCCCGGCGCTCCGTGCTCGAGCAGGTCGACGAGGAAGAACGCGTTCAGCAGGTCGCCGTGCCCGAAGACGAGGTCCTGGTCGAACTTGGGTCCGCGCTGACCGTTCAGGTCGATGTGGAAGAGCTTGCCGGCCCACAGGGCCTGCGCGATGCCGGCCGCGAAGTTCAGCCCGGCCATCTGCTCGTGACCGACCTCGGGGTTCACCCCGACCAGGTCCGCGTGCGCGAGCTCGGCGATGAACGCCAGCGCGTGGCCGACGGTGGGGAGCAGGATGTCGCCGCGCGGCTCGTTGGGCTTCGGCTCGATGGCGAAGCGGATGCCGTAGTCGCGCTCCTGCACGTACGCGGCCAGGGTGTCGATCGCCTCGCGATACCGGTCGAGCGCGGCGCGGACGTCCTTGGCCCCGTCGGACTCCGCGCCTTCGCGGCCGCCCCAGAACACGTAGGTCTGCGCGCCCAGCTCGGCTGCGAGGTCGAGGTTGCGCACGACCTTGCGGATCGCGAAGCGCCGGACCGCCCGGTCGTTGCTGGTGAACGCACCGTCCTTGAACACCGGGTGCGTGAACAGGTTCGTCGTCATCATCGGGACGACGAGCCCGGTCTCGGCCAGCGCGTCCTTGAACCGGGCGACGTGCTTGTCGCGCTCGCCGTCCGTCGACCCGAAGGGGATCAGGTCGTCGTCGTGGAAGGTGACGCCGTACGCGCCGAGGGCGGCCAGCCGGTGCACCGACTCGACCGGGTCCAGCGCCGGGCGGGTGGCGTCCCCGAAGGGATCGCGGGCCTGCCAGCCGACCGTCCAGAGGCCGAAGGTGAAGCGGTCCGCCGCGGTCGGCTGCATGGTGTCTCCCTATTTGTTCACGCAATGAACTAATAGGGACACCGTAGCCGCAAACCGTGGGTTACAACAGGGAGCGCAGGACGTACTGCATGATGCCGCCGTGGCGGTAGTACTCCGCCTCGCCAGGGGTGTCGATGCGCACCAGCGCCTCGAACTCCCTGTCACCGGCGTTCACCTTCACCGTGCGCGGCATAGAGCCCTCGTTCATCTCCTCGATCCCGGTGATGTCGAAGGTCTCCTCGCCGCTCAGGCCGAGTGATTCGGCCGACTCGCCCTCGGGGAACTGCAGCGGCAGGACGCCCATCCCGATCAGGTTGGAGCGGTGGATGCGCTCGTAGGACTCGGCGATCACGGCGCGCACGCCGAGCAGCGCGGTGCCCTTGGCGGCCCAGTCGCGCGACGAGCCCGAGCCGTACTCCTTGCCCGCGAGCACCACGAGCGGGATCTCGGCCGCCGCGTAGTTCACGGACGCCTCGTACACCGAGGTGACCTCGCCGCCGGCGGTGAAGTCGCGCGTGACGCCGCCCTCGGTGCCCGGCGCGAGCTGGTTGCGCAGCCGGATGTTGGCGAACGTGCCGCGGATCATCACGTCGTGGTTGCCGCGCCGTGACCCGTAGGAGTTGAAGTCGCGCCGCTCGATGCCGTGCTCGCGCAGGTAGCGCCCCGCCGGCGTGTCCGCGCCGATGGCCCCGGCGGGCGAGATGTGGTCGGTGGTGACGCTGTCGCCGAGCAGCGCGACCGCGCGGGCGCCCGTGATCTGCGGCAGCTCGCCCGCGGGCTCGGCGCCCATGCCCTCGAAGTACGGCGGCCGCTTGACGTAGGTCGACGCCGGGTCCCAGGCGTAGCGGTCGCCGGCGGGCACGTCGAGGCCGTTCCAGTTCTCGTCGCCGGCGAACACCTCGCCGTAGCTGCGGCGGAACATGTCCGACTCGACCGCGTGCTCGACCGCGTCCGCCACCTCCCGCTGCGTCGGCCAGATGTCGGCCAGCCGGACGTCGCCCTGCAACGGCTCGCGCGTGAGGTCGACGTCCATCCGCCCCGCCAGCGCGTACGCCACGACCAGCGGCGGGCT
>JAICKR010000003.1 GCA_025927835.1 Jatrophihabitans sp. | reverse complement strand
TGTGTCGGTGCGCCCGTCGCCCGCGCACGAGGACGCCGCCTGGCTGACCCGCTGCGGCCCGCACGAGCCGGCACCGCTGCAGGCCATGGTGCGTGCGGTCGACCCGCATTTCGACGTCGAGATCGCCGGCGAGCCGCAGTCGTGGCAGCTGACTGTCGTCGCGCGAGACGACGCCGCACCCGAGGCGGCCGAGGTGCAGGTGACGCGGTTCAGCGGCGGCGCGTCCTTCGCCTTCCAGCCCCGGATCTCGCTTCCGGTCTCCGCCGGGCGGCGCGCTTGAGCAACGTCGACCAGCCGCTGCGCATCGCCCTGACGTCGTACCGCAGCAAGCCGCACTGTGGTGGCCAGGGTGTCTACGTCCGTCAGCTGTCGCGCGCGCTCGTGCGCCTGGGCCACTCGGTCGAGGTGTTCTCCGGCCCGCCCTACCCCGAACTCGACGACACGGTCGGGCTCACCGAGGTGCCCAGCCTCGACCTCTACAACGACGCCGACCCGTTCAGCTTCCCGGGTGTGCGTGCCTTCAAGACACGCATCGACGTGCTCGAGTACGCGATCATGTGCACCGCCGGCTTCGCCGAGCCGCGCACCTTCGGCCACCGGGTGCTGCCGCTGCTCGCGGCCCGGCGCGGCGAGTTCGACGTCGTGCACGACAACCAGACCTACGCGCCGAAGCTGATCGGCATCCCGGCGCTCGGGCTGCCGCTCGTCGGCACCATGCACCACCCGATCTCCGTCGACCGACGCCTCGACATTGCCGCGGCGCCGTGGCGCAAGAAGCTGACGATGCGCAGGTGGTACGGGTTCGTACGTGCCCAGCAGCGCACCGCGCGGCTGTATCCGATCTCGATCGCGCCGTCGCAGAGCAGCGCAGACGACGCGGTGCGCGAGTTCACGCTGCGTCCCGACCAGCTCACCGTCGTGCCCATCGGCGTCGACACCGAAGTCTTCCGCCCACTCGGCGAGCGGGTGCCCGGACGCATCGTCGCGATGTGCAGCGCGGACGTGCCGCTCAAGGGCCTCTCGGTGCTGCTGCGGGCGATGCACGCGCTGCCACCCGAGGTGGCTGCCGAGCTCATCGTCGTCACCAAGCCGACGCCGGGCGGCCCGACCGAGAAGCTCGTCGCCGAGCTCGGCATCGGCTGGCGGGTGCAGTTCGTGTCCGGCCTCACCGAGGAAGCCGTGGCCACCCTGCTCGCGTCCGCCGAGGTCATGTGCGTCCCGTCCCTCTACGAGGGTTTCTCGCTGCCCGCCGCCGAGGCCCTGTCGGCCGGCACGCCGGTCGTCGCGAGCGACGCGGGCGCGCTGCCCGAGGTCGTCGGCCGCGACGGCGCAGCCGGCATCCTCTTCCCGGCCGGCGACCACGAGACGCTCTCGCGCACGCTCGCCGAGCTGCTCGCCGACCCCGCGCGGCGCGCCGCGCTCGGCACGAGCGCCCGCGCCCGCGCCCTCGAGCGGCTGAGCTGGGATGCCACCGCACGCGCCACCGCCGAGGTCTACCGCAACGAGATCGCCCGCTTCGCAGCGGCGCGGCAGGGAGCGTGATGCCCGCATGCTGACCGTCGACTACACCAGGCTCGGGCTGCGCGAAGGTGAGCGGCTGCTCGACCTCGGCTGCGGCGCCGGCCGGCATACCTTCGAGGCATTGCGCCTCGGCGCCGACGTCGTCGCGCTCGACCAGAACCTCGACGACCTGCGCGGCGTCGATGAGATGGTGGCTGCGATGGCCGAGGCAGGCGAGATCAAGCCGCCCGACGGCCCGGTCGCCCTCGCCGGTGACGCGAACGTCCTGCCGTTCGCCGACGGCCACTTCGACCACGTGATCGCGGCCGAGATCCTGGAACACATTCCCGACGACCGCACGGTCATCAACGAGATCGCGCGCGTCACCCGCCCCGGCGGGCGCGTTGCGGTCACCGTGCCGCGGCGCTGGACCGAACAGATCTGCTGGTTGCTCTCCGACGACTACCACAACGTCGAGGGCGGCCACGTGCGCATCTACCGCGGCAACCGGCTCGTCGGCGCGCTCGAAGCGGCTGGCCTCCGCTTCGCCGGCAGCCACCATGCGCACGCGCTGCACTCGCCGTACTGGTGGCTCAAGTGCGCGGTCGGCGTCGAGCGCGAGACCCGCGCGACGCGCGCCTACCACCGGCTGCTCGTGTGGGACATGATGAGCCGGCCCTGGCCGACCCAGACGGCCGAGCGGCTGCTCAACCCGGTGCTGGGCAAGAGCCTCGTCCTCTACTTCGACAAGCCATGACGCTGCCCGAGCTCCCCGGCATCGTCACGGCGCACGACGTGCGCCGCACAGCCGAGCACATCGTGTCGCTGCAACAGCCCGACGGGCTGATCCCGTGGTTCGAGGGCGAGCACGGCGACCCGTGGGATCACGTCGAAGGCGCGATGGCGCTCACCGTCGCCGGACTGCTCGACGAGGCACGGCACGCCTTCCGCTGGACGGTCGAGCACCAGGCCGCGGACGGCAGCTGGCCGATGGAGACCGTCGGCACCACGGTGCGCAACAGCAGCATCGACACGAACCAGGTCGCCTACGTCGCGACCGGCGTGTGGCACCAGTGGCTGATCACCCGCGACCGCGCGTTCGTCGCCGAGATGTGGCCGGTCGTGCGGCGCGCGATCGACCTCGTCGTCGAGCTGCAGCGCCTCGACGGCGCGCTCGCCTGGTCGCGCGACGAGCAGGGCGAGATCAACACGGACGCGCTGCTCACCGGCAGCGCCTGCAGCGTGCTCTCGTTGCGGTGCGCGCTCGCGCTGGCCGAGCTCGTCGACGATCCGCAGCCCGACTGGGAGCTCGCGGTCGGCCGGCTCGCGCACGCGGTCGCGGTGCACCCGGACCTGTTCGTCGACAAGAGCGTCTTCTCGATGGACTGGTACTACCCGGTGCTCGGCGGCGCACTGACCGGCACCGCCGCGCGCCGCGCACTCGATGCGCGCTGGGACGAATT
Organism: Jatrophihabitans sp.; assembly: GCA_025927835.1. Classification (GTDB taxonomy): domain Bacteria; phylum Actinomycetota; class Actinomycetes; order Mycobacteriales; family Jatrophihabitantaceae; genus Jatrophihabitans. Next base: position 61,211 of record JAICKR010000003.1, on the reverse strand, counting down.
CGTGGTGGCGGGCCGCGGCTGCCGCTGCGTGTCCGACCGGCCCTGGGTCACCGCGGCCGAGACGTTCGAACTGGTGATGGCACTCGACACCGTCGGCGATCGCGCCGCCGGGCTGCAGCTGCTGCGCGACGTGCAGTTCCTGCGCACCGACTCCGGCGGGTACTGGACGGGCTGGGTCTGGCCCGAGGACACGAACTGGCCGGCGCAGCAAGCCGCCTGGACGTCCGCGGCGATGATCCTGGCCGCCGACGTCTACAGCGACACCACAGCGGCGAGCAGCCTGTTCCGCGGCGCCGGCCTACCGCTGCTGCTCGACGTCGACGACTGCCACGAGCACTGCCTGGCCCGCGTCGGGTGAACGACCCGCTCGAGGTCGCGCGTGCGGCAAAGGGCTTCCTGCCGGAGGACGAGGCGGACGCGCTGCGTGCCGCGGCGCACCGAGCCGGGCCGGGTGTGTGGCTCGAGGTGGGCACGTACTGCGGAAAGTCGACCGTCCATCTCGCCGTCGTCGCGCGCGAGGTCGGCGCGCGGCTGATCACGCTCGACCACCACCGCGGCTCGGAGGAGAACCAGCCCGGCTGGGAGTGGCACGACACCGCGCTGGTCGATCCGCACGCCGGGCGGCTCGACACGCTGCCGCACGTGCGCCGCACGCTGTTCGACGCCGGCGTGGAGGAGGCGGTCAATCTCGTCGTCGGCACGACACAGCAGGTCGCGCGCTGGTGGACGACGCCGCTGAGCTTCCTGTTCCTGGACGGCAACCACACCGAAGAGGTGGCCCAGCACGACTACGCCGCGTTCGCGCCGCACGTCGTCCGCAACGGGCTGCTCGCGGTCCACGACGTCTTTCCCGATCCGCGCGACGGCGGTCAGCCGCCGTGGCACGTCGTGCAACGCGCGGAGAGCGCCGGTGCGTTCGAGCCGGTCTCGATCACCGGCTCGCTGCGGGTGCTGCGGCGCACTGCCGCCGCGGTGTCCTGACCGCTTCGCCCCTAGGGACGCATCAGCAGGCGCGTCACGCGTGCCAGCCGTTCGCCGAGCGCCTCTGCGGACGCGTGCCCCATGCCGACCTGCAGCATGGCGCCCGACCACGCCAGGCTCAGCGCGTCGAGAACTTCGGGGGAGTGCTTGTCGCCGAGCGCCTCGGCGATGCGCTCGTTGACCTCGGTGCCGATGAGCACGCGCAGGTGCTTGACGTCGGGCTCCTCGCTCAACAACGCAATGGTGGTGGCCGCCGACAGCTCCGGCTCGTGCGCCATCAGCTCGCCGAGATCGGCGAACACGTCGACGACCCGCCCGTACGGCGCGGTCTTTCGGGTCGTCACGCGCGGCCGTTCGGCAAGCGTGCGCCAGAAGATCTCCGAGACGAGGTGGTTCTTGGACGAGAAGTAGGTGTACGCGGTTGCCGGGGCGACATCGGCGCGCGCTGCGACCGTCCGAATGGTCATGCCCGCGAAGCCCACCTCGCGCAGCTCCTCGCGTGCGGCCGCAACCAGCTTGCCCACCGTCTCGATCTGGCGCGCGTTGAGCTGCCGGCGCGTCGCCTCGGTATAGCTGGGCGCGGTGGACATACGCCAGGACAGTAGTCCAGCCACGCGGTTCGGCCGGCGCGAGCCGGGCAACGGGTGGACACATCGCCGAACGATGCATAGACTGCCGAGGTATGTGGAGCGCACAGCCGACGAACAACGTGGATCTGCTGCTGATGGGTGTGCTGCGCCGCGGCCCGGCGCACGGATACGCGATCATCACCGCGCTGCGCGAGCGCAGTGACGGGGAGTTCGAGCTCGCCGAAGGCACGATCTACCCCGCGCTGCACCGGCTCGAACGCTCCGGCCTGATCGAGAGCGCGCTCGAGTCGGTACAGGGTCGGCGCCGGCGCACCTACGCGCTCACGGCGCGTGGACGCAAGGAGTTCGCCAGCCGGCGCCGGGCCTGGCAGGGCTACGTCGCGTCCATGCAGGCGGTGATCGCATGACCGACAGCCCGGTCGAGGACTACCTGGACGACCTGCTGCGCCGCTCGCGCAGCGATGCGCGCACGACGCGCCGGCTGCTCGACGAAGCGAGCGACCATCTGCATGCGACGGCCGACGAACTACACGGCGCCGGCAGGTCCCGCGTCGAGGCCGAGGCCGAGGCCGTGCGCAGGTTCGGGCCGGTGACGCCCGTCGTGCGGGCCGCATCGCACAGCTCGTTGCGGGCCCTCGTACTCGAGACCGCGCGCGCCGCGCTGTTCCTCGGCGGGTGCGGACTGGTTGCGGTCGGCGCGAGCGGCCTGGTCGCGCTTGTCATGAATGCGGTGGCCGGCCGCTCCTTCGTCGGTGGGCAGACCCTGTTCCCGGGCCACGGAGCGTCAGTGCAGGAGACTGCGGACGACGCGGTCGTGCTGCGGGTGATCGCCGGCCTGTTGGGGCTGATGCTGCTGCTCGGCCACCTCGCGTGGCGCCGGCAGGTCCGAGCACCGCAACTGCTGCCTGCCGGTCTGGTCGACGCGCTCGGCGCCGCGGCGTTCGCAGCCGGCACCGCCGGCCTCGCGATCGCATCCGCCGACCAGGCCGCGCGCACCGGCGCATCGGGCGTCGGGTTCGCGCTGAGCGGCGCGCTGGTGGCCCTACCCGCGACCGTATTCTTCTGTGTACGCGCCGCCCGCTCCCTGCTCGCTCGGCCGCGGCAGACGCCGCTGCCCGAGTCGCGGTAGGTCCGACCGTGCAGGAGCTAGAGCGAGCCGGACAGGACGTAGGTGCCGGCCCGGTTGGCCGACAGCATCGTCCACCCTTCCCGGTCGGATACAAGCGTGGCGTGAGCCGCGTCCTCGATCGAGTCCGCTGTGTCGTTGGGCAGGCTTGCCTCGACGGCGAGGAACCGTGACCAGCGCACGTGCAGCGGTACCGTGCAGCGGCACGGGACCTGCACGGTCAATGCGGACTGGCTGGACGCGGTGAGCACGGCAGGCATGCCGACGATCGGTGTCGGGCCCGTCACCCCGAACAACTCCCAGTGCGCGGAACGCCAGATCGGGCGCAGCAGGCCCGGCCCGGCGTGCGCGACCAGCCGGGCCTCCGGGGTCGTGCCACCCGGTAGGTTGACCGCGACGTAGCCGACCGCGTTGTCGTCGAGCCAATCCCGGAAGCTGCGCACGTCCAGAGACCGGGCGTTGACCTGTGCGTTGAGCGCGCGGTCCTGCTGCGTCTCCCAACCGCGGGCCAGCGTCGCGTGGTCGAGCAGCGCGGCATACGCCGCGTGCTTGGCGCCGACGAGCTCGAGGCGGTAGTCGGTCATCGCCGGCAGTGTGTCCAGCTCGCCCGCGAGCGGTGCGTAGTACGCGGTAGACGAGCCGGGGTTGGCCGCGCTCAAGATCGCCGACTGCGAGGAGAACGCGCTCAGCACCAGGACCGGCGCCGACAGCACGGCCAGTGCGCGATCGGGACGCCGGCTCAGTGCGACCGCCGCAGGGGGAAGGCAGAAGAGTGCGAGCCGGGCGACGTTCGAGCCCATGCCGTTCGGCACCAGGAACGCTGCGAACGCGGCCAACCCCGCGGTGAGCAGGGTGACCCGCAGGTGGTCCGGTGGCGCCGAGACGAGCATCAGGGCGAGCAGCAGGACGACCTCGCCGATCAAGTGGAACGGGTAGGGCTCGGTCCCCGGGGCGCCGAACAGCGCCGCAAGCGCGATCAACGTCGCAGCCGCGCCCGCCACCGCGCACCAGGCAGTCGTCCGGTACTGACGCAACCGCGCGGTGAACACCACTCCGGACAGGCCCAGGCACAGGAACGCGCCGGCGACCGGCGACGCCAGCACGCTCAGCACGGCCAGCGCGGCGGCGGCCGCTCGGGTCCGACGCTGCACGCAGAGCAGCGCGGCGACGGCGAAGGCGGAGCCGAGCAGGAACGGCACGCGGCCGCACCACAGGTTGCTGACGACGCCGAATGCGGCGACGAACGCCGCGGCTTGCGGCCGAGCCGTATCGCGGACGAGGACGGTCACCATGGCGGTGATGGCGACGGCGGCGAGCGCGGCGACGAGCTCGGTGCCCAGCTTCGCGGACAGGTACGGGGTGATGACCGAGTAGTTGCCCGGCGTCGAGCCGCCGAACCAGCCGAACCAGTACCCGAGCCCGACGCCATGCCCGACCGCCGACGCGCGCGCCCGGGCGGCCCACAGGTCGGGCACGCCCGGGCGGACGAGGTAGAACGCCACGGCGTTGACCAGCACGAACGCGGTCGGAGCGTGCGCCCGCCGGATGATGAATCTCATTGCCCCCAGCATGCGAACCAGGACCTGAGTCGCCGCTGATCCCGGCGCCGGGTGAACAACTCGCCTGAGCGCAGGCACCGCGCACAGCCGACTGGCAGCTAGCTGCCGGTGAACCGGCCGGTCGCGAGCGCGGCGGGTCGGTGCCGGTCCGGGAAGCCGGGGCCGAGCCGCGCCTGCACGTCGTCCAGCTCGAGCGGCTCGCGGCAGTGCGAACAGACGACCGCCGCGGACGTCTCGTGCGCGCAGCTCCTGTGGTGCAGCACGACCGGCACGCCTGCATCGCCGGCGAGCCAGCGATCGCCCCAGCTGTTGATCGCGGCGAGCACCGGGAACAGCTCCCGGCCCTTGGGTGTGAGCACGTACTCGTGCCGGACCGGACGCTCCTGATACGGCACCTTCTCGAAGATGTCTTCCTCGACGAGCCGGTTGAGCCGTTGGGTGAGGATGTTGCGCCCGATGCCGAGCACCTGCTGGAAGTCGTCGAAGCGCTTCGTCCCGTAGAACGCCTCGCGCAGCACGAGCGGTGTCCACCAGTCACCGAGCAGGTCGACAGTGCGCGCGATCGAGCACGGCCAGTTCGCGAACTGGGTGCGCTTCACAGCACGTCCACCCGCGCCAGGACGTGCTTGTGCCGCGGCGTGCCGACCCATTCGTCGCGATCCTCGCTCGCGGTCAGCTCGTTCGGGGCGACACCGGTCGTCACGCCGTCGGTCGTCAGCCCGAGCCCGTTCGGCAGCGAGATGTGCCCGGCACGCATGCGGTCGGTGGGTTCGACGTGCACCTCCGCGCTGCCGCGCTTGGTGCTCAGCCGCACCCGCGCGCCGGCCGCCACGCCAAGCCTCGCGGCATCGACGTCGCTCATCCGCAACATCCCACCGGCGTCACGCTTGCGCCAGGTCGGGTCGCGCATGATCGTGTTCGCGGTGAAGGCTCGCCGCTCACCGGCGGACAGGACGAACGGCCATGACCCGTCGGCGTCCGGCAGCGGGCGCCGCGGAAGGGCGGCGACCTCGGCCAGCAGCTCGGGCAGGTCAAGTTGGACGCGTCGGCCCTTGAGTCGCTGCCAGGTCTCGTCCGGGGTGTCGTCGGTGATGACCACCGCGTGCTCGCCGGCCACGATCGCGTCGAAGAGGCGCTCGCCGGCGGTGAGCCCTTCGCCGTAGCCGGCCCGGGCGACGCCCCGCGGGTTGGCCGCGGCACACGCGTGCGCGGCCGGCCACAGCGCGGCCGCGGCGGCCGCGTCGTTCGGCAACGTCGGGCCGAGCGTGCGGTAGAGCAGGACGGCACCGAGGCGGCGCAGTGTCGGCTCGCCCATCAGGGCGAGGAACGCCTCGGCGAACTCTGCCCGGCCGGCTTCGGCCGCGGCGCGCAGCGGCGCGTATTCGTCCTCGCCCAGGGCGCCGGCCGCCTCGACGAGCCGGGCGTGGATCTCCGGCTCGGGCAGGACGTCACCGAGCGGCGCCAGCACCGGATGCCGCAGATGGAAGATGTTGCGCGGGAAGTCGAAGTTGAAGAACGTCGCCTCGAACTTCTCGAACTGCGTCGGCGCGGGCAGCACGTAGTCGGCGAGGCGCGCCGTCTCGGTCATCGCCACGTCGATCACCACGACGAGGTCGAGTGCTTCCAGTGCCTCGCGCATCCGCGCGGAGTCGGCGAGCGAGTGCGCCGGGTTCGCGCTCTCGACGAGCATCGCGCGGTAGCGCCGCGGGTGGTCGGTGAGGATCTCGTCCGCGATCACGTTGCAGGGCACCAGCCCGCTGATGATCGGCGCACCGGCGACCGGGCTCGTCGGCCACTGCCCCGGGGCGTGCCCGCGGTCGCGACCGATCGCGGACATGCTGGAGAACGCGTACTGAGCGCCGGCCTTGCCGAGGTTGCCGGTGAGCAGCCACACCAGCCGCTCGACGTAACTGACGAGTGTGGAGTCGCGGTTCATCTGCACGCCGAGGTCCTCGGCCACCGCGACCGACCCCGCCGCCGCGATGCGCCGTGCGGCCGAGCGCAGCAGCTGCTCGGGCACGTCGGCGATCTCGCAGTAGCGCTCGATCGGCACATCACGCAGCACGGCGGTCACGGCATCCAGGCCGTCGACGTGCGCGGCGAGCCAGGCATCGTCGACGAGCTGTTCCTGCACGAGGACTGCGGCAATCGCGGTGACGACGTAGAGGTCGGTGCCCGGCCGCAGTTGCAGGTGGAAGTCGGCGAGCTCGGCGGTGTCACTGCGCACCGGGTCGATGACGATGATCGAGCGCGCCGGGTCCTTGGCGATCTCCTTGAGGACGGCGCGGGCGCGCGGGAAGCCGTGCGACTGGTAGGGGTTCTTGCCGACGAACAGCGCGACCTCGCAGTGCTCGAAGTCGGCGCGAGTGGGCAGGCCGAGCATCCGGGCGCTCACCCAGAACTCGCCGGTCTTCTCCTGCGCGAGCGCGCTCGAGCGGTAGCGCATGCCGAATGCGGCCATCGTGGCCGGCGCATACGCACCGCCCAGGTGGTTTCCCTGGCCGCCGCCGCCGTAATAGAAGATCGTCTCCCCGCCGTGCTCGTCACGGACGCGGCCCAGCCGGTCGGCGACCTCCGCGATCGCGGTGTCCCAGTCGATCTCGTCGAAGCCACCGTCCGGGCGGCGGCGCAGCGGCGTCGTCACCCGCCCCGCGCGGCCGTTCTGGTAGCGGTCTAGCTGCAGCGCCTTGTTGCAGGTGTAGCCCTGCGAGGCCGGATGCAGCTTGTCACCGCGGATCTTGTCGAACGAGCGGCCGTCGGCGCCGACGAGGATCTCGATGCCGCAGTTGCACTCGCACAGGATGCAGGCGTTGGGACGCCACACCGGGTCCGTCATAGCCGGACTGTAACCCAGTTAGTTCACTAGTGGAACTGATCGGGCGTCGTTCACCCCTTGAGGCGGACGGGCAGCCGCTCGTAACCGCGCAGGATGCGGGTGCTGCGCCGGGTGGCCCCGGGCAGCACGGTCAGCTCGGGGTACCGCTCGAAGAGCAGGCGCAGCCCGACCTCGCCCTCCATCCGGGCCAGCGCCGCGCCCAGGCAGTAGTGCCGTCCGGCGGAGAACGCGACGTGCTCCTTGGCGTTCTCGCGCGCGACGTCGAACTCGGCCGGCCGGTCGAACACCTCGGGGTCGCGGTTCGCCGCGGCGAGGATCGTGGTCAGCAGCGAGCCCTTCGTGATCGTCCGCCCGGCGACCTCGGTGTCACGCACCGCGGTGCGTCCGGTGAGCAGCACCGGCGGGTCGATGCGCAGGATCTCGTCGACCGCGTTCGGCCACAGCTCGCCGTCGCGGCGCAGCCGGTCGAGCTGGTCGGGATGGCGCTCGAGGAGCGCGGTGCCGTTGCCCAGCAGGTTCACCGTCGTCTCGAACCCCGCCGCGAGCACCAGCCCGGCGGTGGCCTTGAGCTCGCGGTCGGTGAGCCCGACGCCGTCCTCGGTCTCCGCGACGAGCTGGCTGAACAGGTCGTCGCCGGGGCTGCGGCGCAGCGCGTCGAGGTGCGCGGTGAGCCAGCGATCGAAGCCGGCGAGAGCGCCCTCGACCTCGCGGAACTGCCGCCAGGACAGCCCGAGGTCCAGGCTCGGCGCGGCGGCGGCACCGAAGGCCAGCACCCGTGCCTGCTCGCTCTCCGGCACGCCGAGAACCTCGGCGATCACGGTGACCGGCAGGAGCGCGCAGTAGCGCTCGACGAGATCGACGGTGCCGTCGGCGGCCAGCCCGTCCAGCAGATCGGCCGCGATCTGCTCCACCCGGCCGCGCAGCCGGTCGACCGCGCGCACGCTGAAGACGCGGGTGACCAGCTTGCGGTAGCGGGTGTGATCGGGCGGCTCGGTCACCAGTAGCGACGGCGGGGAGAGCGGCCCGAGCAGGTCGTCGTCGGTCGACCACAGGAACGCCTTGCCGAGCGGTCCACGGATCGCGGTGCGGTCGAAGCCGGTGCGGAAGTCGTTGCTGCCCAGCACCTCACGCACGAGCGGCAGCGACGTGGTCAGGTAGGCGAACCTGCCGCGGTAGAGCGGGCCGTGTGCGCGCAGCTGCTCGAACAGCGGGAACGGGTCGCCGCCGCGGCTGGCCATGATCAGCCGGCCCTGCAGGTCGCCACGCCGGGCCGCGACGGTCATCAATGTGCGGGGGAGCAGGTGCGCGACGCCCCACCGCACCGCCGGCTTCGTCGCCGCCGCGGCACGCTCGCGCATCGCGGTCATGAGCCGCTGCCCGCCGCGCTGGCGCCTCCGTCACGCGGGCCGAGCAGCGCCATCGTGGCCGCGACCGCGACCTCGGTGATGTCGCCGATCGCGCCGCCGTCCTCGACCGTCGTGGCCATCAGCTCGCGCAGCCCGCCGAGCAGCAGGATCGCCACCTGCCGGGACACGGGGGGCACTCCGGCCGCGCGCAGTTCCGGGTTGTCGCTCAGGTTCTGGATCAGCGCGATGAACGCCTCGAGGAAGTCGCGCTGCAGCTGCCGCGCGTCCTCGCCGAGCGAGGGGATCTCGCGGATCCAGCTCAGCGTGATCGCCGGCTCGGACTCGGACGCAGCGATCCAGGCGCCGATCGCCTGCGGCACCTGCCTGTCCCAGGGCGCGTGCCGGTCGACCGCGGCGGCGATGCTCGCGACCATCTCCGCGTTCGACTCGCGCAGCAGGGCGACGTAGCAGTCCTGCTTCGTCGCGAAGTGCTGATAGAAGGTGCGCCGCGAGGTGCGCGCGTGGCGCACGACATCGGCGATGGTGCTCTCGCGGAAGCCGTGCTCGCGGATCGCGGCGGCCATGCCCTCGAGCAGCCGGCGGCGGAACTCGGGGCCGGTGTCGGCCGGCTCGGGCACGCTCGGCAGGGTGGGCGTGCCGCTCGCGCGCTCGCCCGCTGTCACAGCCGTCACGGTAGGCCTCTCACTCGTCCGAACACCTTGCGCCCCGATGGTACTCCGGCGTACCGTCAAGTGGTACTCCTCCGTACCACGAAAGGGCGCCAGCGTGAGTGGATCGGTACTGCCGGACGGACCTACCACCCCACGCGCGCTCCAGGGCGCGATCGGCCTGGCCGCACCGATTCGCACCATGCGCCACCTGCGCGCCCGGTACGGCTCCGCCTTCATGATCAACATTCCGATCTTCGGCCGGGCGCTGATGATCAGCGACCCGGACGAGGTCAAGCAGCTGTTCACCAGCCCGCCCGAGCTTGTGGACAACTTCGAGATGAACCTCGGCCGGGTGCTCGGGCCGGGCTCGTTCTTCGCGCTCGAGGGTGAGGCGCACAAGCGGCAGCGCAAGCTTCTCGTGCCGCCCTTCCACGGCCGCCGGCTCGCCACCTACGAGTCGATCGTCGAGGAGGAGGCCGTCCGCGAGATGGCGTCGTGGCCCGAAGGCCGCGAGTTCGCGACGCTCGAGTCGATGATGCACATCACCCTGAACGTGATCCTGCGTGCGGTGTTCGGCGCCGAGGGTGCCGAACTGCAGGAACTGCGCGATCTGCTCCCCAACTTCGTCAAGTACGGCTCGCGACTGGCGGTGCTGCCGATCCCACGTGGCCGCTACGGCCGGCTCAACCCGTGGGTGCGCTTCGACCGCTATCGCGGCGAGTACGACGCGATCGTCGAGCGGCTGTTCGCGAAGGCGGAGGCCGATCCGCAACTCGCAGAACGGGAAGACATCCTGGCGATGATGCTGCAAGCGCGCTACGACGACGGTTCGCGCATGACGCACAGTCAGATCGCCGACCAGCTCCTGACCCTGCTCACCGCCGGGCACGAGACCACCGCGACCACGCTGGCCTGGGCCGTCGAGCGGTTGCGCCGGCACCCGCAGGTACTGCGCCGCCTCGTCGACGAGGTGGACGCCGGCGGCTCCGAGTTACGCGAGGCCACCATCTGGGAGGTGCAGCGGGTGCGTCCGGTGATCGACGTGACCGGCCGGCAGGTGCGCGCCGAGTCGATGCAGCTCGGCAGGTGGACGCTGCCCAAGGGGCAGATGGTGATCGCGAGCCTGTTCCTCGTGCACGACAACGAGAAGCTGTGGCCGAATGCGAGCCGCTTCGACCCCGATCGCTTCGTCGGAGACCGACCCGACAACTACAGCTGGGTCCCGTTCGGTGGCGGCGCGCGCCGCTGCATCGGGGCTGCGTTCGCGCACCTGGAGATGAACGTCGTGCTGCGCACGATGCTGCGCGATTTCCGCCTCGACCCGACCCGGGCTGCGGACGAGCGCTGGCACAATCGCGGCGTCGCGTATGCGCCGGCCAAGGGCGGACGTGCCGTCGTCACCCGGCGGCGTTCGGCCGCGGTCACCGCGCGCGTCACGGAGACCGCGGAGGTGCCCGCATGAGCGAGCAGACGGTGGACGTCGGGCGTGGCATCACGCTCGCCTACGAGCAGTTCGGTCCCGAGGACGGCGTCCCGCTCGTCCTCGTCGCCGGTCTCGCGATGCAGCTGCACAGCTGGCCCGACGAGTTCTGCGACCTGCTCGTCGCCCGTGGCTATCGCGTCATCCGGTTCGACAACCGCGATGTCGGACGCTCGACGCACCCCGACTTCCCAGCCCCCCGGCCGATGGCGATGCTGCGCAGGCGGTGGCACCGGCGCCAGTACGAACTCGCCGACATGGCCACCGACACGGTCGGGCTGCTCGACGCCCTCGGGATTTCGAGCGCACACGTGGTGGGCATCTCGATGGGCGGGATGATCGCGCAGACCGTCGCCGCGCGGTATCCCGACCGGGCGCGCTCGCTCACCTCGATCATGTCGACGACCGGCGCCCGCAAGGTCGGCCGGCCGGCGCTGTCGACGTGGCGGCTGATGGCGGGCAGGCCCGCGCGCAGTGCCGCGGACTTTGCCGAGCGCGAGGTCCGCATCTTCCGGCACATCGGCTCGGCCGCCTACCCGTTCGACGAGAAGTACGTCCGCGACTCGGCCGCGCTCGCCTGGGAGCGCGACCCGGCCAACGCAGCCGGCGTGACCCGGCAGCTCGCCGCGATCATCAAGTCCGGCGACCGCACGCGCGAGCTGCGGAAGGTCACCGCACCGACGCTCGTCATCCACGGCGACCGCGATCGGATGGTGCACCCCACCGGCGGCGCGAGCACGGCTGCCGCGATCCCCGGCGCGCACCTCGAGACGCTGCGCGGCCTGGGGCACGACCTGCCCCGCGGTGTCTGGCCGACAGTCGTCGACCTGATCGACGAGCACGTCCGGCACACGGCCGCGAGGAGCAGCGATGCCGCGTAGTACCCGCGTCGACGTGCTGATCGTCGGGGCGGGGCTGTCCGGCATCGGGGCCGCCCACCACGTCCAGGACGAGTTCCCGAAGCGCAGCTACGCGGTGTTCGAGGCGCGCGACGCGATCGGCGGCACGTGGGACCTGTTCCGCTACCCGGGTGTGCGTTCCGATTCGGACATGCACACCCTCGGCTACCGGTTCAAGCCCTGGACCCAGGCGAAGGCCATCGCGGACGGCCCGGCGATCCTCGAGTACGTGCGCCAGACCGCGCGCGAGGCGGGCATCGACCGGCACATCCGGTTCGGGCACCGCGTCGTGCGCGCGTCGTGGTCGAGCGACGAGGCGCGCTGGACGGTCGAGGCCGAGCACGACGGCGCCGCGGTGACGGTCACCTGCAACACGCTGCTCATGTGCAGCGGCTATTACCGGTACGACGAGGGGTACACGCCGGAATTCGCCGGCACCGCGGACTTCCGCGGCCAGGTCGTGCACCCGCAACACTGGCCGGCGGATCTCGACTACGCGGGCAAGCGGGTCGTCGTCATCGGCAGCGGCGCGACCGCGGTGACGCTCGTCCCGGCGATGGCCGAGACCGCCGCGCACGTGACGATGCTGCAGCGCTCGCCGAGCTACATCCTCACGCTGCCCGCCGAGGACGCCATCGCGAACAAGCTGCGCGGGGTGCTCGGCGCACGCCGGGCGTACGCGATCACCCGGTGGAAGAACGTCCTCGTCAGCACGCTGATCTACCAGCTCAGCAAGCGCCGCCCGGAGACGATCCGCAAGCTGATCCGCAACCTCACGATCAAGCAGCTGCCCGAGGGCTTCGACGTCGACACGCACTTCAAGCCGACCTACAACCCGTGGGACCAGCGGCTGTGCCTGGTGCCGGACGGCGACCTGTTCCGGGTGCTCCGGAACGGGCAGGCGTCCGTCGTCACCGACCGCATCGACACCTTCACCGAGCACGGGCTGCGGCTCGAGTCGGGCGCCGAGCTCGAGGCCGACGTCGTGGTCACCGCGACCGGGCTGCAACTGCTCGCGTTCGGCGGCATGCAACTCGTGGTCGACGGGCGGACGGTCGATCTCGCAGACACGATGGCCTACAAGGGCATGATGCTCAGCGGCGTGCCGAACTTCGCGTTCACCATCGGCTACACGAACGCGTCCTGGACGTTGAAGGCCGATCTCGTCAGCGAGTTCGTCTGCCGGCTCCTGCGGCACATGGACGCGCACGGCTATCAGGAGTTCCGGCCGGTCAACGACGACCCTTCGGTCACCGAGGCGCCGCTGCTCGACTTCTCCGCCGGGTACGTGCTGCGCTCGATCGATCAGTTCCCGCGGGCCGGTTCCCGGCAGCCGTGGCGGCTGGGAATGAGCTACGCACACGACGTGCTCGCGCTGCGGCACGGGCGCATCGAGGACGGCGCGCTGCGCTTCACCAGGCACCGGGAGCTGGCCCGCACCGCATAGGCTCGCGGCGTGCCGCTAGCCACGCTCGCCGACGTCGACATGTACTACGAGTCGTCCGGCGACGGCACGCCACTGCTCGTCATCGGCGGCACCTCGCAGACGATCGACGACCTCCAGCCGATGATCGACGTGCTGGCGCAGCGCTTCCGGGTGATCGCACTGGAGAACCGGGGCGCCGGGCGCACGTCCGCCCCGCGCGGGCGGTACTCGATCAAGCAGATGGCCCGCGACACGCTCGCACTGATGGACAGCCTGGGCGTGGAGCGCGCACACGTGCTGGGCATCTCGATGGGCGGGCGCATCGCGCTGTGCCTCGCGCTCGACCAGCCGGAGCGCATCGGCCGGCTTGCGCTGATCTCCACGAGCGCGCGGGTCGCGAATCCCGTGCTGCGGGCGCGGTTGTGGGCCGGGATGATGCTCAACCATGCGCGGGGCGGGACCGGGCCGCACGATCAGCCACCGCACGCCCAGCGCGCCCAGTTCTGGGCCAGCACCCTGTTCAGCTGCGCCGACCGGCTCGCCGAGATCACCCAACCCGCGATCGTCGTGCACGGGCGCGCCGATGTGGTCGTGCCGCTGCAGCTGGGCGAGCAGATGCACCGCGGCCTACCCGATTCACGCCTCGTCCTGCTCGACGGCGGGCACCGCATCGCCGTCGACCCCGGCGACCGGGACGCGGTATGCGCCGCGGTCGTGCCGTTCCTCGCCGGCACAGATGCGTAGCCAGGGCGGTCGGCCGCGCCCCAGCATGTAGCGATGGTCGGGTGCCCCCGCCAAATGGTGGGGTGTCGACCGCGCTGCCTGCGCGCGGGCCGCGTGTCACCGTCGCCGCAACGCAGGCGTCCCGCTTGCGGTGATCAGCACCCGGCGGAGGTAACCATCTCCGAACAGGCCGCGCGCGATGCGGTGATCCGTATGGCGACGGATCCCGAGTTCAGAGAGGGAGTGCGCAGCAACGACCCGGCTGTCGTCGCCGGCCTCGACCTGACGGCTGACGAGATCGCGCAGCTGCAGTCGCTGTCGAGCGACGAGTCCGGCGCGGGCGTCGAGCAGCTTGACGCGCGGCTGTCCAAGTCGAGCCTCGGCGGGTTCTTCGGCAGCAGCATGGCGAGCCTGCACGGCGGCGCGGACGCCCCGCACAGCGAGGCGGGGAGCTACACGCCCGAGCAGCACGATGCCGCCAGCGCGCCCGTGCCGCTCACCGAGCGCTCGGTGACCTTCCACGACACGGCAGCGAGCAACGCGCCGCCCGGTGGCGGCAACTACCCACACAGCGAGGCCGGGTTCAACAACGACCCGTCGGCCCAGCACGCAGGCACCCACGGCGACGCGGGCTACGAGAAGCCGGACATGCCCGACGGCGGCCCGAAGCCGCCGAAGCTGGACTCGTTCATCAGCGACCAGGCGGTGAAACCCGAGGCCGGCCAGCAGGAGAGCGCCGACTTCGCCTGGGTGGGCGACGACAGCCCGGTCGCGGAAGGCTGAGCCTTCTACATCGCCGGGCGGCGCCACGGCGGGACTACCGCTCGGCGGTGTAGGAAGGTGCGATGGCCAGCCGCACCCTCTCGGTCGTCAACGGTCTCGTCTTCGACGGCGTCTCCGACGCACCTGTCGAAGCGGCGGTGCACATCGTCGACGGGCGCATCGCCGCGGTCGGCGACCCGGTGCCCGCCGACCAGGTCGTCGACGCGAACGGCGGCACGGTGCTACCGGGGCTCATCGACGCGCATTGCCATGCGTACGGCATCGAACTCGACCTGCTCTCCATCGAGGCCCGACCGCTGAGCTACGTCGCCCTGCGCGCGGCGCGGCGGCTCTCGGCCACGCTGTCGCGCGGGTTCACTACGGTCCGCGACCCGGCCGGTGGCGATGCCGGACTGGCCAGGGCGATCGCGGAAGGGCTCGTCCGCTCGCCGCGCTACCTGTGGACCGGCCCGGCGCTGAGCCAGACCGGCGGGCACGGCGACGCGCGGCCGGCCGACAGCGAGGTGTGCGGCTGTGCCGCGCACGTGTGCGAGGTGGTCGACGGTGTCGACGCGCTGCGCCGCGCGGTGCGCGAACGGTTCCGTCGCGGCGCGCACGCGATCAAGGTGCTCGCCTCCGGCGGCGTCATGTCGCCCACCGACCCGATCCGGCCGCCGCAGTACTCGGCGGAGGAGCTCCGCGCCGTCACCGACGAGGCGGTCCGCCGCGGCAGCTACGTGGCCGCGCACGCGTACTCGCCGGAGTCGATCCGGCACGCGGTCGCCAACGGCGTGCGCAGCATCGAGCACGGCAATCTGCTCGACGTGGAGACCGCCGAGGTGATGGCCGCCGCCGGTGCGTTCCTCGTGCCCACACTCGCGACGTACGACGCAATGTCACGGCGCGGTCCCGAGCTGGGGCTGGCTGCGGTGTCGCAGCGCAAGAACGACGAGGTGCTCGAGGCCGGCCGCAAGGCGGTCGAGGTCGCGCGCGCCGCGGGGGTGCGGGTCGGCTTCGGCACCGATCTCATGGGCGCGCTCGAGGACGAGCAGTTGCAGGGCCTGCGTGCGCAGATCGAGGTCGACGGCCCGCTCGATGCGCTGCGCTCGGCCACCTCGGTGAACGCCGACCTGTTGGGCCGGTCCGACCTCGGCCGGGTGCAGGAGGGCTGCGCCGGCGACCTGCTCGTCGTTCCCGGAAACGCGTTCGACGACCCGGCCGTGTTGTGGGCCGGGTCGCGAACGGTGATCCAGGGCGGCGTCGTCGTCTGAGCGCTACGCCTTCGCCCGGCGCGTGAGGACGACGGCCGACGTTACGTAGAACGCGGACAGCAGCAGTGGCGTGGGGCCGACACCGGCCCACGAACCGACCACGGTGAGCAGCGGCCAGATCGCGAGCATCCAGCGCGGCAGCAGCCCGACCCGCCACGAGCCGGCGGCGAACAGCGCGACCGCGACGAACGTGGCGACCGCAGCCAGCGGGTAGCTCGGGCCCCAGCGGACCTCCTCGCCCAGCACGAGGCTCGCACTCAGCTGCGCGATCAGTTCGATCAACGCGAGCGTGTTCACGACCAGGCCGGCGGTCCCCAGCCGGCCGGCCCTACCACGTTGCAGCACGTGCACTGCGATGAGCAGCACGCCTTGCGCGATGGCGAAGGGAATGCCGTTCGCGGTGAGCCAGTAGTCCGCGGTGTGCTTGAACGAGCCTTCGGACGTCGTCGTCGTGAACACCAGCAACGCGGCCAGCGCGATGCCGCAGGCGACCCCCAGCGCGAGCGCCGCCTGCGCCCAGCGCAGCGGGCTCGTCCCTACCGTCGAGCCCGCCGCGACGCGGCGGTCGATCCTCAGGTCCGTGGTCATGATGGTTCCTCCCGATGTCGGTTTCCGGCCCGTCCTGGAGCGCGGCGGAATCGACGATATGGACGGTCGGGGCCTTGCGTCGTCGGCGTAGCGGGCGATCCTGGGTCGTCCCGTCGGCGTCCTCCGAGAGGATGACGCCGAAGATCACGATCAGACCTATGCTGTGCCGGTGCTGCGGCGGCTGCGGGCCGGAATCAGACCGGTGGACGGCTGGCTCGCGCTCGGCTTCGTCCTCGCCGTCGCCGTCGAGGCGGTGCTGCGCGACCACGACCGGCACGCGTTGCTGGCGGGCAATCTGGTGGGCGCACTGACGTTCGGCTGCCTCGCGTTGCGCAGGTCGTGGCCGCTGCTGACCGTGTCGCTGATGACCGCCTTCGGCACGTTCGGATCGCTCGCGCAGGCTGCGCTCGAGCCGCACGCGTCCGGTGACCAGGTGGTGCCGGTCTTCGCGCTGCTCGTCGTCAGCTACTCGCTCGGCGCGTACGCCACGCGGCGCCAACTGCTGTGGGGCGCGTGGCAGCCGACGCTGCTCGTGCTGATCGTCGACCTCGTCCAGCCCAGCAGCGAGTCGCTGCTGAGCGCGGCAGTGTTCATCACGATCTTCGTGAGTGCCGCGCCGATCGTGGCGGGGCGGCTCGTGCGCGGCCGCAGCACGTTGGTACGCCAACTCCGCGCGCAGGCGGTGCAACTCGAGCTGCAGCGCCGCGCACACATCGGCGCCGCGGTGGCCGGCGAACGGCTACGCATGGCGCAGCGCTTCCACGAGACGCTCGTGTCGGGGATGACGTCGCTGGCTGCGCGGACAGCGGCGGGCGTGGGCGCCGAGCCGGACGTCGCGCGGATCGAGCACGACGCACGCGAGCTGTTGTCGCAGACGCGCAAGGAGGTCGTCGCCCTCACCGAACCGGTACCGGAACCGGACGCCGTCGCACCCGCACCGGTGCCGGTGGCGTTCGGCGACGCAGCGCAGCCGTGGACGGTGCTCGCCGGCGCCGCGTTGTGCGCGGGGCTGCTCGTCGAGACCCGCACGCTGCACCTGCACGTGCCAGAGCCGCTGGCGTGGCTGGCCTGTATCGCGGTGGCGCTGCCGCTCGCGCTGGCGTGGCTGCGGCCGCTGCTGTTCGTCGCTGCGATGTGGGTACTGGTCGCCCTGTTCGACGTCGTCGTCGCGCCCTTGGACGGCAGCTATACCGCGATCGGGCTGTCGTTCGGGCCGCCGTTCGCGGTGGCCGCGCTCGCGTCGCGACGCCCGGCGCTCGTCGGGCTCGCAGTGTGCATCGCCGCAGAGCTCGTCGGCTTCGGGCCGGCCTCGGTCCGGGACAACGGGGCAGTCGTCGTGTGCGCGTGGATCGCGGGCGCGATTCTGCACGAACGGGCGCGGCTGGTGGAGCAGCTGCGCGCGAACAACGAGCTGCTCGACGCACAGCGCACCGCCGCGGCCCGACACGCGGTAGCCGAGGCGCGGCTCGGTGTCGCGCGCGAACTGCACGACGCGGTAGGGCACAGCCTCACCGTCATCGCGCTGCAGGCGGGCGCCGCCCGGCGCATCCGCACCTCGGATCCCGACCGCGCGGCCGAGGTGTTGCGCACGATCGCAGGGGTGGCGCAGGACGGGCTCGCCGAGCTGCGCCGCGGGTTCGTGCCGGGCGAGCGGGACGAGGCCGGCGAACCGCGCACGGTCGACGACCTGCTGGCCACCTCGCGCGCCGCGGGGTTGTGCATCGACGCGAGGGTCGAGGACGTTGCCGGCCGGCTGTCACCCGGCGCCCGGTTCGCGGTCTACCGCGTCGTGCAGGAGTCGCTCACGAACATCATCAAGCACGCACCCGGCGCACCCGCGCGAGTGACGATCACCGACGGCGGCGACGGAGTGGAGATCGTCGTCGCGAACAGTGCGACCGACGTGCCGGTGGCGGCCACGCTCGGCGGACATGGGCTGGCCGGCATGCGGGCCAGGGTCGAGGCATGCGGCGGTCGGATCAGCTGGTCGCCGTGCGTCGACGGCGGGTTCGAGGTGCACGCCTGGCTGCCTGCGGAATTGGCGTCCCGATGAATGACACCCAGCGGGGCGCCGCCATTCGCGTGGCGATCGCCGACGACCAGGAACTGGTGCGCGGCGGCATCCGGATGATCCTCGAGAGCGAGCCCGACATCACCGTCGTCGGCGAGGCCGGCGACGGCGCGGGCGCGGTGGAACTCGTCGCTACCGCGCGGCCAGACGTGCTGCTGCTCGACGTCCAGATGCCCGGTCAGGACGGGCTCGCCGCGGCGCGAGACATCGTCGCGTCCGGTGCCGAGACGCGCGTACTGATGCTCACCACGTTCGACCTCGATGCGTATGTGTACGAGGCGTTGCGCGCCGGCGCCGCCGGGTTCCTGCTCAAGGACATGCCCGGTGAGGACATCCTCGTCGCGATCAGGCAGGCCGCACGCGGCGGCGACGCGCTGCTCGCCCCGGCCGTGACGCGCCGGTTGATCGAACGGTTCGCCAGCGCCGCGCCGCGCGAACCGTCCCCGGCACTGAGCGGGTTGACGGCGCGCGAGATCGAGGTGCTGCGGGTACTGGCGCGCGGCCTGTCCAACGCCGAGATCGCGGCCGAGCTGACGATCAGTGAGACGACGGTGAAGACACATGTCGCGCGGGTGCTGATGAAGCTGGGTTTGCGCGACCGCGTCCAGGCGGCAATCTTCGCCCACGAGGCCGGCGTGCGCTGATTTTCGCTTGGGGCGCCGCGGCGAGGTGGGTAAGCAGTATTGATGCACAACCGCACAGCCATCCCGGCGATTGCGTCGATCATCACCGCAGCGTTCATGGGCAGCGTCATCGTCACCCCGCTGTATCCGCTGTATCAGGACAAGTTCGGCTTCTCCGAGATCACCCTGACCCTCATCTATGCCGTCTACGTGGTCGGCAACGTGCTCGCGCTGCTGGTGTTCGGGCAGATCTCGGACCAGATCGGGCGCAAACGCGTCACCTTCCCGGCGCTCGCAATGGCCGCGATGAGCGCACTCGTGTTCCTGTTCGCGCACGACACGGCATGGCTGTTCGCGGGTCGGCTGATCATCGGCCTCGTGGTCGGGGTGCTGTCCGGCACCGGCACGGCTTGGCTGGCCGAGCGTTACGGCGCGCAGCGACAATCGACCGCGACGGTCGCGGCCGCGACCGCGAACCTCATCGGGATCGCTGTCGGGCCCCTGCTCGGCGGGTTGTTGGCGCAGTACGCGCCGGCGCCGCTGAAGCTGCCGTTCCTCGTCTATCTCGGCCTGCTCGCGCTGGTCGCCCTCGCCACCGCGCGCGCTCCGGACGCCGAGGTGCGCAGCGTCGCGGCGTGGCGCGAGCTGCGGGTTCGTCCGCGCATCGGCGTGCCCCGGGACCGGATGCGAGCGTTCGCGGCACCGGCCGTCACCGGCTTCGTGAGCTTCGCGCTCGGTGGGCTGTACTTCGCGCTGATCCCCACGGTCGTGATCCGCGATCTGCACGAGACAAACGTCGCCGTCGCCGGCCTGATCGTGTTCGAACTCGGCACGATCTCGGCGCTGGTGGTCGTGCTGGCCCGCGGGCTGCGTCCCGCCGTCGCGATGACGGCCGGGCTCGCACTGCTGCTGCCGGCCGTCGCGTTGGTGGTGATCGCGCAGGCGGCCCACTCGATGCCGGTGTTGCTGCTGGCGACCGCGTTCGCCGGTGTCGCGATGGCGCTCGGTTACCGGGGCAGCCTGCAGGTGGTCAACCAGATCGCGCCGGCCGAGCGCCGTGCCGAGGTGGTATCGACGTACCTCATCGCCTGCTTCGTCGGCAACGCGCTGCCCGTCATCGGGGTCGGCGTGCTCACCACCGCGACCGATCCGCTCATCGCCAGTGCCGTCTTCGCCGCCGTGGTCGCCGTGCTGTCGATCGCCGCGCTCGCGTGGTACCGGCGTGAGTCACGAGCCGCGGAGGCATCGCCGGATAGACCGCGCCGGACGGTCGGGGCACACTGACCGGCGTGGCCGGGTACGAGATCAGAGCCCTCACGAGTCAGACCTGGGGCGCGTTCGCCGCGCTGTGCGAGCGGAACAACGGCGGCGGCTTCGGCGGCTGCTGGTGTTGCTACTTCCACAACGCCACCTCGACCGAGCGCCGCGAAGCGGGCGGTGGTGACTGGCGCCGCTACAAGGAGCGCCTGGTCGGCGAGGGCAACGCGCACGCCGCGCTGGTGTTCGACGGTGACGACGCGGTCGGCTGGTGCCAGTACGGCAGTCCCGATGAGTTGCCCGGCATCACGCACAAGAAAGAGGTCGAGTCCGCCGGACAGCCGCTGCCCGATTACCGGCTCGGCTGCTTCTTCGTCGAGCGGCGGCACCGCGGTAGCCCGAACGCCGGCTAGCTCGTCACGACGGCGTCGAGCAGCCCCGGGAAGCGCTCGTCTAGCTCGGCGCGACGCAACGTGACGGTGCGCTGCCGGCCGGCCGGCTCGTTGCGGATCAACCCCGCCTCGCGCAGCGTCTTGAGATGGTGGGAGAACGTCGACTTCGGGACGTCCGGGCCCTGCGCCTGGCATTCCGCGACGGTCAGGGTGCCGTGCGCCGCCAGCTCACGGATCAGGTCGAGCCGGGCCGGGTCGCTGAGCGCGAACAGCACCGCCGGAAGCTCCACCTCGACCAGCTCCGGGTGGGGGAGTTCACGCGCTGTGGTGGTCATTACAGTTCGACTTTCTTGGAACGATTGCCGAGGGGTCTCGGTTGGACCGTTCGATACAACTCGAACGGTAGTCGAATCGAGACCC
Source organism: Jatrophihabitans sp. (assembly GCA_025927835.1). Classification (GTDB taxonomy): domain Bacteria; phylum Actinomycetota; class Actinomycetes; order Mycobacteriales; family Jatrophihabitantaceae; genus Jatrophihabitans. The sequence continues at coordinate 40,190 of JAICKR010000003.1, read as the reverse complement.
GCCATGGCAACACTGCTCGCCACATCACATCCGACCGTCACGCCGGCCACGTCGCGGCCGGCCCTGCCGCGGGCCGCGTCGTTCTGGCTGGTCGCCGTGACGACTGCGGCGCTGCTCGCCGCGTCGAGCGCGCCCAGCCCGCTCTATCCCGTCTACCAGGCGGAGTTCGGCTTCTCCTCCAGCACGCTGACCGCGATCTTCGCCGCCTACGTGCTCGCCCTGTTGGCGAGCCTGCTCACGGTCGGCCGGCTGTCCGACTACCTCGGCCGCCGCCCGGTGCTCGCCGCCGCGCTGCTCGTCGAGGCCGCGGCGATGGCCGTCTTCCTGGACGCGCACGGCGTCGTCGCGCTGTACGCGGCGCGCCTGGTCCAGGGCTTCGCGACCGGTGCCGCCATCGGCGTGCTCGGCGCGTACCTGCTCGACCTGCAGCCGGCGACCGGGTCGCGGCTCGGCTCGCTGGTGAACAGCGCCGCCGCGACCGGCGGCCTCGGCGTCGGTGCGGTGCTCAGCGGCACGCTCATCCAGTACGGCCCGCACCCGACCCGGCTGGTGTTCGTGATCCTGACTGCCGCGTTCGTCGTGCTCGCGCTCGCCACCGCGGTGCTGCCCGAGACAGTCGACCGCAAGGCCGGTGCGCTCGCCGCCATGAGGCCGCAGGTCTCCGTCCCGTCCGCGGCGCGGCGCGCGTTCGTGCGCGCCGTCCCGACGATGGCGTCCACCTGGATGCTCGGCGGGCTGATGTTCTCCGTCGGCGGTTCGCTGCTGGCCGTGATTTTCGGGCAGCACAACCACGCCGCCGTCGGGTTGGTGCTCGGACTCTTCGCCGGCAGCGCCGCGATCTCGTCGCTCGTGCTGCGCGACCGCACCCCGCAGGAGATGGAACGCCGCGGCACCTCGCTGCTGTCCATCGGCGCGCTGCTGTTCGTGCTCGCGCTCGTCTCGACATCGCTCACCGTCTTCGTGGCGGCCGCGCTGATGGCCGGCACCGGATTCGGGCCGGCCTTCCTCGGCTCGTTCCGCACCGTGAGCCAGCTCGCCGAGCCGCACGAGCGCGCCGCGCTGATCTCGGCCATCTACGTCGTCAGCTACCTCGCCTTCAGCATCCCGGCGCTGGTTGCGGGTCTGCTCATCACCGACGCGGGGCTGCGCGACACCGCGCTCGGCTACGCCACGATCGTCACCGTCGTCGCCGCGGCGACGCTCGCGTTCGGGACTGTCACGACCCGGCGACCGGTGCGGGTCTGAGCCGGTGGCTCAGCTGCCGAACCAGAAGCCGATCTCGCGCTTGCCGGCTGCGTCCGCGTAGCGCTGCTGCCAGCTCGAGCCGTTCGCGAGGTGGGTGCCCCGGTTGGGCTTGTTGGTGGCGGCGCTGAGCTGGACGTACTCGCGCCAGTGGTACGTGTCGTAGGCGGACATGATCACGCAGGCGTGCGCCTGCGCCGCCGCCGCGTCGCCCTCGACGATCACCAGGTTGTCGTCGTTGCTCGCGCTGGCCTTCGGGCCGAGGTTGTGCGAGCCGGTGATGAGCACCGGCTTGGCGCCGAAGGGATCGATGACGACGACCTTGCTGTGCACCATCGCGAAGCCCTTGGCCAGCTTGCGCAGCTCGGGGATCCAGTTGTCGAAGGACGTCTCGATAGCGGCCGGCAGGACGACCTCCTTGCCGAGCGGCACGCCGGACTTCTCCGGCCCGTAGCGCAGTACCGGCGCCTTCGCGCCGCCCGGGTCCTGGTTCACCACGCCGCGTATGTAGAGCTCCGGATCGGTCTGCTGCTGTAGTTCCAGGATCGTGGTGAGCAGGGTGTTCTTCGGACCTGGGTTGAACATCAGGAAGAGCACGCCCTGCTCCGCCGCCTTGAGCAGCGTTCGCGCGGCCTCGAGGTCGCGGCCGTCGGTCGTCGGCGCGAAATACACGGTGACATCCGCGCCGCCGACCTGCTTCTTCGTCGGTGTGTCGTCGGCGGTGAGCAGGCTCTGCGGGTAGTCGTTGCCGGCCTTCTTCAGCCGCTTCCACTGCCTGAGGAATGCGTCCGCGATGTCGCGGTCGTCGATGAGCAGGCCGTTGTTGGCCTGGGTGCACAGCCCCGTCTCGGACCAGTTGGTGCTGCCCGTCCACACCGAGATCGGCGCCGTGCCGTCGCACGTCACGAGGAACTTGTGATGCGACAGATGGTCGTCGACGACGAGCCGGTCGTGCAGATCGACCTTGCCCAGCAGCCTCGCACGGCTGTCCTTGTTGCCGTCGGTGTACTGGGCCGGGTTGGTGTGCGAGATGCGCTTCTTGGAGCCGTTCGAAAGGATGACGTGCGCTCGCTTGCCCAGCGCGAGAAGTGCATCGATGAGTTCGGGGTCGTTGAGCTCGTAGATGCTCGCGTAGATGTCGTGGCCGGCGCTCTTCGCGTCGCCGAGCAAGGTCAGCATCTGCGTCCGCGCGTAGCCCGACAGCGCGTTGCGCACCGGGTTGCCGGGCGTCTCGATGGCCTTGGTGAGCTTCTGGTTGAGCAGCGTGTGGTCGCCTCCGCCGAGCAGGCGTGACACCCACTGGGACGCGACGATGCCGCGGTTGAAGTACACCCCGATCGGGCTACCCGGCCCGACCGTCAGCGTCGTCGACCAGGGAGACTTCGGCCCGTCCGCGAGGCCGGTGCCGCTCTTGATCCGGGCCACCACCCGGTAGGAGACCTCGTCGCCGGCGTCGACCAGATGGTCGACCCAGCGGTAGCGCTGCAGCGGCCACACGCCACTCGGTTGGGGTGACTTGGCGTTGTCGCCGCTGAAGCCGATGTAGTTGTCGAGGCAGGCCGTCTTCCCGTTGCGCTCGCGGTAGAGCGCGAACCCCAGACAGCCGGTGATCGTGGCGTCGCTGCGCCAGTGGACGAACACGTCGTCGCCGCTCGTGAAGCACGCAATATCGATCATCGGATCCCCCGGGCGGAACTGTAACGCGGATGGGCCCGGTGCCGCTGCAATCTATGGACGCGCCGTGCCGGTGCTGCCTCGGGAGCTCGTTACCAGGACTGCCCCCCTTCCGTGACCAAGGCTTCCGGGGTTCGGGGAAACCCGCACCGGCTCGGCGCGTCCCGCTATGCGCCGAGTTGCGACTGGGCCCGCCACAGGTCGACGTCCGGGTCGTCGCCGGCGATCTTGTCGATCGCTGCGAGCTCGGCCGGGTCGAACGCGGTGTGCCCGACCGCGGCGACGGTGTCCTCGAGCTGGCTCACCGAGCTGGCTCCGACGACGACCGAGGTCACGCGCGGATCGCGCAGCACCCACGAGACCGCGAGCTGGGCCAGGGTCTGACCGCGGTCGACGGCGATCCGGTTCAGCCGGCGGATGACGTCGAGACGTTGTTCGGTGAGCAGGGTGCGGGGCAGCGTCGCGTTCTGTCCGGCGGCGCGTGATTCCGCGGGCACGCCGTCGAGGTACTTGCCGGTGAGCAGGCCCTGCGCCAGAGCGGTGAACGCGATCGCGCCGGCACCGACCTCGTCCAGGACGTCGAGCAGGCCGTGCTCGAGCCAGCGGTTGAGCATCGAGTAGGACGGCTGGTGGATGAGCAGCGGGGTGCCGAGCTCGCGCAGGATCGTCGCGGCGCGCCGGGTGCGCTCCGGGCCGTAGGAGGAGATGCCGGCGTACAACGCCTTGCCCTGCTGCACCGCGGTGTGCAGGGCGCCCATCGTCTCCTCGAGCGGGGTGTCCGGGTCGGGACGGTGCGAGTAGAAGATGTCGACGTAGTCCAGCCCGAGCCGCTGCAGCGACTGGTCCAGGCTGGCGAGCAGGTGCTTGCGCGAACCGAGGTCGCCGTACGGGCCCGGCCACATGTCCCAGCCGGCCTTGGTGCTGATGATCAGCTCGTCCCGGTAGGGCCGGAAATCGGCGGCGAGCAACCGGCCGACGTTCTCCTCGGCGGCGCCGTAGGGCGGCCCGTAGTTGTTGGCCAGGTCGAAGTGGGTGATGCCCAGGTCGAACGCGCGGCGCATGATCGCCCGTTGCGTCTCGAGCGGCCGGTCGCCGCCGAAGTTCTGCCAGAACCCGAGCGACACCATCGGCAGCTGCACACCGCTGCGCCCGGAGCGTCGGTAGCGCATGGCCTCGTAGCGGCCGTGGTCGGCAACGAAGGTGCTGGTGATGTCCATCTGCGGATCATGCCGTGTGAGGATTTACTGATGACGGACGACGTCCTTGCCAGTCAGCTGGACTACTACCGGCGGCGTGCCGCGGAGTACGACGCGACGGCATACGGCGACCTCGAGGCGGCCCGCGCACGCATCGAGCGCATCGTGGGCGATTTCGCCCCGTCCGGTGCGGTGCTGGAGGTCGCGTGCGGTACCGGCATGTGGACGCAGGCACTGGCCGGCGCGGCCGAAACGGTGACCGCGCTCGACGCAGCGCCGGAAACCATCGCGATCGCGCGCGAGCGGGTGCGCGCGGACAACGTCACGTTCGAGGTCGCGGACGTGTTCTCGTGGGCAACGACGGCGCGTTTCGACGTCATCTTCTTCTCCGCGTGGCTGTCGCATGTGCCGGCGGAGCGGTTCGGCGAGTTCTGGCGGATCCTGCGTGGCCTGCTCGCCGAGGGCGGCCGGGCATTGTTCGTCGACGAGCCGGCCGAGATCCGCGACAAGGAGACCTACGTCCCCGGCGCGGACGGGATCGTCGAGCGTCGGTTGAACGACGGCAGCACGTACCGGATTGTGAAGAACTTCATCGACCCCGAGCGGCTCGAGCAGCAGCTTCGCGACCTCGGCTGGACGGTTCGGCTCCGGCGCGACCCCGCCGAGTGGGTCTGGATCTGCGGAGACGCGATGCCGCGATGAGGGTCGGCCTGTTCGCGACCTGCCTCGTGGACGGGATGTTCCCGGACGCCGGCAAGGCGACGATCCGGTTGCTGCGCAGGCTGGGTCATTCGGTCGAGCTGCCACTGCAGCAGACCTGCTGCGGGCCGGCCGGACGTACGAGCTGTCCGAGTTCCTCGTGGACGTGCTCGGCGTGACCGAATGAGACACGTCGTCGACACCGGTGCCGACTACGTCTGCGCCGGCGACGCGTCCTGCCTCATGCACATCGGCGGCGGTCTCGCCCGGGCCGACTCAGCGGTGCGCACCGTGCACCTGGCCGAGATCCTGGCCGCGACGCGATGACGTTCCTCGGCATGCCGGGCGCGACACCCGGAGTCGGGCAGCTGCGCGAGGAACGGCCCTTCCCGGACGCGGCCCGGGACGCGCTGGGCAACCGGCAGTTGCGCGCGAACCTGGCCAACGCGACGGCGACGATCCGCGGCAAGCGGGAGGGTGTGGTCGCCGAGCTGCCGGACTGGCCGCAGTTGCGCGCCGCCGGCGCGGCGATCAAGGACGACGTGCTCGCGAACCTCGACACCTACCTCGTGGAACTCGAGGTCTTCCTGCAACTGCTGCCGCGCCCGTCCACCGGCGAGCGGATGAACCCGGCCGCACGCCGGAGAGCGCAGTCATGACCGCTGCCGCGTGGACGATGCGCAGCCCGTGGCGTTGGACGCGTGCGCTGCGGGCGCTTCGGGCCGGCCGGCTGCTGCGCGGCCGGCGCCGCCTGCCGCCGCCACAGTCGCGCTGGACCTCGGTGCGCGACCGGCCGCGGCCCGACCCGATCGTGCTCGACCACGGACCCGGACAGGGCAGGCGCGCACTCAGCCTGGTGCCCGACTTCCACCTCGCCGTCATCCGTCCCGACCAGGTCGTCGCGCAGGTCCCGGACGCGATCGCGCTGCTCACCGAGCACGCGACGCTCACCCTCGTCAGCGGTCCGAGCGCCACCAGCGACATCGAGCTCGACCGCGTCGAGGGCGTGCACGGCCCGCGGGTACTGCACGTGCTGATTGCGGCCGGTTAGTCGACGATGACGGTGACGGTGAAGGTGCGCTTGCCCGGTAGGCAGGCCAGCGCCTCCCCGCAGATCGTCCGGTGTGCCGAGACCACTGCGCGCCCGGCCGCGCGGGCGGTGAACGTCTGGGCCACCGAACCGCAGCCCGCGCCGGGCACGCAGCTGCTGTTCGCGCCCTGGCCCACGTGCTCGACGGGCCCGGCCGGGGCGAGCACCGCGCTGTCGGAGCTGCCGAGGATGGTCCAGTAGGTGCTGTCCAGGTCGACCCGCAGGCCGCCGCCGACGTGGACGGTGACCGTCGTGCCGTTGTCCGCGTAACCGACCTGCTCCGATACCGGGTGAGGGGACCTCGCGTACGTCGCCGTCGTCTTCGGCGACGTACGCGGCGCCGCCGTCGTGGTGTCGCTCGGCCGCGGCCGGCCGGTTGTCAGTGCCGGCGATGCGCCTGCGGAGGACGGGCGCGGCGTTGCCGCCGGCCCGTCCCCCGACGACGTACACGACGTCAGCAGCAGTGCTGCCGTCGCGACGCCGACGACGTACCTCACTTGATGGTGACCACCAGCGTCTTGAACTCCGTCACGCCGAGCACGAACGTCACCGTGGTCGACTTCCCGCCCGCCGTGACCGACAGCGTGTAGTACGAGCTGCGCTGGTTCAGCGTGTTCGTCGCGGGCAGCGACTGGTTCTCGTACTGCATCTTCGCGTTCGGGTCGCACGACGTGGGCACTCCGGTCAGCGCGAGGTTCTTCTGGTTGATGTTGGTGTTCTGTGCTGTGCCGTGTGCCTGCAGCTGCAGCTTCGAGACCAGCGGCATCGGCGTACCGGCGGCATTCACCGCGAGTACCCGGATGCCACGGCCGACACCCTCGCCGCAGAGCGGCACAGTCGCGCTCGCGCCGCCCTCCGGATCATTGTCGCTGATCGTCAGTGATCCGAGGAACTTGCCGGCCGCCGTCGGCCCGAACGTCACCGGTTCGCTGAAGTGATCGCTCGGGGCGAACCTGGACGGCGGGCTCGCCGGGCCGGGTGCGGAGAACGGTGCACCCGAGGTGCCCATCGCGTCGACGATGAGCTCGGCCTGCCCGGTGTTCGTCACGGTGACCGGTGCCGTCTGCCCGGAGTAACCGGACGGACCCTGCGACAGGATGACGGTGGGCCCGAACGTGAGCGAACCCGGCTGCGTGAGGATCGCCGGCACCAGCCCGACGCCGGTGAGCGAGACGGCCACCGACGGGTGGCTCGGGTCGCTCGATCCGATCGTCAGCGTGGCGTTGCGCGTGCCGCTCGCCGTCGGGTTGAACCGCACCGTGAGCGTGACCGTGCTGCCCGCCGAGATCGTCAGCGGCAGTGTCGGCGCGCCGACGAGCGAGTAGTCGCCCGCAGCCGGACCGGTGATCGTCAGCGTGCTCAGCGTCAGCGTGCAGTCGCCGGTGTTGCTGATCGTGACCGGCAGATCACGCGAATGCGGAGATGTGCGGTTGTCGGTCGGCACGCCGCTGAAGTCCAGCGCATTGCTACCCACCGTGATCACCGCCTGCCCGACGCTGCCGGTGATCGGCACCGACGTCTCGGGCGTCACCGGGTCGTCGGTGTCGACGACGACCGTGCCGGAGACCGGGCCGCCGAACGGACCGGACGGCGCGAACACCACCGTGAACGCGATGTGCCCGCCGACGGGCAGCGTGAGCGGCAGCGCAGGGATCGGCGCCACCGACAGGCCGGCGGTGCTGCCGGCGCCGATGCTCACATTGGTGATCGTGAGCGGTGCGGTGCCGACGTTGGTCACCGTCAACTCACGCTGCACGCTCGCACCCGGGCACACCGTCGAGAAGTCGAGGGTGGCCGGGGAGAGCGCGACCTTCGGCAGGCCGACGAGGCCCGTTGCCGGGACGTTGACGGTCGGCGAGGCCGGGTCGTCGGTCGAGATCGTCAGCGTGCCGGTGCGCGGCCCCGCAGTCGTCGCGCTCTGCGGTGGCGCGAACGTCACCTCCACGACGAGGCTGCCGCCGGGTGCCAGCGTGCCGCTGGTCGGCGACGAGGGGGCGATGCTGTACGCGGAGTCGCCGCTGAACGTGACGTTGTTGACCGTGAGATCCGACGTACCCGTGTTCTGGACGACGACGTTGCGTGACACGGCCGAGCCGCGCGGCACGGTGCCGAAGTTCAGCGAACCGCTGACCGTCACCGCCGGCAGTCCGACCGACGCCGTGGCGTTGATCGTGTTCGTCGCCGTGAGTTGCGCATTCGTCGGGCTGCCGGTGTTGTTCGGCACGGTGTCGTCGGTGTCGATCACCAGCGACGCGGTCAGCGGGCCGGTCGACGACGAGTTGCCCGGTGGCGACACCTTGACGTCGATCAGCTGCGTGTCACCGGAGTGCAGAGTCGCGGTCTTGGCCGACGACGGCGTGATGCTGAACGCCGCGTTCGAGCCCGCGCCGAGCCGCACGTCGAGGATGTCGAGATCGCCATTGCCCGTGTTCTGCAGCGCGATCTCCTTCGTCGCCGAGGTGCCGCGCGGCACGCTGCCGAAGTTGAGGTCGCCGGTGATCGAGGTCTGCGGACGCGCTCCGTAGCGCTTCACGCAGGCGTGCGGCGATCCGTTGCTCCACTCGAGCTGGATCTGGTACGGGTGCCCGTGCAGGACGATGTTCGAACCGTCCGGCTCGTAGGGCCCGTAGTTGTAGGCGCACTTGTCGCCGTTCTCACCCGCATGGCCGTCGACGTCGTCGTACCAGCCGTCGCCCAACGGATCGGTGTACGCCTCGAACTGCTCGTGCGAGGTGGCGGTGATGGTGATGTCCTGGTCGACACCGTTCGGGTAGGCGGTCTGGTTGCCGTAGCAGCTGCCGGTCGACGAGTACGGCTGGTAGCTGTACACCTGGCTGCCGTTCCACCAGTGGTACGCACAGAAGGCGCCATTGCCCGAATCCGCGACGCCGCTCCAGTCGGTGGCCGCGAAGCAGCTCGTGGCGCTGGAGCACTCGATGATGTTCTTGCCGGTGAAGACCATGTACATGGTCGAGAGCGAATCGGTCTGCCAGTTCGGGTTCGCCGTCACGGCGCGCGCCACGCTGTTGCGGATGTCGCCGTCGCCGAGCGGGTCGGCCCACGTACCGGCATGCGGGTAGGTCGTGGTGTCCGTCCACGAACCACCGAAATGACTCGTCGGCGGAACCGGCTGGCCCGTGCTGTCGCCGTACTGCGTGAGGATGTTGAAGTACGGCGTCTGCGAGACGTCGTTGAGGTAGTTCTCGATGCCGTTCTGGTAGTTCGGCCCGAACAGCGCGCCGGGATATCCGGTCGGCGGTGTGGTCGGGTTCCACCAGATCGCGTAAACCGTGGGATCACGCATGACCGAGCCGCCGTGATACGTCATGTTGGTCGTGCCGTCCGCAGCCGGACCGTCGAGGCCGAACTTCTTGTGCGCGACCTTCTTCGTGAAGAACGGTTTCGGCCCTTGCGCGTGCGATGAGCTCGCTCCGTTGCCCGGAGCAGCTCCTGCTGCGCCAGGGAAGGCAACGAGTCCCAGCACCGCCGCGGATGCCGCGAGCAGTGCGATGAGTGTGCGTACGGTGCGGCGTGCGGGCACGCCGAATAAACCCCGCTTGACCATGTCAACCCCCGTGGTTGTGCCCTACGCCGGGCGCGTAGCGCAACATGTGTTCCGGCGTCGGCGAGTATGCACCCACGGTGCTCGCGTGCATAGGTCCTGCACAGAAATTCGGCACGCAAGAGTCAAAACTGGCCAGTAACCAGTGACCGAGGGTGATCATCCGCTGCGAGTTGTCGGGATGCTCCGGCACCGTCCAGACTGGTCTTCCGGCTTGCGAGGGAGAGGTCCATGACCGCTGAGGCGAAGCAGCCGCTCACCCTGTCGCCGCCCGGCCCGGGATCCTGGGAGCTCGACCCGCTGCACTTCCCGAGGCCGGTCACGGCCTACTGGGCGGAGATGCATCCGGCGCCGTTCAGCCTGGGCTACGGCGACTTCATGGCCTACTACGGTTTGCCGCTGCAGACGAGGCTGACCGCGACCCCGACCAGTTGAGCGATGGCGAGCTGGTCGCCTACCTGCGCCGCTGCCACGCGCACCACTCCGCGATGATCCGGCAGCACATGGGCTTCACCGGCACCGCGCTCATCCCGCCCGGTGACTTCCTGGTCCACGCGCGGGAGTGGACCGGCCTGCCGACGGTGCAGCTGCTCGGCCTGATGCGCGGCGCCTCACGCATCTCCGGGGGCGACTCGCCGCAACACGCGGGACTGGTCGCGGCCTACCGCGCCGACGCGGCAGCCCGCGCGGCCCTCGACGCGGACGAGGATCCGGGTGCGTTGCTCGAGCGGCTGCGGCGCGAGCCGACCGCGACCGGCCAGGCGCTGAACGACTACCTCGACTTCGCCGGCTACCGGCTGCTCGACGGCTTCGACATTTCGGGCCGCTACGCCCTCGAGATGCCGGACGTGCTGCTGCGCTCGATCAAGACCGCGATCGACGACACGAGCGAGGCCGCGAACATCGACGCGGAGATCGCCGAGGTCCGCGCTCATGTGCCGGCCGAGCACCAGGAGGAGTACGACGCGCTGCTGGCCGAGGCGCGCATCGGGTACGCGGTGCGCGACGAGCGTGGCGTCTACAGCGACATCTGGGCCTCCGGGCTGATGCGCCGTGCTGCCATGGCTGCGGGTCGCCGGCTCGCCGCGAGCGGACGGCTGCACGACGCCGAACACTTCGTCTTCGCCGACATCAACGAGATGTGCGCGATCGTCGAAGGTGCGGCGACGCCGACGGCCGACGAACTCGCCGCCCGGCTCGGCTACCACGAGACCTGCACCGCCAAGGACGCGCCGCTGCACCTCGGCGACCCGCCCACTCCGCCGCCCGACCCGTCCCAACTGCCGCCGCCGATGCACCGCGTGATGGCGGCCACCGGCGTCGCGGTCGGGGAGATGTTCGCGGGCTCCGAGGAGGCACACGAGGACACGGTGATCCGCGGGCTGCCGGCCAGCGCCGGCGTGTGCGAGGGCATCGCGCGGCGCGTCGGCGGTCCCGCGGACTTCGACCGCATCCAGCAGGGCGACGTGCTGCTCACCGAGGCGACCACCGAGGCGTTCAACATCCTGCTGCCGCTGCTCAGCGCGATCGTCACCGACAGCGGCGGCGCGTTGTCGCACGCGGCGATCGTTGCCCGCGAGTACGGCATCCCCGGTGTCGTCGGAACGCGTGACGCCACGGTGCAGATCGCGGACGGCGTCCGGGTACGGGTGGACGGCGGGGCAGGTGAGGTCACGGTGCTCGAGTGAGTGGCATCGTCGCGCTGGCCGACGCGGACGAGGAGGCGGTCTACGGCGCGAAGGCGGTCGGGCTGGGCGACGCGCTGCGCGCCGGGCTCCCGGTTCCGCCCGGTGTCGCGCTGCCCGGTCCCGAGGTCGGCGACATCGCGACCGGCCGCGCCGGCGCGACCGCCGCGCTGCGTGACGCGGTCCGCGCCCTGCCGACGCCGCTCGCCGTGCGGTCGTCGTGCGTCGACGAGGACAGCGCCGGCGCCAGCTTCGCCGGTCAGCACCTGACCGTGCTCAACGTCCCGTCGGCCGACGACGTCGAAGGTGCGGTGCGCGCGATCTGGTGGTCGGCGAACTCGGACTCGGCGACGAGCAGGTGCAGGCGCTGTCGGCGCTGGCCGACGAGTGCGAGCGGGTGTACGGCGACGGGCGCGACATCGAGTGGGCCTTCGCAGGTGGACGGCTCTACCTGCTGCAGTGCCGGGCGGTGACCCGCTCGGCCGGCGCCGCCGGGCCGGCCGCGGCTGCGGCACCGGCGGCCGTGCCCGCGACGCCGCCGTCCCTCGGCGAGTCGCTCGGCCAGGTGTCGTTGTTCGCCGATCTCGCCCCGGCCGATCGCGACGCGATCGCCGGCCTGTGCACGGAGCGGGTCTTCGCTGCCGACGAGACCGTGACCAAGGAGGGCTCGGACGCCGCGGCGTTCTACCTCATCGACGCGGGCACCGCGACGGTGACCGTGCGTGGTGCGTTCCGCCGGACACTGGGCCCGGGCCAGTACTTCGGCGAGATCGCGCTCGTCGACCAGGGTGCGCGCTCGGCCACCGTCACGGCGGACACCGAGCTCGTCTGCCGGGGCATCACGCTGTGGGACTTCCGGCCGCTGGTGCAGAACAGCCCGTCCATCGCCTGGACCCTGCTGCGGACGCTTGCGCGCATGCTGCGCGAGCGGGACGACGGCTGACCGATCGGCGGTAACAGGCAACCTCCGGTTGCCGCTGATCGTCTACGGAACATGCCGACGAGGGAGGTGTGATGCGGGCGCTGCGCATGGCGCTGGCCGGGTTGGTCACCGTCCTGAGCTTCGCGGCGGGCGGGATCGTCGCGATGCGGCACGAACACAGCCCCGCAAAGCGCTCGGCGGGGGAGCAGGTGAGCCTGTGGGCCGCCCCGACGTCGACGGCGCCGGCGGCCGTTACGCCCGCGGCCGCCCGTCCCGCAGTCCCGAAACCGAACCATTGCGCGCGGTTTGCCGCGCGGCGGCTGGTCCTGGTCGACATCCGCACGCAGCACATGTGGCTGTGCGCGGCACACCGGGTGGCATTGAGCACCCCGATGACGAGTGGCGCGTCGGCCGAGCCGTACAACGCGACGCCACGCGGCACGTTCCACATCCAGGGCCTCAACCGTGACAGCGTGCTGTACCCGACGGACGGGCGCGCATATCCGGTGCAGTACTGGATCCCGTTCGACGCCCCGCTGTACGGATTCCACGACTCGTCGTGGCAGACGTTCCCGTACGGCAGCCCCGAGTACCGCACGGGTGGCTCGCACGGCTGCGTCCACATGCCGCTCGCGGCGATCCGGTTCCTCTACCGCTGGGCGGACATCGGCACCACCGTCGTCATCGCCTGAACGCCGCGGGACCGGTATACCTGGTGTGGTGGCTGACATCCGCAACTTCGTCGGTGGTGCGTTCGTCGAGCCGGACGAGCGGTGCTGGGACAAGATCAGCCCGGTGGACGGTTCGGTGCTCGCCCGGGTGCACGAGGCGGACGCCGAACTGGTCGACCGGGCGGTCGCGGCGGCACGCGGCGCGCTGGACGGCTGGGCCGCGACAGCGGTGACCACCCGCACGGCCGTGCTGCGCCGCGTCGCCGACCGCATCGAGGCCCGGTTCGAGGAGTTCGTGCAGGCCGAGTGCGGCGACACGGGCAAGCCGTACCGGCAGGCGCGTGAACTGGACGTCGCCCGCGCGATCGCGAACTTCCGCTCGTTCGCGGACACGGTCGGCGCCGCGGGGCAGCCCTCGTTCCTCACCGACCTCGCCGACGGCCGCAAGGCGCTCAACTACGCTGTGCGCAAGCCGCTCGGCGTGGTGGCGGTCATCGTGCCGTGGAACCTGCCGCTGCTGCTGCTGACCTGGAAGGTCGCGCCGGCGCTGGCGTGTGGCAACACCGTGGTGGTGAAGCCGAGCGAGGAGACGCCGTCCAGCGCGACGCTGCTGGCCGAGGTGCTCGACGAGGCCGGGCTACCCGCCGGTGCCTACAACGTCGTGCACGGCTTCGGACCCGACTCGGCGGGCCAGTTCCTGGTCGAGCACCCCGGCATCGACGGCGTGACGTTCACCGGCTCGACCGCGACCGGCTCGGCGATCATGCGCGCGGTCGCGTCGCGGGTTCGTTCCGTTTCGTTCGAGCTCGGCGGCAAGAATGCCGCGCTCGTCTTCGCCGACGCCGATCTCGACGCGACGCTGGACGGGCTGACCCGGTCGGTGTTCGCGAACACCGGTCAGGTCTGCCGGTGCACCCAGCGCGTCTACGGCGAGCGGCCGGTCTTCGACGAGGTCGTGGCCGGGCTCGCCGAGCGCGCCCGCGGATTGCAGTTGGGCCGGCCGGACGCGGACGCCACCACCACCGGTCCGCTCATCTCGCGCGAGCACCGGGAGAAGGTGCTGGGCTACTACAAGCTGGCCGAGGAGGCCGGCGCGAAGACGGTCGTCGGCGGCGGCATCCCGGCGCTCGGCGACAACCTCGACGGCGGGTCGTGGATCGAGCCGACGATCTGGACGGGCCTCTCGAACGCCGACCGGCCGATGCGTGAGGAGATCTTCGGCCCGGTCGCGTCGCTCGTGCCCTTCGACACCGAGGAGGAGGCGATCGCGCTCGCGAACGACACCGACTACGGGCTCGCGTCGTCGGTGTGGACGACGAACCTGTCGCGCGGGCACCGCGTCGCGCAGCGGATGAACGTGGGCATGTCGTGGGTCAACACCTGGTTCCTGCGCGACCTGCGCTCGCCCTTCGGCGGGGTGGGCCTGTCCGGCATCGGCCGCGAGGGCGGCGAGCACTCGCTGGACTTCTACACCGAGCCGACCAACGTGTGCATCCAGCTATGAGCTCGGCCGCGATCCTCGACGACGCGCAGCGCAGCACCGCCGCGGTCGCGCAACTCGACCTCGATCCGGACCTCGCCGCGGCCTACCGCATCCAGCGCGAGCTCATCGAGCGCCGGCTCGCGCGTGGCGAGCGGCTGGTCGGCAGCAAGCTCGGCTTCACGAGCAAGGCGAAGATGGCCCAGATGGGCGTGTCCGAACTCATCGTCGGCCGGCTCACCGACGCGATGCAGGTCGACCATACCGCGACCGTCGAGCTGAGCCGGTTCATCCACCCGCGCATCGAGCCGGAGGTCGCGTTCCGGCTCGGCCGCGACGTCGGCGGCAACCACATCGCCGACTGCGTGGACGCGGTGGCGCCGGCGCTGGAGATCATCGATTCGCGCTACCGCGACTTCCGGTTCAGCCTGCCGGACGTGATCGCGGACAACACGTCCGCCGCCGCGTTCGTCGTCGGGGAGTGGCAACCGGTGCGCGACGTCGCCGACCTCCCCGTGCACCTGCTCGTCGACGGTGTCGAGGTCGAGACGGGTTCCACCGCGGCGATCCTCGGCCACCCGATGCGCGCGCTCGACGAGCTCGTCGGGCTGGCCGCGAAGTACGACATCGCGCTGCGCACCGGCGACGTGATCCTCGCCGGCGCCGCGACCGCGGCCGTCCCGTTCGGGGCCAACCGGGTCGAGGCGCTCGTCGAGGGCCTCGGCACCGCGTCGGTTCAGGGCGCCCTGTGACCATCACGCCACGCGGCCGGTTCCCGCTGGCCAGGCGGGTCGGTCCGCACATCTACGTATCCGGCACGTCGGCGCGCCGCCCCGACAACACGATCGCCGGCGCCACGGTCGACGAGCTCGGCACCACCGACCTCGACATCCGCGTGCAGACGCGCGCCGTCCTCGACAACATCCGCGCCATCCTGGACGCGAACGGTGCAGACCTCGCCGACCTCGTCCAGGTCACCGCGTACCTGGTGAGCATGAACGACTTCGCCGGCTACAACGAGGTCTGGGCCGAGTACTTCGACGAGGACGGGCCGACCCGCACGACCGTCGCGGTGCACCAGCTGCCGCACCCACACCTGCTGCTCGAGATCCAGGCCGTGGCGTACGCGCCACCTCAGCATCCGGAGGGTCGATGACGATCAACCTGCACGCGGTCAATCTGCAGCAGTGGATCGAGGAGAACCGACACCTGCTCAAGCCGCCGGTCGGCAACAAGACGCTCACCGTCGGCACCGACTTCATCGTGATGATCGTCGGCGGTCCGAACGCGCGCACCGACTATCACGTCGACCCGTACGAGGAGTGGTTCTATCAGGTCGAGGGCACGATGCACGTCGACCTGATGGTCGACGGCAAGCCGGAGTCGGTCGAGATCGGCCCCGGCGAGACGTGGCTGCTGCCCGGAAACACACCGCACTCGCCGCAGCGACCGGAGGCGGGCTCGATCGGGCTCGTCATGGAGCGGGTGCGTGAGGAGGGCACGCTCGAGAAGTTCCAATGGTACTGCCCGAACTGCAACGCGCTGGTGCACGAGGTCGAACTGCAGGTGCGCGACATCGTCGTCGACCTCCCGCCCGTGTTCACCGCGTTCTACGCGGACGAGGCGGCGCGCACCTGCAAGAGCTGCGGCCACCTGCACCCGGGCAAGGGCTGAACTTGACGGACGCGATCGACGTCCACAGCCACTACGTCCCGTTCGGCTGGCCGGACCTGGGCCCGAACGCACCGTGGCTGCGCATCGAGTCCGAGCGCGACGCGATGATCATGCTCGGCGACGCGGAATTCCGGCGCGTCGGGGCCGAGTGCTGGGACGCCTCCGTCCGGCTCGCGGACATGGATCTCGACGGTGTGCAGGTACAGGTCGTGTCGCCGACGCCGGTGTTCTTCTCCTATTCCGCCGAGGCCGACCAGGCGGGCAGGATCGCGACGATCATGAACGACCGGGCGGTCGAGATCTGCGCGACCTCGGACCGGCTGGTGCCGTTCTGCCAGGTTCCGCTGCAGGATCCGGACGCGGCGTGCCGCGAGCTCGAACGTTGCCTGGCCGCCGGGCACGCCGGCGTCGAGATCGGCAACCATCTCGGCGATCGGGACCTGGACGACGCGGGCATCGTGACGTTCCTGCAGCACGCGGCGTCGCTCGGCGCGCCGGTCTTCGTGCATCCGTGGGACCTGCCGGGCGGACCGCGGCTGGAGCGCTGGATGGCGCAGTGGCTCGCCGGCATGCCGGCCGAGACACATCTGTCGATCCTGGCGATGATCCTCGGCGGCGTGTTCGACGCGGTCGGTGCCGACCTGCGGATCTGCTTCGCGCACGGCGGCGGCTCCTTCGCCTTCTGGATCGGGCGGATGGACAACGCGTGGCACAAGCGCCACGACGTCGTCGGCACCTCCGAGCATCCGCCCTCGCACTACCTCGGCCGGTTCTACGTCGACTCCGTGGTGTTCGACGAACGCGCGCTGCGGCTGCTGGTCGACACGGTGGGCGCGGGTTTCGTCGTCGTCGGCAGCGACTACCCGTACCCGCTCGGGGAGCGGCCGGCCGGTGGCCTCGTCCGTGCGGCCGCCTTCCTGGACGATGCGACACGCACCCGGCTCCTCCGGGACAATGCACGGAAGTTCCTCGGGCTCGCCGACGCTGCGTCGTAAAGGGGTGGCCATGCGCCTCCGGAGCGGTGCGTTCGTGGCCGGGGCGGCGCTGTTCGCCCTGTCGGCGTGCACGTCGTCCGGTGGCGGCGCGTCATCGGGCGCGCTGGAGGTGCGGGCGGTGATCATGCCAGCCCAGCACGTCACCACAGTGCAACCCGACGCGTTCGCCGCCGTGCATGTGCCGGCCGACGAGGATGCGTACAGCAGATTGACCTCGGCGCAGCAGACGCAGCTTGTGAACGCGCTTCGCGGAGTCGACTGTGCACACCCTCCGGCGCTCCCGAAGCCGGACGTACGGGCGGTCACCCAGACCTCAGCGAAACCGCCGTGCGGCGAATCCGTCAAGACGCCCTGCGCCGACTTCCTCGCCTACATCAGCGACGACGTCGTCGTGTCCGTCCCGGTCACGTTCGACCCGTTTCGGACTGCCGTGCTGTTGAGCGGCGACTTCACCAAAGCGTCCGCCACCCGGCTTGCGCACAAGATGACGGGCTGACCGGGGGCCGAGCCACAGGTACCGATCGGTCCGTTACGCGGCGAGGCCAAGGGCGAAGGGGTAGATCTCGCCTGCCCCGGCGCGGCGCAGCAACCGGGCGACGACGGTGAACGTCCAGCCCGTGTCGACGAGGTCGTCGACGAGCAGGACCGGCTGCCCGTCGAGCTGAGCGGCGAGCTCGTCGGGTACGGGATAGCTGCTCCACACGTCGCGCAGGCGCAGCGCACTGTTCGTGCGTCCGGTCGACGAGTGCCCGGCGTGCGGGATCTCGCCGAGGTGAGTCAGGCGTCCGATGTCGGCCAGCCGCGCGGCGAGGGCGGCGATCATCGTCGGCCGGCGCCGCGAGCCGATGTGCGCCACGGCGGCCGGGCGCTGCGTCCAGTCCCACGAGGCGAGCACCTGGACGGCGGCCTTGATCAGTTCGTCGGGCACCGGTGTGTCGGCGGCGTCGGCGGCGAGCAGTGAGCGCAGCGACGACCCGTAGCCGAGATCGGTGAGCCGCGCGATCACCCGACCGGTCTCGGGCTGCTCCGCGGCAGGCACCTTGCCGCGCACGTCGACACCGAGGCCCGGCATCGCGCTCGGCCACATCCGCCGCGGCTCGAACGGCACGCCGGGGCGGGTGAGTACGGACGACGCGGACGAGACCGCTCCGGCATCGACGTCGTGGACGAGCGTGAGCCCGCCGCAGTTGTCGCAGCGGCCACAATCACTCGCGCCGGCGTCGTCGAGCTGTTCGCGCAGGAACCGCATGCGGCACGTCGTGGCCGCCTGGTAGTCGCGCATCGCGCGCTGCTCATCCCGGCGCGCCTCGGCCACCTTGCGGTAGCGCTCGGCGTCGTAGTGCCACTCCGCGCCGGTCGCGATCCACCCGCCGCGCACCCGCTTGGCCGCGCCGTCGACGTCGAGCACCTTGAGCATCGCCTCGAGCCGCGACCGGGAGAGCTCGACACGGGTCTCGAGCGCCGCCGTGCTCATCGGCGCCCCGTCGGCTGCGAGCGTGCGCAGCGCGGCGCGGACATGCTCCTCTGCGGGGAAGCCGACCGAGACGAAGTAGTCCCAGATCGCCTGATCCTCGGCGCCGGGCAGCAGGATCACCTCGGCCCGATCGACACCGCGCCCGGCGCGGCCCACCTGCTGGTAGTACGCGATGGGCGACGAGGGCGCACCGAAATGGATCACGAACCCGAGGTCGGGCTTGTCGAAGCCCATTCCGAGCGCGGACGTGGCGACGAGCGCCTTCACCCGGTTGTTGAGCAGGTCGTCCTCGGCGGCAAGCCGTTCGGTCTGTTCGGTCTGCCCCGAGTAGGCGACCACCCGGAACCCCCGCTCGCGCAGGTAACCCGCAACCTCCTGCGAGGCGGCGACGGTGAGCGTGTAGATGATGCCGGCGCCGGGCAACGTGCCCAGGTATTCGGCGAGCCACGCCAGCCGGTGCGCCGTCGAAGGCAGCTCGACCACGCCCAGATGCAGCGACTCGCGGTCGAGGGTGCCGCGCAGCACCAGCACATCACCCGCGGAGTCCTGCCCGAGGCCGAGCACGTCGGCGACGTCGTCGACCACCCGGCTGTTCGCGGTGGCCGTGGTCGCGAGCACCGGAATGCCGTCGGGCAGCTCGGCGAGCAGGGTGCGCAGCCGGCGGAAGTCGGGGCGGAAGTCGTGCCCCCAGTCGCTGATGCAGTGCGCCTCGTCGACGACGAGCAGCCCGCAGGTCGCCGCGAGCTGCGGCAGGACGTTGTCACGGAAGTCGGGATTGTTGAGCCGCTCGGGCGAGAGCAGCAGCACGTCGACCTCGCCGCGCGACACGTCCGCGTAGACCTGGCGCCACTCGTCGACGTTCGTCGAGTTGATCGTCGTCGCCCGGATGCCGGCGCGTTCGGCCGCCGCGATCTGGTTGCGCATCAGGGCGAGCAGCGGCGAGACGATGACCGTCGGTCCGCTGCCCTCGGCCCGCAGCAGCGCGGTGGCGATGAAGTACACCGCTGACTTGCCCCACCCGGTGCGCTGCACGACCAGCGCCCGCCGCCGCTCGGCCACCAACGCCGCGATCGCCGTCCACTGGTCGTCGTGCAGGACTGCGCCGTCGCCCGCCAGGGCGAGGAGATGCCGCTGCGCCTGGGCACGGAGCTCGGTCAGGTCGCGTACGCCGGTCATGTTCCCTGTCTAGCAGGGCGGCCCGACAATCGAGGCTGCCGTCCACACCCGCGTGGGACGACGGCGCCGCGCCGAGGAGCGCTGTTCGCTAGCGTCGGCACCGCAGCACGGTGAAGCTGCGGTCGTTCGCGGTCCACTCGTGCGCGGCGTCGAAGCCGGCGTCCTCGGCGATGTCGCGTAGGACGGTGCCGCCCACGAAGGCCCACGGAAAAGGGGCGCCGACGGTGGCGCCGGTGTGGGTGAGCCGCACGGTCAGGCGCTCGTCGGCGAACGGGTCCGGGTGTGTCTCGACCAGCGCCACGCCGCCGGGTGTGAGCAGTTCACGCGCGCGCCGCAGCAGCGCCTCCGGCCGCCCACCGATGCCGATGTTCCCGTCGAGCAGCATGGCGCTTCTCCATCGACCCTCGCCGGGGAGGGCGCGAAACACGTTGCGGCGCAGGGCGGTCACGCCGCCCGCTCGCGCCATCGCGACGGCGACCGCGGAGATGTCGATGCCGATGGTGAACAGTCCGTGTCCGTTCAGCGCGGCGGTGATGCGGCCGGGGCCGCAGCCGATGTCGAGGGCCGGGCCTACCGCGTGCTCGAGGATCGACAGGTCCGTCGAGTCGGCCGGCCGACACCAGCGAGCTACGTCGAGCCGCGTCGTCGAGCAGGAGTCCTGGCGGTACAGGGCGAGTGCCGCGCCGGTGAGCAGGGAATGTTCGTACGGCAGCAGCGCGCTGGGCTGCATCAGCGCGCCGCAACGAGCTCGGGCCGGACGCGGCGCAGCGTCTCGGCGAACAGGCCGGCGGGTGCCAGCGCCGCGACGTGGTCGGCGTCGTCGATCGTGTCGACGTCGGTCAGCTCGCCGAGCAGCTGTACGTGAAGCGCGTGCGCGCGCAGACGATGCAGTTGCACGTCGCCCGTGTGCGCCGTCGACATCGGCACGCCCTCGATGACGGCGCGCGCCGCAGCCGGATCGCGCAGTCCGATGGCCCAGAACCCGCCGTCGGTGGCCCGGCCGAGACAGGCGTGATAGCGCTGCGGGTCGAAAGCCGTCAGCATCTCGGGCCGCAGGTGGGGGGTGTCCATGCCGATGAGAACCGTCGTGCCGCGCCCCGCCTCGGCGAACGCCGCGGCAATCCGGCTGTCCAGGGATCCGGCGGGCTGCTTGTAGAAGACCCACTCGGGCGGCAGCCATGGGGCGGCCGGCCCGTCGAAGGCGAGCACGTGCCGGAGCGCCGGAGTTCGTGCGGCGACGGCCAGCGTGTCGGCCAGTGCGGCGGCGGCCACGTCGGCTGCCTGTTGCCCTGTCAGCGGTGGAGACAGCCGCGTCTTGACCCGGCCCGCGAGCGGTCGCTTCGCGAGCACGATCAACGTGTCGATCATGACGCCAGCGCAGCGCGCGCGTCGCGGATGGCGCTCAGGTAACCCCGTGCGTTGCCGGTGACCTTCGACCGGCCGAGCCGCGGACGGTAGTCGACGTCGACCTGCACGATCCGCCAGCCGGACTGCGCTGCGCGCACCACGGTCTCCACGGGATATCCGGAGCGTCGATCGCCGATGTCGAGGTCGAGCAGCGCGATCCGCCGCGCGACACGCATCGGCCCGACGTCGCGCACCGGTGCACCGCAGCGCCTGCGCACCTGGCGCGCGAGTTCGATGTTGGCGACGCGCGCCGGCGCCGGGAACGCGCCACGCGTCGTCGGCCTGCGACGGCAGATCGCCAGGTCGGCGCCGGCATCGAGCGCGGCGGCGAGCTTTCGAACGTCACGCGGATCGAGCGAGCCGTCACAGTCGCAGAACGCGACGTGGGGCGCGGTCGCGGCGAGCAGCCCGGCATGGCAGGCGGCGCCGTAGCCGCGGGTGGGGCAGTCGATGACCGTGGCGCCCAGGTGCCGCGCCAGCCTCGCGGATCGGTCCGTCGAGCCGTTGTCGACGACGATCGCGCGTGCGCCGTCCGGGATCCGGTCGAGTACCCACGGCAGCGCTTTCGCCTCGTCGAGGCAGGGCAGCACGACGTCGATCTCCATGCTTCGGACGCTAACGGGGCGCGGGCGTTGCTCGGGCTGCTTGTCGGCCGCGGTCATGATTTCGTAAGACCCACGCCGACCCGCTCGTGTCAGGGTGAGTTGGTGCGCATCGTCGTCACCGGTGGAGCCGGTTTCATCGGCCGGCAGGTCGTCGAACGACTGCGTTGCGTCGGACACGATGCGGTGATCGTCGACGCGGCGAGACCGGACGGCGGTGCCGGCGGTGGCTCCGCGCCGGACCTGGTGGTTGCCGACGTACGGGATCGCGACGAGATGAGTGCGGCGCTGCGCGGCGCCGACGCGGTGTGCCATCTCGCGGCGAAGGTCGGCCTCGGCGTGGACACCGCGGATCTGCCGGACTACGCCGACCGCAATGTGCGTGGCACGGCCGTGCTCCTCGCCGCGATGGCGAGCGCCGGGGTCACCCACCTCGTACTCGCCAGTTCGATGGTCGTGTACGGCGAAGGTCTCGCCACGTGTCGCGTGCACGGCAGCAGCGCACCGGCGCCGCGGCTGGAGGCCGATCTGCGTGCGGGGCTCTTCGAGCCGAGATGCGTGCGGTGTGGCGTGCCGCTCGAGCCGGCCGTCGTCTCCGAGTCGGCGCCGCTCGACCCGCGCAACGGGTACGCGGCGAGCAAGGTCGCGCAGGAGCACTTCGCGGCGTCGTGGGCACGAGAGACCGGAGGCGGGGTCGTCGCGCTTCGCTACCACAACGTGTACGGCCCGGGCATGCCGCGCAACACGCCCTATGCCGGCGTCGCGGCGATCTTCGCGTCCGCGCTGCGGGACGGGCAGGCACCGCGCGTCTTCGAAGACGGTGGCCAGCGCCGCGACTTCGTCCACGTCCGTGACGTGGCGGCCGCGACCGTCGCGGCCATCGCCGTCGAACGCGGCGGCTTCGTGGCGCTCAACGTCGGCTCCGGCACGCCCCGGACGGTCGGCGAGCTTGCGGCGGCGGCGGCGGACGCGAGTGGCGGGCCGGCGCCGCAGATCACGGGTGAGTTCCGGCTGGGCGACGTCCGGCACATCACCGCCGACTCGGCGCGGGCCCGTCGTGAGCTCGACTGGCACCCGCTCGTCGACTTCGAGAGCGGCGTCGCAGAACTCGTGCGATGAGCGACCGAGCGGAACCCCGTCGCCGCCCGGAGCGCTGGCCGCAGTTTCGCAGCCCGCTGCGCTCGACCGCGGTGACGGCGCGGCTCGGGCGCGTCCTCGGCATCTGTTTCGGCATCTGCTTCGTGACCGGGCTGCTGAGCCATTACCAGTACCACCCGTGGTCCTGGCTGCCCGAACCTGCGAGCCCCGTGTGGTTGTACCGCGTAACGCAGGGCGTGCACGTCGCCACCGGCACCGCGGCGATCCCGTTACTGCTCGTGAAGTTGTGGTCGGTCTACCCGAACCTGTTCCACTGGCCGCCTGTCGCGTCGGTGCGGCACGCGCTCGAACGCCTCAGCGTCTTCGTTCTCGTCTCCGCCTCACTGGTTCAGCTGTTCACCGGCTTCTTCAACGTCCTCAACTGGTATCCGTGGGCGTGGAGCTTCGTACCCGTCCACCGCTTTCTCGCCTACGTCGTGATCGGCTCGGTACTGGTGCACGTCGCGGTGAAACTGCCGGACATCAGATACGGCCTCGGCGTCAAGGTTGCCGACGGGGACGTGCTGACCGAGGTTCCGTGGACCGAGAATCCGGCGTCGCACAGCAACGCGGGTCCCGTCGCGCCGCCGCCGACGACGGGGATCTCGCGACGGGGCCTGCTGGCTGCCACCGGCGCCGGGATCGGTGTCGCCGTGCTCACCACCATCGGTGACACGATCACGCCGCTCGCACCCGTCGGGCTGCTCGCCGTACGCGAATCGAGCAACGCGCCGCAGCGGGTACCGGTGAACAAGACCTCCGCACAGGCCGGCGTCCGTGCGACGGCAACCGATCCCGGCTGGTTGTTGGAGGTGGTGGGCCCGCGGCCGTTCCGGCTGACCCTCACCGACATCGAGGTGCTGGCCGGTCATGAGGCGCACCTGCCCATCACCTGCGTCGAGGGTTGGAGCGTCGGCGCCGACTGGCGCGGCGTGCGACTGCTCGACGTCGTGCGACGCGCAGGTGGGGACGCGGACTCCCGCGTGGACGTGCACTCGTTGGAGTTGCACAGTCAGTACAACCACAGCTCGATCGCTGGTCCCCAGGTCGCGCACGCGCTGCTCGCCACGCATCTGAACGGCGATCGACTCGACCTCGACCACGGATATCCGTTGCGCTTGATCGCGCCGAACCGGGCCGGTGTGCTGAACACCAAGTGGCTGCGCCGCATCGAGGTGACCTGATGCGGGCGTGGCGCTTGGCCTTCGCGACACCGGGGATCGCGCTGCTGGGTTTCGGGCTCTTCCGCCTTCTCACCGAGATCCCCTTCCTCAACTTGGTCGTGCTCGCGCTGTGGCTCATTGCTGCCGTGCTGATCCACGACGGCGTGTTGTCACCACTCGTCCTGGCATTCGGCACGGTGCTTGCGCATCTGCCGCCAAGCGCGCGCCGGTACGTGCAGACCGCGTTGGTCGTGGCCGTGCCCGTGACGGTGATCGCCATCCCGCTGATCGCCCGGCGCAACAGCCAGCCGCGAAGCAAGGCGCTGCTCCAGCAGAACTACGCCGCGCATCTCGGCATCGTGGTCTCGCTGATCGCCGGCGTGACCGTGCTCGCGTACGCGTTGCACGTCGTGCGCGAGCGGCGCTCGGCGAACGGCCCGGCGCTACCAGCGGGTGGTGAGCAGCGTCTGCAGCGCGACCGCAAAGACCAGCTGCCCGCCGAGCGCGAGTCGCCGCCACCGGTGGGGGAGCAGCGCAGCACCGAGTAGGAGCCAGGGTACGAACGGCAGCCAGATGCGCTGCACCTCGGCCTTGCTCATGAACGACAGGTCGGCGAGCACGACCGCAGTTGCTGCTGCGGCGACGAGGTGCGTCGCTACTCGGGTGGTTACGTCGGTTCGCCGGGTCTGCCAGTGCCGTACGGCCAGTGCCAACGAGGCGCCCACCACCGGACCGGCGCTGAAGCAGAGCGCGGCAAGGTCGCCCCACACCCAATACGCCGCCGGGCGTGCGGACGCGATGCCCGCGTAGTAGCGGGTGCGCAGCACGGGGTAGGCGTCGAAGAGGGTGAAGCCGGCAACGGCGTACATCCCGACGACGGCGGCAATGCCGGCAAGCACCCAACCCACCGGCCGAACGGTTCGCGCGACGATCAACACGGCCACCGCGAGCACGCCGATCAACGGCAGGCCGTACGAGAAGAACGCGCACAAGCCGAACAGCATGCCGGCCACCAGCCCGAAGCCGCCCGGGTGCCGTGGGGCGTTGCGCGTGTCCGCTGCGTACGCGAGCGCGCACAGCGCCCACGCGGCGACGGCCGCGAACACGGCGTCGGCCGAGACGGCAAGCCAGATCGCGGCCGGCCCGAAGACGAGTAACGGAGCCGCACGCCGCGCGAGCGATTCGGCACCGAGACGGCGCAGCGTCAGCAACACGGCAACCGGGACGCTCGCCGCGATCACGATCACGACGAGGCCCGCCGCGACCCCGCCACCCAAACCCAGCCGAGCGAGCAGGACGAAGAACAGCAAAGCGCCGGGTGGGTGCCCGGCGACATGCGTCGGCCAGCTGTTGACCGCGTCCAGCGGGATGCGATCGACGAAGCCGCGCAGCATCGCCCCGATGTCGGTCACGCGCCGCGCAGTCGGCAGGTATTCGTCCGGTAGCGCCAACACCCGGCCGATGCCGGCCGAGCCGTCGACCGTGGCGAGACTGACCAGCCAGCCGAGACCTGCTGCATACGCGACCAGGAGAGTCTGCGGCCAGCGCAGTCGCGCGAAGAGCGCGGGCGCCCAACGGAATGCGGCCAACCCGAGCAGCACGGCCGGCCCGGTTCCCGGACCGAGCCGCGGCCGCCATCCGGTGTTCGCGAGGGGCGCACCGCCGCCGCGGTCGACGTCCCAACCGGACAGCGGCGGGATCACGAGCGCAACGATCATGAGGGCGACGGCCGCTGCGATGCCTGCGCGCGCCCAACGAGCGTCCACCCGCGCACCGCGCGTGAGCACCTGCCGGGACGGGAGTAGCCGGACCGCACTCGCCACATGTGCACGCTAGTTGCCGGATCGGCTCGCCCGACCGATCCGTCACAGGTCGGTAATCGTTGGCGCGACGACCGGGTTGATCACCGCCTGTTGAGGAAGCGGCGCCCAGGCGGTTGGTACGAGTGGAGCGCACGGTATCCGTTCGGCTCGGCCCCGTCCGTGCCGCCACGGGTTGTCATCCGAAGTCCGGTGACGATCAGACAGACCGCGCCGATGATGATCAGAACCACACCGGCGGAGTTGTCCGCGACGGCCCACGTCAGGACGGCACCGATCGCGATGGAAAACAGGCTTCCGGCGACCCCGAGCACAGTCGTCTCCTCGGATGGAAGCCCCCTCCCGTCGGGCAGTTTTCCCAGCACGCCGGGATTCAAACCGGTCCCACGTCGCCAGCACCCGCCGGTTCCCGTCCTCAGCGGATGCGGATCGCGTGCTCCCCCCGCAGGACCAACTCACCGATCACCGGCGAGCCCGGGATCTCCCCGGCGAGTAGTAGTCCGCCGCTGGTCTGTGCGTCGGCCAGCAGCAGGAGTTCGTCCTCGCCCACTCCGTCGGCCAGCTGCGGACGCACCCACTCGAGGTTGCGGCGCGTGCCGCCGCTGACGTAGCCGTCGCGCAACGCTTCGCGGGCGCCGTCGAGATAGGGCACGGCCGCGGCGTCCAGAACCGCGCTGACGCCGGCCGCCCGGACCATCTTGAGCAGGTGTCCGAGCAGGCCGAACCCGGTGACGTCGGTGCCGGCGACGATGCCCGCCTCGAGCGCCGCCTGCGACGCCTTGTCGTTCAGCGCCGCCATCGATTCGACGGCGTGGGGGAACTGTTCGCCGGTCGCCTTGTGCCGGTTGTTCAGCACGCCGACGCCGAGCGGCTTGGTGAGGGTGAGCGGCACGCCGGCCCGCGCGGCGTCGTTGCGGATCAGCCGCTTCGCGTCGGCGACACCGGTCACCGCCATGCCGTACTTCGGCTCCGGATCGTCGATGCTGTGCCCGCCGGCAACCGGGCAGCCCGCGCCGCGCGCGACATCCGCACCGCCGCGCAACACCTCGCGCAAGACCTCGAGCGGCAGCTTCTCGCGCGGCCAGCCGACGAGGTTCACCGCGACCACCGGCCGGCCGCCCATCGCGTAGACGTCCGATAGCGCGTTCGCCGCGGCGATGCGTCCCCAGTCGTAGGCGTCGTCCACGACGGGGGTGAAGAAGTCGGCGGTCGCGACCACCGCGAGGTCGCCGTCGATCGAGACGACCGCCGCGTCGTCGCCGCCGTCGAGCCCGACGATCAGGTGTTCGAAGGGAGCTGGACTCAAGCCGCGCAGCAGCGTCTCCAGCTCGCGGGGTGGGATCTTGCAGGCGCAGCCGCCACCGGAGGCGTACTGCGTGAGCCGCAGCCCGGCCGAGGCGCTTGCCACGTTGTTCACGCTACTCAGTAGCGTTGGTGTCGGAGGCGTACAGGCGCCTGGTGGCCCTCCCGGTCTTCAAAACCGGTGAAGCCGAGTATCTCGGCTTGGCGGGTTCGATTCCCGTCCGCCTCCGCGTACGTCGCGTCGCGTTCGAGACGAGGTGATCACGGTGCGCGTGCTCGCCACAGCCGGGCACGTCGATCACGGCAAGTCGACACTCGTGCGCGCACTGACCGGCATGGAGCCCGACCGCTGGGCCGAGGAGCGGCGGCGCGGCATGACGATCGACCTCGGCTATGCGTGGACGCAGCTGCCGAGCGGCGAGGAGATCGCGTTCGTCGACGTGCCGGGTCACCAGCGCTTCATCGCCAACATGCTCGCCGGGCTCGGACCGGCGCCTGCGGTGCTGTTCGTCGTCGCGGCGGACGAGGGTTGGGCGCGGCAGTCGGAGGAGCACCTCGCGGCGGCCGATGCACTCGGCATCGAGCACGCGTTGCTGGCTGTGACGCGCAGCGACCTCGCCGACCCGGCCGGCGCAATCGAGCAAGCACGCGCGCGGCTGGCCGGTTCCTCGCTCGGCACCGTCGAGGCGGTTGCGGTTTCGGCCGCGACCGGCGCCGGACTGGACGAGCTGCGCGCCGCCTTGCAACGCCTCGTCGACCGGCTGCCCGTACCCGACCCGGACGCTCCAGCGCGGCTCTGGATCGATCGCGCGTTCACGGTGCGGGGCAGCGGCACGGTGGTCACCGGCACGCTCGGGACGGGCCGCATCGAGGTCGACGACGTGCTCGAGCTGCGCGGCCGGCCGCTCACCGTGCGCGGCATTCAGTGCCTGGGCAGTGCGCGCAGGCGGGTCGAGGGGCCGGCCCGCGTCGCGCTGAACCTGCGCGGAATCCGGCTCGACGAGGTGGCCCGCGGTGATGCGGTTCTCGCGCCGAAGGCATGGCATCACGCCGCGCAGGTCGACGCCCGGCTCCGCGTCCGACCCGGCGAACCGTTGCCGGCGCAGCAGATGCTGCACTTCGGTACCGCGGCGGTACCGGTGCGGGTGCGGGTGCTCGGCGACGACGGCGACGACGTGCTGGCTCGGTTGCAGCTCGACGGCGCGGTGCCGATCCGCGCCGGTGACCGGGCGGTGCTGCGCGACCCGGGACGTCAGACCGTCGCGGCCGGGGTCACCGTGCTCGACGCCGACCCGCCGCCGCTCACCCGGCGCGGCGCAGCCGCGGTGCGTGCCGCCGAGCTCGTCGCCTTCGACGCCGAGGTCGACCCGATCCGCGAGATCGCCCGACGCGGCGCCATGCAGCACGCCAAGCTTGCCGAGCTCGGGGGACGCGTGCCGGAGGGCGTACGGGAGATCGACGGCTGGCTCCTCGACGAGTCGGCGTGGCAGCGCTGGTCGGCGGCCGCCGTGCGCGCCGTCGAGACGTGGGCGCAGCGTGACGCGCTCGAGCCGGCGATGCCGCTCGCCGCGCTGCGCCGCGCCCTCGACGTGCCGACCGACGCCATTGCGGCGGCCGTCGCCACAGCGGCCGGCCTGCCGGTGCGCGACGGGCGGGTCCATGCGTCCACCGGGCCGCGCTCGCTCGGCGCCGCCGAGAGCGGGCTGCGACGGTTGGAGGCGCGGCTGCAACTCGACCCGTTCGCGGCACCGCTCAAGGACGAGCTCACCGAACTCGGCCTCGGCCGGCGCGAGCTGGCCGCGGCCGAGCGGAGCGCGCGCGTGCTCCGGCTCGGCGAGCACATCGTGCTCGCACCCTCGGCGCCCGCCGAGGCCGCGCGCCGGCTCGCCGCGCTGCCGCAGCCGTTCACGGCGAGCGAGGCCGGCGCTGTGCTCGGCACGAGCCGCCGCGTCACGATCCCGCTGCTGGAGCTGCTCGACGCGCAGGGTGCGACCGAGCGCCTCGACGACGGCCTCCGGCTGATCCGACCTGCCCATGGACCCACCTGATGTAACAGATAGATGAGGTCAATATGTGGGCACTGTGAAGACATGCTGATGGACATCCTGATCGCGTTGATCATCGTCGTCATCGCCGCAGCGCTGGGCCTGATCGTGCACCCCATCCTGTGGCTCATCCTCATCGTCGCGGTGTTGTGGCTGTTCACCCGCCGCGGCAGCTGGTCGCACGGCACCAGGTAGCGACCCGACGAAATCGTGGAACATGTCACGGCCGCAGGCTGATTCGCCGCGGCCGTGACGGGGTACCGCTGTTGTATGCGTATTCCACGGATCGACACCAAGAACGCTTTGGGCCTGATCGACAAGGTCGCCGGGCTGGGCAAGGAGATCGCCGGCAGTGTCGTCGGGAACGACCGCCTGGAGAAGGCCGGACAGGTCCAGCAGGACAAGGGAACCGAGCGGCTGAAGGCGGTCAAGGCCGAGGCGTCGTCCCGCAAGAACGAGGCGAAGGCGAGCACTGCCCAGCGCGCGCAAAAGGCCGCGCAGCGGCGGAAGGAGTCGGTGAAGAGCTGATGGGTATCGGCGAGAACATCAAGGGTGCGGTCAAGGAGAAGCTCGGCGACGCGCTCGACGACGAGAACCTGAAGGCCGAGGGCAACGCCCAGCAGACCAAGGGCGAGGCCGAGACCGACGAGACCGAGGATCGCGCGAAGGCGAAGGCGCACGAGAAGAAGGCCGACGCCCTCGAGCAGCGTCAGGAGGCGCTCGAGGACTGAGCGGCACGACTGACCGATAAGCAGTACAGAGCCCCGGACGGGAGACCGTCCGGGGCTCTGTCGTGTCCGGGGTCGCGTCCCCGGCGTTGTGCCGACTTGCCCTCGTGCGCTAACCTGTTGTTGCAAATGAACATGGTTATCAATAGCGAGAGGTGCGGGACGTGCGTCGACTGCTTGCCGCGGCTGCGCTGAGTGCGTGCGCGGTCGTGAGCGGCGGCTGCAGTTCGTCGGCGCAGGGCGCCCCGGGGGCCGTGCGGGTGGTGGCCGCCACCGATGTGTGGAGCGATGTGGTCAGCCAGATCGCGGGCGGGCTGGCCGGGTCGAAGGTCGTCATTTCCTCGTTCATCAACAGCGCCACCGCCGACCCGCACTCCTACGAGGCGAGCGTCCGTGACCAGCTCGCGATCTCCAAGGCCGACCTCGTCATCGAGAACGGCGGCGGCTACGACGGCTTCATGAACACATTGCGGGACGCGGCCGGCGGTTCCGCCGAGGTCATCAACGCGGTCACGGTGTCCGGCAAGAGGTCCGTGGACGGGTCGCTCAACGAGCACGTCTGGTACGACGTCCCGACCGTCGCACGCATCGCGAACCGCGTCACCGAGTTCCTCGTCTCGCGCGATCGAGCGGACGCAGCGACCTATCGCGCGAACGACCGCGCCTTCGCCCGCCGCCTCGCCGCGCTCGAGGAACGCGAGCGGCAGCTCAGGGCGGACTACGGCGGCGACGGCGTGGCGGTGACCGAGGTGGTGCCGCTCTACCTGCTCCAGGCATGCGGCCTCGACAACCGCACCCCGACCGACTTCAGCGAGGCCGTCGAGGACGGCACCGACGTGTCGCCGCGCGTCCTGCAGGACACGCTCGGCCTGTTCAGCGGACACCGGGTGCGCGCTTTGGTCTACAACGCCCAGACGACCGGCCCGCAGACCGACCGCATCATGTCGGCGGCGCGATCCGCGGGTGTCCCGATCGTGCCGGTCACCGAGACGCTGCCGGCCGGCAAGACCTACTACTCGTGGATGGATGCGCAACTCGACGCACTCGCCACCGCACTGGGCAAGAGGTGACGGGCATGTCCGACTCCGTGTTGCGGCTGACCGGCGCCGCGCTCGGCTACGGCCGGCGCACGCTGTGGTCGGGCCTCGACCTCGACGTCGCCGCGAGAGAGTTCGTCGCTGTCCTCGGGGCGAACGGGTCGGGTAAGACGAGCCTGATCCGCGCGATCCTCGGTCTGCAGCCGCTCAGCGCCGGACGGGTCGAGGTCGCCTACCGGCCGGTGCGCCGCGGCAGCGAAGACATCGGCTACGTCCCGCAGCAGCGACGCATCGACCCGCTGACGCCGCTACGTGCACGCGACGTCGTCGGGCAGGGTTTGGACGGGCATCACTGGGGCATCAGCCTGCCGCGGCCGGACCGGCGCGCGAAGGTCGACGCGGCGCTGCACGCGGTCGGGGCAGGCGAGTACGCGCATATGCCGATCGGGCTGCTGTCCGGTGGCGAGCAGCAGCGGGTGCGCATCGCGCAGGCGCTCGTCGCCGACCCCCCGCTGCTGCTCTGCGACGAGCCGCTGCTCTCCCTCGACCTGCCGAGCCAGCGCATCGTCACCTCACTCGTCGACCGCCGCCGCCGCGAGCGCGACACCGCGGTGCTGTTCGTGACGCACGAGATCAACCCCGTGCTGCCCTACGTCGACCGGGTGCTCTACCTGGCCGGGGGCCGGTTCCGCATCGGCACCGTCGACGAGGTGCTCAACTCGGCAACCCTGAGCGAGCTGTTCGACGCTCCGATAGAGGTCGTGCACGTCGGCGGGCGGATCCTCGTCGCGGGCATTCCGGACACGCCGGAGCAGGCGCACCACGACCACCATCACGACGACACGGCGATCGCATGAGCGACCCGAGCATCTGGCAGCAGATCTTCGACTTCACCGACTACGGCGAGCTGCTCGCGCTCGTGCACAACTCGCTCGTTGCCGGCGCAGTGCTCGGCGTCGTCGGCGGGCTGATCAGCACGTTCGTGATGATGCGCGACCTGCCGTTCGCCGTGCACGGCACGAGCGAGCTCTCCTTCGCCGGTGCGGCCGGGTTCCTGCTGGCCGGCGCCAGCGTGGTGGCCGGCGCGATCACCGGCTCGATCGTCGCCGCACTGCTCATCGGTGCGCTCGGCAGCCGGGCGCGCGACCGCAACTCCATCATCGGGGTGCTGATGCCGTTCGGGCTCGGCCTCGGCGTGCTGTTCCTGTCGCTCTACAAGGGCCGTGCGGCGAACAAGTTCGGGTTGCTCTTCGGCCAGATCGCGGCGGTCGACACCCCGCGGCTCACCGCGCTCGTGGTGACGTCCGCCGTGGTGGTCGTCGCGCTGCTCGTGCTGTGGCGACCGCTGACGTTCGCGAGCACCGATCCGGAACTGGCCGAGGCGCGCGGCGTCCCGGTGCGGCTGCTGTCGCCGGTGTTCATGCTGCTGCTCGGGCTGACCGTCGCGATGTCGGTGCA
Source organism: Jatrophihabitans sp. (assembly GCA_025927835.1). Lineage (GTDB taxonomy): Bacteria > Actinomycetota > Actinomycetes > Mycobacteriales > Jatrophihabitantaceae > Jatrophihabitans. The sequence continues at coordinate 7,951 of JAICKR010000003.1, read as the reverse complement.
GGTCGTCGGTGCGCTGCTCGCGCTGAGCGTGATCTGCACGCCCGCCGCGGCCGCGATGCGGGTCACCGCGTCACCAGCGCTCGTGCCGATCCTCAGCGTGGCGTTCGCGGTGACCGCGACCGTCGGCGGCACGCTGCTCGAGCTGGGCAGCCTGAACATCCCGATCAGCCCGTACGTCACCACGATCTCGTTCCTGATCTACGTGGTGTGCCGGATGATCGGCAACGTCCGCACCACACGCGGCTGGTCGGCGCGGGCCGGCGCTGCCGCGAGTTCGGCGGAGCTAGCCCTCGAGGGCCGCGCGTAGCGACCGGTGTGCGGCCGCGCGCCGGACGGCGTCGGCCGGCGGGCAGCCGGTCACCAGGTTCAGCACCGCGGCGCGGGCGTTCCCCTCGCAGGCGCTGAGCGCGGTGCGCGCGTCGGCGTCCGGGCGGCCGGCGATCTGCGCGACGATCGCCGCGGCGCGATCGCGCAACTTCGCGTTGGCCGCGACCATGTCGACCATCAGGTTGCCGTGCACCTTCGCCGCGCGCGCCATCGCCGCGGTGGTGAGCGTGTTCAACGCGATCTTCTGCGCGGTGCCCGCGGTGAGCCGGGTCGAGCCGCGCAGCACCTCGTCGCCGATCTCGATCTCGACCGATGCCGTCGCGAGCGTCGCGAGCGGGGTGTTCGCGGTCGTGACGACCGCGATCACCGCGGCGCCGGCTTCGAGCGCCGTCTCGGCCGCCGCCACGGTGAACGGCGTTCGCCCGCTCGCCGCGACTGCGACGACCACGTCTCCCGCTCCCAGCTGCGCCACGCGGATGCCGTGCGCGCCCCCGTCGGCGTCGTCCTCGGCGGCATCGTCGATCAGCGCGGAGTCCGCGCCGGCGATGTGCGTCAGGCAGCGCGCGGGGTCGATGCCGAAGGTGCCGGGCAGCTCGGCCGCCTCGGCCGCGGCGAGCCGGCCCGACGTCCCGGCGCCGGTGAACACCAGCCGGCCACCACCGGCTATCACGTCGTGCAGCACGCCGGCCGCCTTGCCGAGTTCCGGTGCCGCCCGGCGCAGCGCGGGCACCACGCGCGCCTCGGCGTCGAGCAGCAGGTCGACGACCGTGTCGAGCGGCAGCTGGTCGAGCTGCGGGTCGTGCGCCGGCCCGTTCACCATGTCTCGGTCACCTTGCTGAGTCCGCGCGGGCGGTCCGGGTCGCCGCCGCGGTCGATCGCGAGCCGCCAGGCCAGTTGTTGCAGCGGCAGGATCTCCAGTATCGGCGCGAGCGGCTCCGGCACGCCCGCGGACTCGACCGGGAGTCCGTCCGGCGGGCCGACGCGAAGCACGTCCACGTCTGCCGCGGCGAGCCGCTCGAGCACCGGAGCCAGCGCGGCCGAACCGCGTCCCGGCGTCGTCACCGCGATGACCGGGACGTCCGGGCCGAGCATCGCGAGCGGGCCGTGCAGCAGGTCGGCGCCGGAGAACGCCTGCGCCGCGAGGTAGGAGGTCTCCATGAGCTTGAGCGCGCCCTCGCGTGCGGTGGGGTAGGAGTACCCGCGCGCGGTGGTGACGAGCCGGTCGACGAGCGCGAACCGGCTCGCGGCCCGGTGCGCCGCGTCCGCGTGGGCGAGCGTGCCGGCCGCGGCGTCGGGCAGCGCCGAGGCGTCCTCGCCGACGAGCAACAAATAGAGCGCGAGCAACTCGGCGGTGTAGGTCTTCGTCGCGGCCACGGCCCGCTCGGGGCCGGCGTGCACCGGCACGTGGTGCGCGGCCGCAGCGGCCAGGGACGAGCCGGGATTGTTGGTGACCGCGATCGTGAGCGCGCCGCATGCCCGCGCGACCTCGGTCGACTGCACCAGGTCCGGGGAGCCCCCGGACTGGCTCACCGCGAGGAACAGCACGTCGCGCATGTCGGGACGCGCGCCGTACACCGTGAACGCGGACGGCGAGGCCAGCCCGGCGGGCAGCTGCAGGTGCACCTCGGTCAGGTACTTCGCGTACAGCGCGGCGTGATCGCTCGTGCCGCGCGCGGCGAGGACCACGAAGCGCGGCGCGGCGCGCACGATCGCCGCACGCGCGTCGGCGGCCGGGGCGGCGCCGAGGTCGAGCAGCCGCGCGAGCACGCCCGGCTGCTCGGCGATTTCGGCGGCCATGAGCTCGCCCGGCATAGCCTCTCCCTTGCTCCTCGTGCCTCTTTTGACGACGGCGCCGCAATGGTATAGACAAATTTCACGGAACGTAAGGGAGCACGGGTGCGGACGGTCATTGCGATCGACGTCGGCGGCACGTCGATCAAGGCGGCGCGGGTCGCCGAATCGGGCGAGGTGCTCGACCGGCACCGCGTGGCGACGCCGGTGTCGGCCGGTGCCGGCGCCGTGGTGGCCACCATCCGTGAGGTGGCCGCGTGGCTGCACGACGCCGACGTCGTCGCGGCGGGTGTGGTCGTGCCCGGCATCGTCGACCCGGCCGCCGGAGTCGCGCGCTACGCGGCGAACCTGGGCTGGCGGGACGAGCCGCTGGTCGCTCTCCTGCAGTCCGATCTCGCGCTGCCGGTGCGCATCGACAACGACGTGCGCGGCGCCGGGCTCGCCGAGCGCAGTGTCGGGCGCGCCAGGGGCGTGCCCGACTGCATGATCGTCATGCTCGGCACCGGCATCTCGGCGGTGATCGTCACCGGCGGGCAGCCGATGTGGGGCGGGGCGGGCATGGCGGGCGAGGTCGGTCACGTGTGCGTCGTGCCGAACGGCGAACCGTGCCCGTGCGGACAGCGCGGTTGTCTGGAGCGCTACGCCTCGGGCGCGGCTGTGGCGCGACGGTACGGCGCGTTGACCGGCGCGGCGCTGCCGGCCGAGGAGGTCGTGGCCCGGCAGGCCGTCGACCCGGCCGCGGCGCAGGTGTGGGCCGAGGCCACCGACGCGCTGGCGACGGTCCTGGCGCAGTGCACGCTCGTGGTGGACCCGTCCCTCGTCGTGCTGGCCGGCGGCCTCGCCATCGCGGGCGAGGCGCTGCGCGCACCCGTCGCGGCCGCCCTCACCACCCGGCTGCCGTGGCGCACGCCGCCCGAACTCGCGATGTCGACGCTCGGTGCCGACGTCGGTGTGCACGGCGCGGCCCTGCTCGCGTGGAGCGCGGCGCCGCCCGCGGGTTAGGCGAACGCCGATAGGCTGGCGGGGCACAGGCCCGGGGTGTGGCGCAGTTTGGTAGCGCACTCGCTTTGGGAGCGAGGGGCCGTGGGTTCAAATCCCGCCACCCCGACGCAGCTAACGCCCGTCCTTACACGGCCATCTCACGCGTTTCGAAGCCGCATTCAGCCCGAAGCCGCCGAAACCGCGCACTCGAATTGACGACCTCCCCACCCCGGCGAACCGTGCGGCACATAGGCCCAGCCACCAACGCGGTCCAGCCACCAAGGGGAGGAGCAGGAACGTGATGCGTACTGCAGGTAAGGCACTTCGAGTGCCGGCGACGGTTGTCGCGACATGTGCGGCCGTCGTGGCCGCGCTGACGCTGGCACCCGCAAGCGGGTCCGCGGCAGGCCCGCCGCCGGTGACCGTGAACAACGCGGGCGTGGTGTACGACAACGCCCCGCACCCGACACCCGGCAATGTCGCCAGCGAGGCGTTCGAGGCCCAGTCGGTGTCCGAGTTCGGTTCCGGGATCTCCATGACGCACGGCAACCTCACCAACCCGGTCGTGACCGTGTTGATGAGCAGCTGGGGCTGCGAGGCCGGCAGCTGGACGAACGACAGCTGCGTGACGACGCCCGGTGCGACGTTCGCGCACGACATCACGCTCAACATCTACGCGGCCGGGTCGGCGACCCCCGGCAGCCCGCCCGGCGCCCTGCTGATGACCCAGACGAAGACGTTCAACATCCCGTTCCGGCCGTCGAAGGACGACGTGCACTGCACCGGCGACCAGCTGGGCGAGTGGTACGACGCGTCGTCCAACACCTGCTTCAACGGCTTCGCGACCTCGATCCGCTTCGCGTTCACCGGTCACCTCACGCCGGCCCACGTCGTGATGAGCGTCGCGTACAACACGACCCACTACGGCGCAGCACCGATCGGTCCGGCGGCGTGCACGACCTCCCCGGGCGGCTGCGGCTACGACTCGCTGAACGTGGCGCTGAACCCGGCGCCGACGATCGGGGCGTTCACGGTGCCCGGCTGGTACCTGAACACGTCCTACGCGGGCGCGACCTGCGCCCCGCCGGCGACGAACGTCTTCTCGCTGTCCGCCCCGTGCCCGTTCGGCCAGGCAGCGATCAGCGTGCAGGCCGCCACCAACACGGTGCTCAAGGCCTACCCGTCGATCGCGCACATCCTGCCCGGGCTGCGTATCACGCTGACGCTCAGCGCGCGGCTGACCACCTCGGCCGGCAACCCGGTCGTCGGTGAGCCGATCGTGTTCACGGTGGCCAACCACGTCGTGTGCGTCGGCATCACGAACCTCAACGGTGTCGCCGCCTGCGGCGGGCTGTTGTTCGCAGTGGTGAAGAGCGTGCTGACCCTCGGTTACACGGCGAGGTTCGCCGGCGACGGGGTACTGAACCCCAGCACGGCGCACGGCTCGCTGCTCGTCATCGGGTAGCCCGCGAAGCCTCGAATAATGTCCGCCCGTCCTGCCGTCATAGCGGCGGGACGGGCGGACAACGTGCTGTGGCGACCGGCGCATAGACTTGCCGGACCGCCCAGATCTCGTGTCGTCGAGGAGTACCCGCACGTGAAGAGCACTGTCGAGAACCTGAGCCCGACCCGCGTCCGGCTCGCCGTCGAGGTGCCCTTCGACGACCTCAAGCCGAGCCTGGATGCGGCGTACAAGGCGATTGCGTCCCAGGTCCGGGTGCCGGGCTTCCGTCCCGGCAAGGTGCCGGCGCGCATCATCGACCAGCGCGTGGGCCGTGGCGCGGTGCTGCAGGAGGCCGTCAACGAGGCGCTGCCGCGCCTCTACACCGACGCGGCGCGCGAGCACGAGCTGCAGCCGCTCGGCCAGCCGGATATCGATATCACCAACCTGGATGATTCGGCCGACGGATCGCTCGCATTCACCGCCGAGGTCGACGTCCGGCCCGAGATCGCGCTGCCCGAGCTCGACGGCATCGCGGTGACCGTCGACGACACGACGGTCACCGACGAGGACGTCGAGGAGCAGCTCTCCGAATTGCGTGACCGGTTCGGCACGCTCAAGACGGTCGAGCGCCCTGCCGAGACCGGCGACTACCTGTCCGTCGACATCGCCACCTCCGTGGACGGCGGCGAGGTCGAGGGCGGCGGCGCGAAGGGGCTGTCCTACGTCGTCGGGTCCGGCGACCTCGTCGACGGGCTGGACGAAGCCGTCACCGGCAAGTCGGCCGGCGACACCGCGACGTTCACCACCGACCTCAAACAGGGCGAGCACGCCGGCAAGGACGCCGAGGTGACCGCGACGATCAACTCGGTGAAGGTCAAGGAGCTGCCCGAGGTCGACGACGAGTTCGCCCAGCTGGCCAGCGAGTTCGACACCGTCGCCGAGCTGCGCGACGACCTGCGCGCCCGGCTGGGTCGGGTGAAGGTCCTCGAGCAGGGTGCCCAGGCGCGGGACAAGCTGCTCGAGCAGCTCATCGCCACCGTCGAGTTCCCGCTGCCCGAATCCGCGGTCAAGGCCGAGGTCGACGCGCGCGAGCACGACATCGTCCACTCGCTGGGCCACGACGACGCCCTCTTCGACCGCTATCTCGAGGCGCAGGGCAAGACCCGCGACGAGTTCACCGCCGAGCTGCGCGAGGCGGCCGAGAAGTCGGTGCGCGCCCAGTTCCTTCTCGACGAGGTCGCGAACAAGACCGAGGTCCAGATCGGCGACGCCGAGCTCACCCAGTACCTGGTGCAGCAGGCGGCGCGCTACCAGATGGCACCGCAGGAGTTCGCCAACCAGGTCATGCAGGCGGGAACCCTGCCCGCGCTGGTGGCCGACATCCGGCGCAACAAGGCGCTGGCCGGGCTGCTCGAGAACGCGAAGGTCACCGACGCCTCGGGCAACGCGGTCGACCTGAACGCGACCCTCGCCGCCGAGATGGCGGCCGAGTTCGGCGACCCGCCGGTCGAGGACGACGTCGACGACGAGTGAGCCGGCCCGTCACGCCCTGAGCGAACGTGGGCGCAATCGGGAGTCGACGCGTCCCTCGCTTCGTTAGTGTCGATGTCGTCGTACCAGCACAGCAGCAGCGTGAACCAGCATGGAGGCATTGATGGGTAGCCGCTTCGATCCGCAGCCGATGCGCATTGTCGAGATGCGTACGCCGGGCGCGGGCATGACGCTCAACGACTCCGTCTACGACCGGCTGCTGCGCGAGCGCATCATCTTCCTCGGCCAGCCCGTCGACGACACGATCGCGAACCAGATCTGCGCGCAGCTGCTCCTGCTGTCGGCCGAGGACCCGACTCGCGACATCAACCTCTACATCAACAGCCCCGGCGGTTCGGTGACCGCGGGCATGGCCATCTTCGACACGATGGAACTCATCGACTGCGATGTCGCGACCTGGTCGCTCGGCCTCTCGGCCTCGATGGGGCAGTTCCTGCTCTCGGCCGGCACCCGCGGTAAGCGCTACGCCCTGCCGCACTCGCGCATCCTCATGCACCAGGGCTCGGCCGGCCTGGGCGGTACCGCGTCCGACATCAAGATCCAGGCCGAGCAGTGGAACCTCACCAAGCAGGAGATGGCCGAGATCACTGCCGAGCACACCGGCCAGACCGTCGAGCAGATCCTGAAGGACGGCGACCGCGACCGCTGGTTCACCGCGAAGGAAGCGCTCGATTACGGGTTCATCGACCACATCGTGAGCCGCGTCAGCGATGTGCCCGCCGGCAACGTCACCCCGGAGTAGGAGCCCCGATGAACCTGTACACGCCCAGTGGCCCCGAGTCCCGCTACGTCCTGCCGTCCTTCGTCGAGCGGACGAACTACGGGATCAAGGAGTCGAATCCCTACAACAAGCTGTTCGAGGAACGCATCATCTTCCTCGGCGCCCCGATCGACGACGTCGTCGCCAACGACGTCATGGCGCAGCTCATCGTGCTCGAGTCGACCGATCCCGACCGCGACATCCAGATCTACATCAACTCCCCGGGCGGTTCGTTCACAGCACTGACCGCCATCTACGACACGCTGCAATACGTCCGTCCCGAGATCCAGACGATCTGCATGGGGCAGGCCGCCTCGGCGGCGGCCGTCCTGCTGGCCGCGGGCACCAAGGGCAAGCGGTTCGCGCTGCAGAACGCGCGGATCCTCATCCACCAGCCGTCCGGCGGCACCGAAGGCGCCCAGCAGATCTCGGACCTCGAGATCCAGGCCCGCGAGATCCTGCGGATGCGCGATCTGCTCGAGCAGATCCTGTCCAACCACACCGGGCAGTCGGTCGAGAAGGTGCACGCCGACATCGAGCGCGACACCATCCTGACCGCCGAACAGGCCAAGGAATACGGGATCGTCGACGAGGTGATCACGTCCCGGAAGATGGTTCCGGACGCGTAACGATTGCGACAGGCCGTGGCGACACTCGGGACCTTTGCAGCGGACTTCCCGGGCAATTACGGGTAGCGTGCGGGTTCTCGGCGGTTTATTCGCGCTGCTACCGACCGGTACTAGCTCGGCACCAGAGGGCCTGACAGGCAGAGACTTAGTGAGGGAGTGTCGCCCGTGGCACCACGTGTCGGCGAGACCGGCGACCTGCTCAAGTGCTCGTTCTGTGGCAAGAGCCAGAAGCAGGTCAAGAAGCTGATCGCCGGGCCCGGCGTGTACATCTGCGACGAGTGCATCGACCTCTGCAACGAGATCATCGAAGAGGAGCTCGCCGAGACGAGCGAGTTCAGCTTCGACGAGCTGCCCAAGCCGAACGAGATCTACGACTTCCTCAACGGCTACGTCGTGGGTCAGGACCAGGCCAAGAAGACGCTCGCGGTCGCCGTCTACAACCACTACAAGCGGGTGCAGGCCGGCGGC
>JAICKR010000252.1 GCA_025927835.1 Jatrophihabitans sp. | reverse complement strand
GGGGGTTGTTGGCGGTGATCCGGCTTCTTCGCGCGAACGTGCCCTTGGGGTGCGTGGAGCGTCTCGATGGCGCGTCCGGGGTGCGGGTTGTTGCGGGCGCGATCGTTTTCGTGAACCCGGCGGTCGGCGGGCGGCACGCCGAGGTCGTCGTCGCGCGCGCGGCCGAACGTGTCCGGCACCTCGCCGACGTGCGACTCCACGACCGCACTCGCCTTCTCGACGAAGTTCTCGATTCGCCGGTACGCGACCGCGGCCTCGTCCAGCGCGTCGGGCGAGTACTCGATCACCGAGCGGTAGTGCGCGGCGCCGAGGTAGTAGCGCACCTCGACCGGCCGCCACTGCTTGACGACCTCGCGCACCTGCAGCGTGTTGCCGAGCGACTTCGACATCTTCTCGCCGGCCATGGTGAGCAGGCCGTTGTGCATCCAGTACCGCGCGAACCCGTCGCCCGCGGCCGTCGATTGCGCGAGCTCGTTCTCATGGTGCGGGAAGACCAGGTCGAGCCCACCGCCGTGGATGTCGAACGTCGCGCCGAGATACTTCGTCGCCATCGCCGAGCACTCGAGGTGCCAGCCGGGGCGGCCGCGGCCCCACGGCGTCGACCATGAAGCACTGGCCGGCTCGCCGGGCTTGGCCGACTTCCACAAGGCGAAGTCGCGCGGGTCGCGCTTGCGCGCGTCGCCGACCGAGTCACCGGCCGGCTCCATCTTCTCCAGCAGCTGACCCGACAGCGACCCGTAGGACGGGAACGAGCGCACGTCGAAGTACACGTCGCCCTCGGCCTCGTAGGCGTGCCCGCCCGCGATCAGCCGATGCATCAGCTCGACCATCTCGGTGACGTGACCGGTCGCGCGCGGCTCGTAGGACGGGGGCAGGCAGCCCAGCGCCTGCTCTGCGGCGATGATCTCGCGCTCGTTGCGGAACGCCAGCGCCCACCACGGCTCGTCCGCGTCCGCTGCCTTGATGATGATCTTGTCGTCGATGTCGGTGACGTTGCGGACGTAGGTGACCGCGTACCCGTTCGCGATCAGCCAGCGCCGCAGGATGTCCATGTTCACCCAGTTGCGCACGTGCCCGATGTGCGGCGGACCCTGCACGGTGAGGCCGCAGAGGTAGATCGACACCTGGCCCGGCACGAGCGGCTCGAAGGCGCGCGCCTCGCGGGTCGCGGTGTCGTACAGGTGCAGAGCCACGTCGGCCATCGTACGGACGCGGCAGGGCGGCGGCCGCCGCAGCGGCCGCCGCCTCCCTCCCCGATCAGCCGATGAACGCGAAGACCGCGGCGGCGAGCGCGGCCAGGCAGGCGAGCGCGAGGCCGGTCCGGCCGGCCTTGCCCCAGCTCCCGGTCTCGTCCCGCTCGATGAGCGCGGTCGCCACCGCACCCGCGGCGAGCACGCACGGCGCGCCGCTCCAGAACACGATCAGCGTCAGCACGGCGAGCACGCCCAAGACGGCGCTCCGCACGCCGGCGCGCTGCCCGCGGGCGGTCCGCACGACGAAGCCGAAGACGAGCGCCATGAGCACCGCGTCCGCGGCGAGTGTGAAGAAGTACTCGCCGTAGTGGTTCGAGCCGGACTTGTCGTCGTTGCCGGTGGCGTCCCAGAAGGTGCCGATCGCGCTCAGCACCGCGGTTGCGGCGATGCCGAGCGCGGCGATGAGCGGGGTGCGAGACGGTGCGGTACGCGCTGCCAAGGTGGTCATGTCGTCCTCCCAAGTCGGGTTCGGTGATC